>JANJTU010000252.1 GCA_024710965.1 Thauera sp. | reverse complement strand
GTTGGTGGCGCAGCTGCTGGCGCGCGCCGGGGTGCCGGTGCTGATCCAGGGCCGGCATGACTTCGACACGCGGGTCAGCCCCTTCGAGCTGCTCGCCGCGCTCGACCTGCAGCCGGCGGCCGATGCGCAGGCGGCCTCGGCGCAGCTGGCGGCGCGGCGCATCGCCTGTCTCGCCGTCGACCGCCTGCTGCCCGGGCTCGACCGCCTGCTCGCGCTGCGCCCGCGCATGGGCGTGCGCTCCAGCGCACACACGATGGCGAAGCTGCTCGACCCCTGCCGCGGCCGCAGCGTGCGCGTGGTCGCGGTGACCCATCCGGAGTACCTCGAGCGCATGGACGAGTTCCTGCGCGCCGACGGTGGGCGCGCGATGCTGCTGCGCGGCACCGAAGGCGAGATCTACGCCAACCCGCGCCGCTGCCCGGAGCTCAAGCAGTACATCGACGGCGCGACCGCGATCGCCGTCGCCGCCGAGGAAGGCGGCGCACCGCCGCTGGCGACGCTGCCCGACGCGCCCTCGGTGGCGGACAACGCCGCGGTGGTGCGCGCGATGCTGGCCGGCGAGCTGCCCGTCCCCGCACCGATCCTCGCCCAGGTCGCCGCGCTCGAGGCGCTCGCGCGGGGCTGACCGCCTCCGCACGCGGCCGCGGCGCGCTGCCCGCCGGCCGCAGCGGCTCGGCGCTCTCTTGCCCCCCGTGCGCCCGCGGCCGCGACTGGCGAGACCAGCCTCGTTGAGCGGAGCCGGTGACGCCCGCCCGCGGGCTGCGGCGCCCCCGCTGGAATTCAGGCCAGCGTGCCGGCGCGGTAGTCGGCGACCGCCTGGTAGATCTCCTGCTCGGTGTTCATGACGAAGGGGCCGTACTGGGCGATCGGCTCGTGCAGCGGCCGGCCGGCGATCAGCAGCGCGCGGGTCTCGGGGCCCGCCTCGATGAGCACGCCGTCGCTGTCGGCGGCGTTGGCGAGGATCGCCATGCGCTGCGCCGGCACCCGCGTGCCCCCCACCGTGAGCTCGCCGCGATAGACGTACAGGAACGCGTTGTGGTCCGCCGGCAGCGCCTGGGCGAAGCGCGCCCCGGCCGGCAGCTGCAGGTCGAGGTACAGCGGCGCGGTGGCCTCGCGCGTGACCGCGCCGGCGACGCCGTGGCTGGCGCCGGCGATCACCGTCACCACGACGCCCTCGGCGGTGTCGAAGCGCGGCAGCTCGGCGGCGGCGAAGTCGCGGTACCAGGGCGCGCTCAGCTTGTCGCGCGCGGGCAGGTTCAGCCACAGCTGGAAGCCTTCCATCAGGCCTTCTTCCTGCTGCGGGATCTCGGAATGGATCACGCCGCGGCCGGCCGTCATCCACTGCACGCCGCCGTTCTCGAGCAGGCCCTCGTGGCCGGCGCTGTCGCGGTGGCGCATGCGCCCGGCGATCATGTAGGTGATGGTCTCGAAGCCGCGGTGCGGATGGTCGGGAAAGCCGGCGATGTAGTCATCGGCGCGGTCGCTGCCGAAGGCGTCGAGCATCAGGAAGGGGTCGAGGCGGCGCTGCAGCGGCTGCGTCAGCACGCGGGTCAGCTTGACCCCGGCGCCGTCCGAGGTCGCCTGGCCGGCGACCAGGCGCTCCACGGCGCGCGGCCGGGCGACGGTTTCGGGGCGGAGCCTGCTGTCGTGGGGGGTGTTCATGGCGGATTCTCCTCGGGCGGGGCGACGCATGTCGCCCCCGCGTGGTGATGTGTGCCGCGGCCGCAAATGCCGCTGCCGGGCGGCTGAAGCCAGGCAGCGGCGGGCAGCGTGCCGCAGCGCCTGGCGGCCCTCGGCGCCGTTCATGCCGCCGCCCGGCGGCGCAGCTCAGGCGAGCGCGGCGGCGATGTCGGCCTCGGCCTCGGCGAAGCCCTGCTGCGCCGCCTCGGCCCCCATGTTCAGGCCTTCGGCATAGACGAAGCGGACGTCGCTCATGCCGAGGAAGCCGAGCACGGTCTGCAGGTAGGGAGTCTGCGTGTCGGCCGCGGTGCCGCGGTAGCGGCCACCGCGGGCGAAGGCGACGTAGACCCTCTTGCCCTTGAGCAGGCCTTCGGGGCCATTTTCGGTGTAGCGGAAGGTGACGCCGACGCGGGCGATGGCGTCGATCCAGTTCTTCAGCTGCACCGAGACGCTGAAGTTGTACATCGGCACGCCGAGGACGATGACGTCGGCGGCCTGCACTTCGGCGATCAGCGCGTCGTCGAGGGCGACACGCGCGGCCTGTTCCGGCGTGCGCTGCTCGGCCGGGGTGAAGAGCGCGCCGAGCGCGGCTTCGTCGAGCGCCGGATGCGGGGCGCGGGCGAGGTCGCGCACGCTCAGCGTGGCCGAGGGATCGGCCGCGCGCAGGCGGGCGACGATGGCGTCGGCGACGCGGGTGGAGTTGGCGCCTGCGGCGCGGGCACTGCCGTTGATCTGCAGGATGTTCATGATCGTCTCTCCTCTGTGGGTTTCGGCTGCATCGCTTGATGCGTTACGGTGAGGAGAGTCTAATCGTGCCAATCGAGCGCATTAAGCCCCCATCCTGCACAACATTGTTCACATCATGGAACAGTTCGACCCCAACGACCTGCTGATCTTCGCCCGCGTCGCCGACGACGGCAGCTTCAGCCGCGCCGCCGAGCGCCTCGGCCTGCCCAAATCCACCGTGTCGCGCCGGATCTCGCTGCTCGAGGAGCGCCTCGGCGAACGCCTGATGCTGCGCACCACGCGCCGCCTGAGCCTGACCGAGTTCGGCCACGCCCTGCTCGAGCATGCGCGCCAGGTGGCGGCCGAAGTCGAGGCCGTCGGCGCGCTCGCCGAGAGCCGCCAGGCCCGCCCCAGCGGCCGGCTGCGGGTGTCGATGCCGAGCGACTTCGCCAACCTGCTGCTGGTCGACATGCTCGCCGCCTTCGTCGCCCTGCACCCGGCGATCAGCCTGGAGCTGGACCTGTCGCCGCGGCGGGTGGACCTGCTCGGGGAGAACTTCGACATCGCGCTGCGCATGGGCGACCTGCCCGACGACGCGCTGCTGGCGGCGCGCCGCATCGCGGTCTTCCCTGCCGGCCTCTACGCCGCACCGCGCTACCTCGCCGAGCGCGGCGAACCGGCGACGCCCGAGGAGCTGATGCAGCACGACGGCCTGCGCCTGATGCACCGCAGCGGCGAGCCGATGGCGTGGGCGCTGCGCCACGGCGAGCGGCGCTGGGAAGGCGTGCCGCCGGGGCGCACGACGGCGAACTCGCCCGAACTGCTGATCCGCCTCGCCCAGGCCGGCGCCGGCATCGCCGCCGTGCCCGACTACTTCGCCGCGCCCCACGTGCGCCGCGGCGCGCTGCGGCGCGTGCTGGCCGACTGGTGCCTGCCGGCGAGCACCGCGTGGGCGGTATTCCCCGGGCGGCGGCTGATGCCGGCGAAGACGCGCGCCTTCCTCGACATGCTCGCCGCGGCGCTGGCGCAGGAAGGGCCGCGCGCCTGACCCCGGCACGGCCGGAACTTTCTGCCCGCCCGGCACACGAACGCGCTCGCGGCGCCATCCACTACAATCGCGTTTTCGCCCTTTACCCCACCGATGACCGTTTACCAACGCCTGTGCCGGCTGCCGGCACGCACGCTGTACTTCGCCCTCTTCGCCAGCTGCACCGGCCTGCTCGGCTTCGGTCTCTTCCTGCAGCATGTGGTCGGCCTCGAGCCTTGCCCGATGTGCATCATGCAGCGCTACGCCTTCGTGCTCGTGGCGCTGCTCGCGCTGGTCGCAGGCGTGCATGGGCCGGGGCGCGCCGGCGGCCGCGTCTATGCCGCGCTGATCGGCCTCGCCGCGCTCGGCGGCGCGAGCATCGCCGCACGCCAGAGCTGGATGCAGCTCTACCCGCCCGAGATCCCGGAATGCGGCCCCGGCCTGGAGTTCATGCTGGAGAGTTTCCCGCTCGCCGAATCGCTGCCGATGATCTTCCGCGGCGCGGGCGACTGTGCAGCGGTGGACTGGACCTTCCTCGGCCTGTCGATCGCCAACTGGTCGCTCGTCAGTTTCGGCGCGGTGATCGCGTTCGCCGCCTGGATGCTGCTGCGCCGCGCATAGCACCGGCTGCCGCCTTCAGCGCGGCCACGCGCGCCCCCACTCCGCCAGCGTGGCAGCCCGCGCCGCGGCGCCTCGTTGGGCCGTCCGACGCGGGTCGATTCAGCCGACCACGCGCACGATCTGCCCGCCGAGCTCGTAGCGCCCGCCGCCGAGCGCGTTGCAGCGCCGCACCGCGAGCTTCGCCACCAGCGGCGGACGCGCCGCATCTCGGCCCGGCGTGAGGACCTCGACTTCCAGCACCTCGGCCTCGCCTGGCACATAGCTCGTCTGCAGCGTCATGCCGCCGACGCCGAGCTCGGTGCAGATCGCCGCGATGCGCTCGCCGTTGCGCAAGTGGATGAAGGCCGGGCATTCGAGCGGAATGCGCCGGTCGAGGCGGCGATCCTGATGGACGGGGCGGGCGGTCATGGCTGATCGGCGACGGAATGCGGAGCCCCGATTCTAGCCGCGGCACGCGCCCCGCTCCGCTCAATCCTTCACGCCGCAGCGGTGCAGGAGGTTCTCGAGCGGACAGAAGCCGGTGAAGGCGCTCTGCAGCAGGTTGGCGCCGACGAAGGCGGTGAACCAGAGGAAGTGCTTGCTGACGAACAGCGGCGAGGCCTCGACGCCGAGCGCGAGCGAGATCAGCACGAAGCCGCCGGCGAAGGCGCGCACATACTGGTTGGTGTTCATGCTCATGACTCCTCCGGAGCGGCCTGCAGTTGCGCGACGCGGCCGCGCATGGCCGCGTAGTAGAGCACCGGGATCACCACCAGGGTGAGCACGGTGGAGACGAAGACGCCGAAGATCAGGCTGAGCGCGAGGCCGTTGAAGATCGGGTCGTCGAGGATGAAGATCGCGCCGATCATCGCCGCCAGCGCCGTGAGGCCGATCGGCTTGGCGCGCACCGCGGCGGCGCGGATCACCGCCTCGTCGAACGCCATGCCTTCGCGCAGCTGCTGATTGACGAAGTCGACGAGCAGGATCGAGTTGCGCACGATGATGCCGGCGAGCGCGATCATGCCGATCATCGAGGTGGCGGTGAACTGCGCGCCGAAGAGCGCGTGCCCGGGCATGACGCCGACGATGGTGAGCGGGATCGGCGCCATGATCACGAGCGGCACGAGGTAGCTGCGGAACTGCGCCACCACCAGCAGGTAGATCAGGATCAGGCCCACGGCGTAGGCCGCGCCCATGTCGCGGAAGGTCTCATAGGTGATCTGCCACTCGCCATCCCACTTCAGCTGGTAGCCGGCATAAGGATCGGCGGGCGGGTTGATGAACCACTCGCCAAGCGTGCCGGCGAGGCCGGGCGCGCCGGCGAGCGCCATGTCCCTGACCTTGCTGCGGATGTCGAACATGCCGTACAGCGGCGAATCGAGCGCGCCGCCCATGTCGCCGGTGACATACACGACCGGCAGCAGGTCCTTGCGGTACAGGATCTGCTCGCGCTTCGTCTCGGCCACCTGCACCAGCTCGGAGATGGTGATGAGCGCGCCGTCGCGCGCGCGCACCTGCATCGCCAGCAGCCTGCCGACCTCGGACTGCTGCACCGCCGGCAGCTGGATGCGGACCGGGATCTCGTACTTGTTGTCGCCGCCATGCACCGGGGTGACGTCCTCGCCGGACAGACCCAGGCGCACGACCTCGACGATGTCGGCCTGGGCCACGCCCATGCGCGCCGCCTTGGCCTGGTCGACGCGCAACACCAGCTTGGGCGCGTCCTCGTCCACCGTGTCGTCCACGCCGACGATGTCGGCCGTGGCCTCGAAGGCCGCGCGCACCGTCTTCGCCACCGCGACCTGGCCGTCGTAGTCGGGGCCGTAGATCTCGGCCACGATCGGCGACAGCACCGGCGGGCCGGGCGGCACCTCGACGAGCTTGGCATTGCCGCCGTTGCGGCGCGCGATCGCGGCAACGGCCTCGCGCACCGACACCGCGATGTCGTGGCTCTGGCGGTGGCGGGCGGCCTTCTCCACCAGGTTGATCTGGATGTCGCCCTGCTCCGGCGCGCTCCTGAGGTAATACTGGCGCACGAGGCCGTTGAAGTTGATCGGCGCCGCGGTGCCGGCGTAGGCCTGCCAGTCGGTCACCTCCGGCACGCCCGCCAGGTGGGCGCCGATCTCGTTGAGCACGCGCGCGGTCTCCTCCACCGGCGTGCCGACCGGCATGTCGAGCACGACCTGGAACTCGCTCTTGTTGTCGAAGGGCAGCATCTTCATGACCACGAGCTGGAGCAGCGGCAGCGCGACCGAGGCGCCGATCAGCGCGAACACCGCCAGCCACAGCAGCAGGCGGTTGCGCGCGCCGCGCCCGGCGTCGAGCATCGGCGTCATGATGCGGCGGAAGAGGCCGTCGAGGCGCCGGGTCAGCTTGTCCTCGCCCTCGTGGTGGGCACCGCCGCCGGCGAGCAGCTTCTGCGCCAGCCAGGGCGTGACGACGAAGGCGACCACGAGCGAGATGAACATGCCCATCGAGGCGTTGATCGGGATCGGGCTCATGTAGGGCCCCATCAGGCCGGTGACGAAGGCCATCGGCAGCAGCGCCGCGATCACGGTGAAGGTGGCGAGGATCGTCGGCCCGCCGACCTCGTCGACCGCCTTCGGTATCAGCCGCCACAGCGGCGTGGCCGGCTCGAGCGTGTGCCAGCGGTGGATGTTCTCGACCACCACGATGGCGTCGTCCACGAGGATGCCGATCGAGAAGATCAGGGCGAACAACGATACCCGGTTGAGGGTGAAGCCCCAGGCCCAGGAGGCGAACAGCGTCGCCGCCAGCGTCAGCGACACGGCGATGCCGACGATCACGGCCTCGCGCCGGCCCAGCGCGAAGAACACCAGCGCCACGACCGCCGCGGTGGCGAAGGCGAGCTTGCCGATGAGCTGGCTGGCCTTGTCGTTGGCGGTCTTGCCGTAGTCGCGCGTCACGGTCACTTCCACGCCGTCGGGGATCAGCGCGCCGCGCAGGCCTTCGACGCGCTCGATCGCCGCCTGCGCGACATCGGCGGCGTTGGCGCCGGGCTTCTTCGAGATCGCCAGCGTCACCGCCGGAAACAGGCCGCGCGCTGCGATGCCGCGCGCACCGGCGGCGGCGCCGGTCCCGAACCAGACGTACTGCGACGGCTGGGCGGGGCCGTCGAGGACTTCGGCGACGTCGCGCAGGAACACCGGCTTGGCGTCCTGCACGCCGACGACGAGCCGGCGCACGTCCTCGGCGGACTCGAGGTAGGTGCCGGTCTGCACCAGCACCTCGCGGTTGCCGGCGACGAGGCTGCCGGCCGGCTGCGAGGCGTTGGCGAGCTGCAGCGCGGCGCGCAGGTCCTGCGCGGTGACGCCATGCGCATTCATGCGCTCGGTGTCCATGTTGACGCGGATGACGTGGCCGGGGCCGCCGACGGTGACGACGTCGCGCGTGCCGGCGAGGCGCTTCAGTTCGGTTTCGGTCGCGCGCGCGACCTGCTGCAGTTCGAAGCCGGCACGCGCCGCATCCGCGGTCCAGAAGGTGAAGCTGACGATGGGCACGTCGTCGATGCCCTTCGGCTTGATCAGCGGCGTGCCCACCCCGAGCTGCGGCGACAGCCAGTCGGCGTGCGAATGCACGGTGTCGTACAGGCGCACGAGCGCGGTCTGGTTCGGCACGCCGACCTCGAACTGCACCGTGATGACCGCCAGGCCGGGCCGTGACACGGTGTAGACGTGCTCGACGCCGGCGATACGCGACAGCACCTGCTCGGCCGGCCGCGCCACCAGCGCATCGACGTCGCGCGCCGAAGCGCCCGGAAAGGGCACGAGCACGTTCGCCATCGTGACGTCGATCTGCGGCTCCTCTTCCTTCGGCGTCACCAGGGTGGCGAAGATGCCCGCGAGCAGCAGCACCAGCGCCAGCAGCGGCGTGATCGCGTTGCGCTGGAAGCCGGCGGCGATGCGGCCGGCGATGCCGAGGCGGGATGTCATCGTCGCCTCCGGCCTCAGCGTGCGGCCGTGCCGGCCTGGATGCCGGCCTGCACCGGATCGAGCGCGATCGTCTCGCCGCCCTGCAGGCCGGCGAGCACCTCGACCGCCTCGCCCGGCACCGCCCGGCCGAGGCGGATCTGGCGCAGCGCGAAGCCGCCCGCGCCGTCGGCGACATAGACCGCGGTGAGCTCGCCGCGACGCAGCACGGCGGTGGCCGGGATCAGCACCGGCCCACCGCCAGCCTGCGGCCCGGCGGCGCCATGGAAGTGCACGCGGGCAAAGCTGCCGGGCAGCACGCCCGCGGTACCCGCCGGCAGCTCAACGCGCGCACGCACGGTGTGGGTGCGCGCATCGGCCGCGGGCAGCAGGCTCACGCCGGCGGCCTCGACCAGCCGCCCGCCGGCGCCGAGCTCGACGCTGGCGCGCAGCGGGCCGGCGCCGAGCGCGGCCAGGCGCTGCGGCGCCAGATCGACCACGGCGCGCATCTGCGCGGGATCATAGACGGTGAGCAGCACGCGGCCGGGCTGGGCCATCTCGCCCGCCTCGACGTGGCGCGCGGCGACGAGGCCGTCGAGCGGCGACACCACCGCGGTGTAGCCCTGCACCGTCGCCGCCTGCACGCGCGACGCCCGTGCCGCGCGTAGTTGCGCCTCGGCGGCCTGGAAGCGGGTGCGCGCGGCATCGAGCGCGGACTGGCTGAGGAACTTGCGCTCCACCAGGCTGCGCGCGCGCTCGTATTCGGCGCGGGCATTGAGGAGCGCGCTCTCGGCGCTGGCGACCCCGGCATCGGCCGCCGCCACCGCCGCCGCCGATTCGGCCGCATCGATGCGCAGCAGGACCTGGCCGCGGCGGACGCGGTCGCCCGCATCGACCGCCAGCTCGACGATCCGGCCCGCCACCTGGGCGGCGAGCGTGGCCTGATGGACGGCCTCGATCGTTGCCTCGGCCGCCGTGGACGGCGCCAGCACGCGTGCTTCGACGCGGACGGTGGGCACCTCGGCACCCACCGCGGTGGCGACGAGCAGGGCAAGGAGCGCGGCGACACGCACGGGAAGACGGCTGACTGTATGCTTCATATTTATAAGTATATGCTTATAGATATGAAGCGCAAGCACCTCGTCGGCTCTGCAGGGAAACGCTGCCGGGCAGCGTGGCGGCAGACTTCAGCGCAGGCAGGCGCGGGCGTAATCCGCCATGGCCACCACGACCGCCTCGGCCTCCCCGGCCGCGGTGGCGAGGCGGATGTCGCAGCCCGGGTGGGCCTCACGAGCGGCGTCCACCAGCAGGGGCAGATCGCGCTTCAGGTGTCCGCCCTGGGCAAGGAAGATCGGCACCACGGCGATGCGCTTTGCCCCCGCGGTGGCCAGCGCCGCAATCGCCTCGGGCAGGGTCGGCTGCATGAACTCGAGAAAGGCGAGTTCCACCCGCGGCGCACCGGGCGCAGCAAGCAGCTGATCGCGGATGCGCCGCATCGGTCCCGCCCACTCCGGGTCGCGCGCACCGTGGCCGAACAGCACCACCGCCTGATCGTCGTTACTCGGTACTGCATTCATGCCGGCTGCTCCGGGAGATAGGGTGACAGTCGCGCAATGGGCGCGGGTTCTTGCATCGATGCCGGATTCAGGCGACAGCGGACGCCGCCACGCCGTCACCCGTGTTCCAGCTTCGGCCGCTTCAATCGCTGCCGCGCCCACGCCCCGCGCGCAGCAGGTGCTCGATCGCCCGCGAAGCGCAGAACAGGCCGACGCTGGCGGTGACCGCCATGCTCGACCCGTAGCCGGCACAGGCCAGGCCGTGCGGGCCGGGCGCCGTCATGCCGGCGGCGTGCTCGCCGATGTCGCAGGCGGCGGGCGTCGGCAAGCGCAGCGGCTCGGTGGAAAACACCGTCTCGATGCCGAAGCGCTTCTTCGGGTCGCGGGTGAAGCCATGCTCCTTGCGCAGGCGGGCGCGCACCTTGGACAGCAGCGGGTCCTGCAGCGTGCGCGCGAGGTCGTCGATGCAGATGCGCGCCGGATCGAGCTTGCCGCCCGCCCCGCCCGCCATCACCAGCGGCAGCCGGCGCGCGCGGCAGGTGGCGGCGATCGCCACCTTGGCACGGACGTTGTCGATGGCGTCGATGACCGCATCGAAGCCCGCCAGCAGCGCCTCGGCGTTGTCGGCGGTGAGGAAGTCCTCGACGAGCTCGACCCGGCACCGCGGATTGATCGCAGCGATGCGTTCCGCCATCGCCAGCACCTTCGCCTGGCCGAGCGTGGCCTCGAGCGCATGGACCTGGCGGTTGATGTTCGATTCGGCGACGTGGTCGAGGTCGATCAGCGTCAGGCGGCCGACGCCGCTGCGCGCGAGCGCCTCCGCCGCCCACGAGCCGACGCCGCCGATGCCGATGACGCAGGCGTGGGCACGCGCCAGCGCCTGCGCCGCGCCGCTGCCGTAGAGGCGGTCGATGCCGCCGAAGCGGCGCGCGGCATCGACCTCGGCCGCCGCTCCGCCGAAATCGCCAGGCGACGCCGCGGCCTGCGGCCCCGACGACATCAGCATGCTCATGACGAACGCCCCGCGCCGGCCCGGCTCACGCCACCTGGGCTTCGAGCGCGCGGCTGTCGAGCCACACGCCCAGGCCCTGGGCGTTGAGCTCGAGGTCCATGCGCAGCAGCTCGAGCGCCTCTTCCTCGGGCAGCGTCCAGCCTTGACGCGCCGCCTCCTCGCGCATCACCTGCTCGAGCCCGGCGAGGATCTCGACGTGGCGCGCCACGCCTTCGCCGCGCGCGGCTTCCGCCACCGCGACCATGGTGTCGATCAGGCGGTGCAGGTCGGCGCCGAGACGAGCGACGTCGGTGACGCGGCTGAAGTGGGTCAGGTACATCGCCTGCGGCTGCATCGCCAGCATGCGGTCGATCGAGGCGTGCATCGCCTCCGGGTCGAACTGGGTCGGCGTCGTCGTCGGCAGGATGAAGGCGCGGCCGTCCACATCGAGTTCGCGGTAGGACAGGCCGAAGGTGTCGCCGGTGAAGAAGGCGTGCGCGCCTTCGTCCCAGATGCAGACGTGGTGGCGGGCGTGGCCCGGGGTGTCGAAGATGCGCAAGCGCCGGTTGCCCAGCCGCAACTCGAGGCCATCGGTCGCGGCGACGATGCGCTCCGCGGCGACCGGCACCAGCCGGCCGTAGAGCTCGAAGGCGCGCTCGGCGCCATACACCGCGGCCGTGCCTTCCCACAGCCGGCTCGGGTCGACCATGTGGCGCACGCCGCGCGAATGGACCACCAGCTTGGCCTTGGGCAGTGCACACATCAGGCTGCCGGCGCCGCCGGCATGGTCGAGGTGAATGTGGGTCAGCATGACCCAGTCCACCGCCTCGGGCGCGATGCCGAGCGCCGCCAAGGCGCCGAGCACGCGCGGCACCGAGGCGTTGCTGCCGGTGTCGACGACCGCGGCGTGGCCATCCTGAACGACGATGTGGATCGCCGCGAGCTGCGGCCGGCCGTAGCCGGAGTCCACCGCGTAGATGCCGTGCGGATGACTGATCAGGTTCTGCATGAAGTCTCCCTCCTCAAACTGCCTTCTCCGGGGTCGGCCATCCCTCGGGCCCGGGCTGCGGCCGCGTTGGCCGCGGCCGCTCGCGCCTAGAACGGGATGTCGTCGTCGAAGTCGCCGAAGCCGGACGAAGCCTGCGACGAGCCCTGCGACGGTGCCGGCGCCGGCTGCGCCTGCGGGCGCGGCGCCTGGGCGCGCGGCGCGGGTGCGGCGTCGAAGCCGCCGTCGGACTGACGCATCGGCGCATCGCCGCCTTCGCGGCGGCCGAGCATCTTCATCTCGTCGGCGCGGATCTCGGTGGTGTAGCGCTCCTGGCCGTTCTGGTCCTGCCACTTGCGCGTGCGCAGGCTGCCCTCGATGTACACCTGGCTGCCCTTGCGCAGGTACTGGCCGGCGATCTCGGCGAGCTTGCCGTAGAAGGAGACGCGGTGCCACTCGGTGGCTTCGCGCCGTTCGCCGGTGCTCTTGTCGCGCCAGTTCTCGGTGGTGGCGAGGCGGATGTTGCAGATCGCGTCGCCCGAGGGGGCGAAGCGGCTTTCCGGATCGGCGCCGAGGTTGCCGATCAGGATGACTTTGTTCACGGATGCCATCCGTTTCTCCTTTGAGTGCTGGGTGCGGCAAGTGTCAGATGCACCGGCCGCGACAGGGTTCAGTTGCGCGCCGGGACGGGCGTCACGCGCACCGGCGGGGGGTTCATGCCTGCGGACAGGGCGAGCCACGCCAGCGCCAGGCCGCCGCACACCAGGCTGACCGCGCCGGCGCCGAAGCGTTGGCCGAGCCAGCCGCCGAGCACGCCGCCGAGGAACAGGCCGATCGACTGCAGCGTGTTGTAGACGCCGAGCGCCGTGCCCTTCGCATGCGCCGGCGCGATGCGCGAGATCCACGACGGCTGGGTGGCCTCGAGCACGTTGAAGGCGACGAAGAAGAGCGTCAGCAGCAATGCCAATGGTATCAGCGCATCGCCAAACAGCCACAGCCCGAACTGCACCAGGGCGAGCAGCGCGACCGCGGCATTGAATACCGTCTTCATCTGGTTGTGGCGCTCGGCGACGATCACCGCCGGCACCATGACGACGAAGGACAGCAGCACCGCCGGCAGGTAGACCTTCCAGTGCTCGGGCACCGCCAGGCCTCCGCTGCTGACGAGGGCGGCCGGCACCATGCCCCACCGCGTGGTCTGGATCAGGTGCAGCGCGAACACGCCGAAGTTGAGCCGCATCAGCTGCGGGTCGCGCAGCACGTCGATGAAGCGCCCGCCGTTGGCGCGCGGCACCGGCGGCGCCGCGGGCACGACCCACAGCAGCACCCCCATGGCGCCGGCGGCAAGCACCGCGGTGAGCCAGAAGATGCCGTCCATGCCGATCGCGGCGTAGAGCAGCGGCGCGGCGACCATCGACAGCGCGAAGACGAGGCCGATGCTCGAGCCGATCATCGCCATGACCTTGGTGCGGTGCTGGTCGCGCGTGAGGTCGGCGGCAAGCGCGGTGACCGCGGCCGAGATCGCGCCTGCGCCCTGCAGCACGCGGCCGATGATGATGGTGTGGATGCCGTCGGCGAGCGCGGCGACGACGCTGCCGGCGACGAAGAGCACAAGGCCGAAGAGGATCACCGGCTTGCGCCCGAAGCGGTCGGAGGCCGCGCCGTAGGCGATCTGCAGGCAGGCCTGGGTGAGGCCGTAGGCGCCGATCGCCAGCCCCACCAGGGTCAGGTTGTCGCCGCCGGGGATGCCCGCCGCGTGCACCGCGAACACCGGCAGGATCAGGAACAGGCCGAGCATGCGCAGCGCGAAGATCGCCGCCAGGCTGATGCCGGCGCGGCGCTCTGCAGACGTCATCGGATCGCGCGGAGAAACGGACATGCGGGGAAACCGGGGTTCGACAAGGAGCGGAATTCTAACATTGGCCCGCTCCGCGCTTGTCTTTATAGTGCCGGGTTCGCCTCTGCCTTTCTGCCGCCATGGACGAGATCCGCATCCGCGGTGCCCGCACCCACAACCTGAAGAACATCAGCGTCGATCTGCCGCGCAACCGCCTGACGGTGATCACCGGGCTGTCGGGCTCGGGCAAGTCCTCGCTCGCCTTCGACACCTTGTACGCCGAAGGCCAGCGCCGCTACGTGGAGTCGCTGTCGGCCTACGCGCGCCAGTTCCTGCAGCTGATGGAAAAGCCGGACGTGGACCTGATCGAAGGCCTGTCGCCGGCGATCTCGATCGAGCAGAAGGCGACCAGCCACAACCCGCGCTCCACCGTGGGCACCGTCACCGAAATCCACGACTACCTGCGCCTGCTCTATGCCCGCGCCGGCACGCCGCACTGCCCCGATCACCCCGAGCATGCGCTCGAGGCGCAGAGCGTGGCGCAGATGGTCGATCACGTGCTGGCGCTGCCCGAGGATACGCGGCTGATGATCCTCGCCCCGGTGATCGCCGGGCGCAAGGGCGAGCAGCACGACCTCTTCGCCGAGCTGCGTGCACAGGGCTTCGTGCGCGTGCGCGTCGATGGCGCGGTGCACGAGCTCGACAGCCTGCCGGCGCTGGAGAAGGGACGGCGGCACGACGTCGAGCTCGTGATCGACCGCCTCAAGGTGCGCGCCGATCTGCGCAGCCGGCTGGCGGAGTCCTTCGAGACCGCGCTGACGCACGCCGACGGCCGCGCGATCGCGGTGGAGATGGACAGCGGGCGCGAGCACCTGTTCTCCGCCCGCTTCGCCTGCCCGGTGTGCAGCTTCGCGCTCGCCGAGCTCGAGCCGCGGCTGTTCTCGTTCAACAACCCGGCCGGCGCCTGCCCGAAGTGCGACGGCCTCGGCCAGGTGGACTTCTTCGACCCGGCGCGCGTGGTCGCCCACCCCGAGCTCTCGCTCGCCGCCGGCGCGATCCGCGGCTGGGACCGGCGCAACCAGTTCTACTTCCAGATGCTGGCGAGCCTCGCCGCGCATTACGGCTTCGACATCGAGGCCGCGTTCGCCAGCCTGCCCGAGCGGGTGCGCGAAGTCGTGCTGCACGGTTCCGGCCGCGACAAGATCGGCTTTCGCTACATGGCCGACAACGGCCGCATGGTGGTGAAGGAGCATCCCTTCGAAGGCATCATCCCGAACCTCGAACGCCGCTACCGCGAGACCGACTCGGTGGCGGTGCGCGAGGAGCTGACCAAGTACCGCGCCACCCGGCCCTGCCCGGCCTGCGGCGGTACCCGCCTGCGTGCCGACGCGCGCCACGTGTTGATCGGCGGACGGGCACTGCCGGCGGTGAGCCGGCTGCCGCTGGGCGAATGCCGGCGCTTCTTCGCCGGCCTGCAGCTTGCCGGCGCGCGCGCGCAGGTGGCGGACAAGATCGTCAAGGAGATCGCCGACCGCCTGAGCTTCCTGATCAACGTCGGCCTCGACTACCTGGCGCTCGACCGCTCGGCCGACACCCTGTCGGGTGGCGAGGCCCAGCGCATCCGGCTGGCGAGCCAGATCGGCTCGGGCCTGACCGGCGTCATGTACGTGCTCGACGAGCCCTCGATCGGCCTGCACCAGCGCGACAACGATCGCCTGCTCGCCACCCTGGGCCAGCTGCGCGACCTCGGCAACACCGTGATCGTCGTCGAGCACGACGAGGACGCGATCCGCAGCGCCGACTACCTCGTGGACATGGGCCCCGGCGCCGGCGCGCACGGCGGCCACATCATCGCCCACGGCAGCCCGGCCGAGGTCATCGCCCACCCCGACTCGCTCACCGGTGCCTATCTGGCGGGACGGCGCCGCATCGCGGTGCCGTCGAAGCGCGTCGCGCCGGCCGCGGAGCGCATGCTGCGCATCGTCGGCGCGCGCGGCAACAACCTGAAGGACGTCGATGTGGAACTGCCGCTGGGCCTCTTCACCTGCGTAACCGGCGTGTCCGGCTCGGGCAAGTCGACGCTGATCAACGACACCCTGGCCGCCGCGGCCGCGCACCGGCTGTACGGCTCGAACACCGAGCCCGCGGCGCATGAGGCGATCGAAGGGCTGGAGGCCTTCGACAAGGTGATCAACGTCGACCAGTCGCCGATCGGGCGCACGCCACGCTCCAACCCCGCGACCTACACCGGCCTGCTGACGCCGATCCGCGAACTGTTCGCCGGCGTGCCGGAAGCGCGCGCGCGCGGCTACAGCCCGGGGCGCTTCTCCTTCAACGTGCGTGGCGGACGCTGCGAGGCCTGCCAGGGCGACGGCCTGATCAAGGTCGAGATGCACTTCCTGCCCGACATGTACGTGCCCTGCGACGTCTGCCACGGCAAGCGCTACAACCGCGAAACGCTGGAGATCCGCTACAAGGGGCGCAGCATCCAGGAAGTGCTGGAGATGACGGTCGAACAGGCGCTGGAGTTCTTCCGCCCGGTGCCGGGCGTGGCGCGCAAGCTCGAGACGCTGATGGACGTCGGCCTCGGCTACATCTGCCTCGGCCAGAGCGCGACCACGCTGTCGGGCGGCGAGGCGCAGCGCGTGAAGCTCGCGCTCGAGCTCTCCAAGCGCGACACCGGCCGCACCCTCTACATCCTCGACGAGCCCACGACCGGTCTGCACTTCCAGGACATTGAGCTGCTGCTCGGCGTGCTCCACCGCCTGCGCGACCACGGCAACACCATCGTCGTCATCGAACACAACCTCGATGTCATCAAGACCGCCGACTGGCTGATCGACATGGGGCCGGAGGGCGGCGATGGCGGCGGCACCGTGGTGTGCAGCGGCACGCCCGAAGCGGTCGCCGCCCACCCCGCCAGCCACACCGGACGCTACCTGCGCAAGGTGCTCGGCGACGCCCAGCCTCAGGTGGGGTCACCCTCGCCGCGGTAACCCTGCGGGTTGAGGCGCTGCCAGCGCCAGCTGTCTTCGCACATCGCAGCCAGGTCGCGCTCGGCGCGCCAGCCGAGCACTTCGGCCGCGCGCGACGGGTCCGCCCAGCAGGCGGCGATGTCGCCCGCGCGGCGCGCCACGATCTCGTACGGCACGGGTCGGCCTGAGGCGCGCTCGAAGGCCTGCACCATCTCCAGCACGCTGTAGCCGCGCCCGGTGCCGAGATTGAGCGTCGTGACGCCTGGCAACTGCGCGATCCGCTCCAGCGCCCGCAGGTGGCCCAGCGCCAGGTCGACGACATGGATGTAATCGCGCACGCCGGTGCCATCCGGTGTCGGATAGTCGTCGCCGAAAACGCGCAGCTGCGGCAGGCGGCCGACCGCAACCTGGCTGACGTAGGGCATCAGGTTGTTCGGCAGCCCTTCCGGGTCCTCGCCGATGCGCCCGCTCGCATGGGCGCCGACCGGGTTGAAGTAGCGCAGCAGGGCCACGTGCCAGCGCGGATCGGAGGCGGCGAGGTCGCGCAGGATCTGCTCGCCCATGAGCTTGGTCCAGCCGTACGGATTGGTCGCCGTGGTGGGGAAGCTCTCGTCGATTGGCACGCGCGCCGGGTCGCCGTACACGGTGGCCGACGAGCTGAACACCAGCGCCCGCACCTCGGCCGCGTCCATGCAATGGAGCAGACTGAGCAGGCCCTGCAGATTGTTGTCGTAATAGGCGAGCGGCTGTGCCACCGATTCGCCCACCGCCTTCTTCGCCGCGAAGTGGATCACCGCCTCCACCTCGTGCTCGGCGAAGACCTGCCCGAGGCGCGCGCGGTCACGCACGTCGGCGCGCACGAAGGCGGACAGGCTCCGCCCCCCGAGTTCCTCGATGCGCCGCACTGCCTCCGGTGAGGCATTCGACAGGTCATCGACGATCACCACGTCCCGCCCCGCGCACAGCAACTCCACGCAGGTATGCGAGCCAATGTACCCGGCGCCGCCGGTTACGAGCGTTACCCCCATGCCAGTCCTCCGTCTTTGAGCCTTGCTCATCCTGCCGTCAGCTTAACCCAGGTGTATGGCCGAAAAAAAACCGGGCCTCGACCCGGTTCCTTCCGCAGAACACCCCCCTTTGGGGGCCTCCCGCACAGCCGCCCACCGCTCAGGCGGCTTCAGCTTCCACTTCCACCGCCTCGCCTTCCGGACGGTCCAGCAGCTCGATCAGCGCCATCGGCGCGTTGTCGCCGTCGCGGAAACCGAACTTCAGGATGCGCAGGTAGCCGCCATTGCGGTTGGCATAGCGCGGGCCCAACTCGTCGAACAGCTTGACGACCATGTCGCGGTCGCGCAGGCGATTGAACGCCAGGCGGCGGTTGGCCAGGCTGGGCTTCTTGCCCAGCGTGATCATCGGCTCGACAACGCGACGCAGTTCCTTCGCCTTCGGCAGCGTCGTCTTGATCACTTCGTGACGCAGCAGCGAGTTGGCCATGTTGCGAAACATCGCCTGGCGGTGGCTGCTGGTACGATTCAGCTTGCGAAGACCATTACGGTGACGCATTTCAATTCCTCACTTGCCCGGCGTCTCAACCGAGCTTCTCAAGCCCGGCCGGCGGCCAGTTTTCCAGTTTCATGCCCAGGGTCAGCCCGCGCGAGGCCAACACTTCCTTGATCTCGTTGAGCGACTTGCGCCCCAGGTTCGGGGTCTTCAGCAGCTCGGTTTCGGTACGCTGGATCAGGTCGCCGATGTAGTAGATGTTCTCGGCCTTCAGGCAGTTGGCCGAACGCACCGTCAGTTCCAGATCGTCGACCGGACGCAGCAGCACCGGATCGATGGTCGGCGTCTTTTCCTGCTGGGCCACCGCCGGCGTCCCTTCGAGATCCGCGAACACGGAGAGCTGGTCCATCAGCACCCGGGCCGCGTAGCGGATCGCCTCTTCCGGATCCACCGCACCGTTGGTCTCGATGTCGATGACCAGACGGTCGAGGTCGGTGCGCTGCTCGACGCGCGCACTTTCCACCAGGTAGCTGACGCGACGCACCGGGCCGAAGGACGCATCGAGCACGATGCGGCCGATCGTCTTGCTCTCGGCATTGACCGGGCGCACGTTGCCAGGCACGTAGCCGCGACCTTCCTCGACCTTGATCTGCATGTCGATCTTGCCACCGGGCGCGATGTGCGCAATGACATGCTCCGGGTTGATGATCTCGACGTCGTGCCCGACCTCGATGTCGGCGGCGGTCACCACGCCCTCGCCCGATTTGGTCAGGCGCAGCATCGCCTCGCTGCGGTTGTGCAGCTTGAAGACCACACCCTTGAGGTTGAGCAGCAGGTCAACCATGTCTTCGCGGACGCCGTCCAGCGTGGAGTACTCGTGCAGCACTCCTTCGATCGCCACTTCGGTCGCAGCATGACCGGGCAGCGACGACAGAAGAATGCGCCGCAGCGCATTCCCCAGCGTGTGGCCGAAGCCGCGCTCGAACGGCTCCATCGTCACCCGCGCCTGGACCGGCGAGGCGCTCTGGACGTCGATGATGCGCGGTTTCAGCAGTGCATTGCTTTGCATCAGCATTCCCTCGGAACTAGAAGAGGATCAGTCCTCCCGATCAACGGGAGTACAGCTCCACCACCAGGCCTTCATTGATCGTTGGGGGCAGTTCGGCGCGCACCGGATAGGCCTTGAACACGCCTTTCCCGGCTTTCGCGTCGACTTCCAGCCACTCCGGGAAGCCGCGCGACTCGGCCGCTTCCAGCGCAGCCTTGACACGCAGGTGACCGCGAGCACGATCGGTCAACTGCACCACATCGCCCGGACGCACCACGTACGACGGGATGTTGACACGCTTGCCATTGACGAGCACGCCGTTGTGACGCACGACCTGGCGTGCTTCGGCACGCGAGGCGCCAAAACCCATACGGTAAGCGACGGAGTCCAGGCGGCCCTCGAGCAGCTGGAGCAGGTTCTCGCCGGTCTGCCCGCGGCGACGATCGGCTTCGACATAGGTCTTGCGGAACTGACGCTCCAGCACGCCGTACAGGCGGCGGATCTTCTGCTTCTCACGCAGTTGCACGCCATAACCCGACAAACGCTGGCCGGAACGCTGGCCATGCTGGCCCGGCGCATAGGCGCGGCGCTCAATGGCGCATTTGTCGGTAAAACACTTTTCGCCCTTCAGGAACAGCTTTTCGCCTTCGCGACGGCACTGACGGCACTTGGGATCGAGATTACGAGCCACGCTTCAACTCCTTGTCAGATACGGCGCTTCTTGGGCGGACGGCAGCCGTTGTGCGGGATGGGGGTGATGTCCGTGATGCTGGAAATCTTGATCCCCAGCGCATTCAGCGCACGCACGGAAGATTCGCGACCGGGGCCGGGCCCCTTGATGCGAACCTCGAGATTCTTGACGCCGCACTCCACGGCGACCTTGCCGGCAGCCTCGGCCGCCACCTGGGCCGCGAACGGCGTGCTCTTGCGCGAGCCCTTGAAGCCCGCGCCGCCCGACGTCGCCCACGACAGCGCGTTGCCCTGACGGTCGGTGATGGTGATGATCGTATTGTTGAAGCTCGCGTGAATGTGGGCGATGCCTTCGGCCACATTCTTCTTGATCTTCTTACGAACCTTCGTTGCAGTCTTAGCCATTATCGGTTCCTATTACTTCTTGCCGGCGATCGCCTTGCGCGGCCCCTTGCGGGTACGCGCATTCGTGCGGGTACGCTGACCACGCAACGGCAGGCCGCGACGATGACGGACGCCGCGATAGCAGCCCAGGTCCATCAGTCGCTTGATGTTCATCGTCACTTCACGACGCAGATCGCCTTCGACAACGAAGCGACCGACTTCGTCACGCAGCTTCTCCATGTCCGATTCGGTCAGATCCTTGATCTTCGCCGAACGCCCGACACCGGCGGCGTCGCAGATTTTCTGAGCACGCGAACGGCCGATCCCATAGATGGCGGTCAGCGCGATCTCGGCATGCTTGTGATTGGGAATGTTTACCCCAGCAATACGGGCCATCCGTCTACCCCAAAACGCGAAACATTAAATTTTAATGCCTGGAGTTGAC
>JANJTU010000193.1 GCA_024710965.1 Thauera sp. | reverse complement strand
CGCGCGCCCGGACCGCAGGGCGGTGCCGGGCGCGCGGGCGTGGAAGGCGATGGGGTGGGGTCAGCCGAACATCTGGTCCCAGCAGATTTCCTGCCTGCCCTCGCCGCCGAGCTGCAACTCCCGCTCGACATGGCCGAGGTGCTCGAGCATCAGGCGCACGGCGTGCTCGATGTCGCGGCGCTCGATCGCGTCGACGATCGGCGTGTGCTCGTCCTCCGGGCAGGCCGGCGTGTTGGGCGAGTCGTAGAGGGCGATGATCAGGCAGGTGAGCGGGCAGAGTTCGTTCATCAGCTTGAGGATGAAGCTGTTGCCGCCGACTTCCGCGAGCAGGATGTGGAAGGCGCCGGAGAGCTTGATGATGGCGCGGCGGTCGTGGCGGGCATGGGCCTCGGCCTCGAGCGCGAGGTGCTTGCGCAGGCGGGCGAGGTCGCTCTTGGTCGCGCGCGCGATGACGTTGCGCACCACTTCGGGCTCGAGCAGGCGGCGCGTGGCGAACAGGTCCATCGCCTCGCGCACGGTCGGGCTGGCGATGTAGGCGCCACGGTTGGGCTGCAGCTTCACCAGGCCTTCGTTGGCGAGCAGGGTCAGGGCCTGGCGGATCTTGGTCCGGCTGACGCCGAAGGCCGAGGCGAGCCGCTCCTCGACGAGCTTGATGCCGGGCGGCAGGCGATGCTCCATCACCGCGTTGGTGATGCGCTCGGCGATTTCCTCGGCATCGGGCTTGGAGATTGCGGTGGGGGCGTCCATGGGCGAAGTCCTGATCTTGGTAGAATGGATTGTACCCAATTTATCCGAACAATCCGCGCGGCGAACGGGCCGAATGCACCGCGCGTGTTCGAAGCCGCGCACGGGGCTGACGCTGAAGCGCAGCGTCGCGCTCGAGGCGCGGTCACAAGAAAACGGGGCACGTCGGCCGCGCTGCGGCGTCGATGCCCCGAATGAGGAGAGAGGAAGTAGGGTCTTGGCGGACGGCGACGTGCGCGCCCGCCCCTGCTCAGTTCTTGTGCTTGCCGATCTGGTCGCCGATGACGCCGCCGATGGCGGCACCGCCGACGGTGCCGAGCACGCCGCCGTCGGTCACGACCGCGCCGGCCACGCCGCCGACGCCGGCGCCGATCGCGGCGCTGCGCTCACGCGCCGACATGCCTTCCCAGGTGGCACAGCCGCTGGCGGCCACGGCGAGCAGGATTGCGGGGATCAGGGTACGAATATTCATGGCGCGCTCCTTCTTTCATTGTCCACAGGCATACAGGAACGTTTCTCGTTCCCGTGCGATGTCGGAAGTATGAACAGCTTCGCCGCGGAACGATCCCGCCGCTGCGTTTCGAGTTGTTTCGCAGGGCGGGACCGTGTCAGGCCTTCGGCTGCACCGCGGGCCTGTCCGGCGCGTAGGCCTCGTGCAGGTCCACCGGCTGCGCGGCGCGCTTGCGCAGGCGGATGTTGAGCATCTCGACCACGACCGAGAAGGCCATCGCGAAGTAGATGTAGCCCTTCGGCACGTGGTGGCCGAAGCCTTCGGCGATCAGCACCACGCCGACCACCATCAGGAAGGACAGCGCCAGCATCTTCACCGTCGGGTGCTGCGACACGAACTCGCCGATCGGCGCCGACGCCACCATCATCAGCGCCACCGAGGCGACGACCGCGGCGATCATCACCGGCAGGTGGTTCACCATGCCGATCGCGGTGATGATCGAGTCGAGCGAGAACACGAGGTCGATGACGACGATCTGGAGGATGACGGCGGTGAAGGTGGCCTTGACCGCGGAGGAGGCTTCGCCCTCCTCGCCTTCGAGCAGCTGGTGGACCTCGCCGGTGCTCTTCCACACCAGGAACAGGCCGCCGAGGATCAGGATCAGGTCGCGGCCCGAGACGCCGTGGCTGAAGAGCTCGAACAGCGGCTTCGTCAGGCCGGCCAGCCAGGCGAGGGCGGCGAGCAGGCCGATGCGCATGAACATGGCGAGGAAGAGGCCGATGCGGCGCGCGAAGTTGCGTTTGTCGCGCGGCAGCTTGTCGACCAGGATCGAGATGAAGATGATGTTGTCGATGCCGAGGACGAGCTCGAGCGCGGTGAGGGTGAAGAAGGCGACGAGCAGTTCCGGACTGGTCAGGATTTCGAGCATGATCGGGAGCGCAGTTGGGGGGCGGAAAGGGTAATGCATGCCGCCGCCGCCGTGTTGGCCGGCGTCGAAAAAGCGGCGGCGGCGGGCCTCAGTGGCCGAGCATGTCTTCGGCGCGCACCCAGGCGTCGAACTCGTCCGCGGTGGTGAAGCCGAGCGCGAGCGCGGCCGCACGCAGCGTGGTGCCCTCGGCCCAGGCCTTCTTCGCGATCTGCGCCGCCTTGTCGTAGCCGATGTGCGGGTTGAGCGCGGTGACCAGCATCAGGCTGCGCTCGAGGTGCTCGCGCATGCGCGCGACGTCGGGCTCGAGGCCGGCGACGCAGTGTCGCTGAAAGTTGCGGCAGCCGTCGGCGAGCAGCCGGATCGACTGCAGCAGGTTGTGCGCGATCACCGGCTTGAACACGTTCAGCTGCAGGTGGCCCTGGCTGGCGGCGAAGCCGATCGTGGCGTCGTTGCCGAGCACCTGGCAGGCGAGCATCGACAGCGCCTCGCACTGGGTCGGATTGACCTTGCCCGGCATGATCGAGCTGCCCGGCTCGTTCGCCGGCAGGCGCACTTCGGCAAAGCCCGCGCGCGGCCCGGAGCCGAGCAGGCGCAGGTCGTTGGCGAGCTTCATCAGCGCCACCGCGAGCGTCTTCAGCGCGCCCGACAGCGCCACCAGCGGCTCGTGGCCGGCCAGCGCGGCGAACTTGTTCGGCGCGCTCGCGAGCGGCAGGCCGCTGAGCTTGGCCAGCTCGGCGGCGATCGCGTCGCCGAAGCCGGGCGGCGCGTTGAGCCCGGTGCCGACCGCGGTGCCGCCCTGGGCGAGCTCGCACACCGCCGGCAGCGTGCTGCGGATGGCGTGGGCGGCGCCGTTGAGCTGGGCGACGAAGGCCGAGAGCTCCTGGCCGAAGGTGATCGGGGTGGCGTCCATCAGGTGGGTGCGGCCGGTCTTGACCACCTCGGCGTGGCGCTCGGCCTGCAGCGCCAGCCCGTTCGAGAGCTCGGTCAGCGCCGGCAGCAGCTCCTCGTACACCGCGCGCGCGGCGGCGATGTGCATCGCGGTCGGGAAGCTGTCGTTCGAGCTCTGGCCGTAATTGACGTGGTCGTTCGGATGCACCGGCGTCTTGCCGCCGCGGCCCTGGCCGGCGAGCTCGTTGGCGCGCCCGGCGATGACCTCGTTGACGTTCATGTTGCTCTGCGTGCCGCTGCCGGTCTGCCACACGACGAGCGGGAACTGCTCGTCGTGGCGGCCGGCCAGCACTTCGTCGGCGGCCTGCTCGATGAGCGCGGCGAGCTCGGTCGGCAGCGCGCCGGCGCGGGCGTTGACGCGGGCGGCGGCCTTCTTGACCAGCGCGAGCGCATGCACGAGCGCGAGCGGCATGCGCTCGCCACCGATGGCGAAGTTCAGCATCGAGCGCTGCGTCTGCGCCCCCCAGTAGGCGTCGGCGGGGACCTCGATCGGGCCGAGGCTGTCGGTTTCGATACGGTTCATGGCAGGTCCTCCGTGGGCGGACGGGTGGGAAGGCGCGGTTTCGGCCGCAAGCGGATTCTGCGCCTGCTCTTGTTCCGCCGCACGCCGCGCGGCAGCATGTGGCGATCCCGTCCGCCACCCTGCCCCGATGCTCCTGCTCGACGCCGCCCTTGCCCAGTCCATCGTCGATCGCGCGATGCGGATCCTGCACACCAACGTCAACGTGATGGACGAGCGCGGCCTGATCATCGCCAGCGGCGAGCGCGCCCGCATCGGCACGCGGCACGAGGGTGCGCTGCTGGTGCTGGCGCAGGGCCGCGCGGTGGAGATCGACGCGGCGCTCGCGCGCCGGCTGCATGACGCCCGTCCCGGCATCAACCTGCCGCTGCGCGCCGCGGGCCGCGTGGTCGGCGTGGTCGGCCTCAGCGGCGCGCCCGAGGGCATCCGCGAGCACGCCGAGCTGGTGCGCATGGCGGCCGAGACCATGCTCGAGCAGGCGCAGCTGATGCAGGTGCTGGCGCGCGACGAGCGCTTGCGCGAGGAGCTCGTGCTGCAGCTGATCGGCGTGGCGGCGGCGGCCCCGGCGCTGCAGGACTGGGCGCGCCAGCTGCAGGTCGATCTCGGCGTGGCGCGGGTGGCGGTGCTGATCGAGATCGACGCCGCGGGCCTGGAGGCGGACGCGATCCTCGCCGAACAGCAGCGCCTGCGGCGCCTGCTGGCGGCGCTCGAGCCCGGCCTGCTGTGCGCCGCGGTGTCGCTGCGCGAGCTCGCCGTGCTGCTGCCGCTGCCGTCCGGCGCCGCCGGCACCGACCCGGCCCGGCTGCGCGCCCGGGTCGAGGGCCTGCGCGCGCGCCTCGGCGGCGGGGCCGGCACCGATCCGGTCCGGCTGCGTCTGGCGCTGGGCGGGGCGTTCGGCGGCAGCGAGGGCCTGGTGCGCTCGTGGCAGTCGGCGCGCGCCACGCTGCATGCCGGCCGGCGTCGACAGCCGGCGGCCGGGCTGCATTGCTACGCCGAGCTCACGCTCGCGGTGCTGCTCGCCGGGCTCGCCGAGGGCTGGCGGGCGGACGAGCTGCAGCGCCCGCTGCAGCGCCTGGCGGCGCAGGACCGCGACGGCCAGCTGCGCCGCACGCTGGCGGCCTGGTTCGCGCACGACATGAAGGCGGCGCCCAGCGCCGAGGCCCTGCACGTGCATCGCAACACGCTCGACTACCGCCTGCGCCGCATCGCCGACATCACCGGGCTGGAGCTCGCGCGGCTGCACGACTGCCTGCTGCTGTTCATCGGCCTGGAGCTGGGGGGCGACCAACAATTGTGACGGTCGCCGAAAACAGGCGGTTTTTTTCGTCTGCTTTTGTGCCGAACGACGAATACGCGGCGGCGGCAAACGCCTAAGCTGTGCTCCACGGCCGCAGCCTCGCCCCCACGCCCACCGGAGACCCAGCCCATGAAGATCGTCATCGCTCCCGATTCCTACAAGGAAAGCCTGTCCGCGCTGGAAGTCGCGCAGGCGATCGCGGCCGGCTTCCGCGCCGTGTTCCCGCAGGCCGACTGCGTGCTGGTGCCGGTCGCCGACGGCGGCGAAGGCACGGTCGAGGCGATGGTGGCCGCCACCGGCGGGCGTCGGGAGACGGTCGCCGTCAGCGGCCCGCTCGGCGAGCGCGTCGAGGCCGTCTATGGCCTCAGCGGCGACGGCGACACCGCGGTCATCGAGATGGCGGCGGCGAGCGGCCTGATGCTGGTGCCGCCGGCCGCGCGCGATCCGCTGCGCACCAGCTCGCGCGGCACCGGCGAGCTGATCCGCGCCGCGCTCGACGCCGGCGCGCGCCATCTGATCCTCGGCATCGGCGGTAGCGCCACCAACGACGGCGGGGCCGGCATGGTGCAGGCCCTGGGTGCGCGCCTGCTCGACGCCGCCGGCGGCGAGCTCGACGGCAGCGGCGGCGATCTCGCCCGCCTCGAGCGCATCGACATCACCGGCCTCGACCCGCGCCTGGCCGACTGCCGCATCGAAGTCGCCTGCGATGTGGACAACCCGCTCACCGGCCCGCGCGGCGCCTCGGCCGTGTTCGGCCCGCAGAAGGGCGCCACGCCCGCGATGGTGCGCACGCTGGATGCCAACCTCGCCCGCTTCGCCCGCATCGTCGCGCGCGAGCTCGGCGTCGCCGTCGCCGAGGTGCCCGGCGCCGGCGCGGCCGGCGGCATGGGCGCGGCGATGCTGGCCTTCTTCGGCGCGACGCTGAAGCCGGGCATCGAGATCGTCACCGCGGCGGTCGAGCTCGACCGCCACGTGCGCGACGCCGATCTCGTGATCACCGGCGAGGGCCGCATCGACTTCCAGACCGTGCACGGCAAGACCCCGATCGGCGTCGCCCGCGTCGCCAAACGCCACGGCAAGCCGGTGATCGGCATCGCCGGCGCGCTCGGCGCCGGCGTCGACGCGGTGTACGCGCACGGCATCGATGCAGTGTTCAGCGTGCTGAGCCGCCCGTGCACACTGGACGAAGCGCTGGGCGAAGCCGCCGCCAACCTCGAGCTGACCGCGCGCAACCTCGCCGCGAGCCTGCGCGTGGGCGCGGGCCTCGGTGCGCGCGTCGGCCCCTCATCTGCCCCTGAGCTGCCTTGCCCCTGACCGGTCCCCGATCCGGAGCCCCGATCCGGAGCCCCGATCACGGACGGCGGATCAGCGGCAGGGTGCGGGCCCGTCCGCGCCCTGCCGCACACCGGCGCGCGGCTGGCGTTCGGTGGTCACCCACCAGATGCCGGCCGACACCATCGCCAGCGCGAGCGCGTTGCGCCATTCCAGGATGTCCTCGCCGAGGAAGAGCGCCGAGAGCAGGGCGCCGAACACCGGGACGAGGAAGTTGAACACCGTCACCATGCCGACGCGGTTGTGCTTGAGCAGCGTGGCCCAGATCGCGAACGCCGCCGAGGACAGCACCGCCATGTAGGCCAGCAGCGCGGTGGAGGCCAGGCTGAAGCCCTGCAGCGTGCCGCCGCTGGCGTAGCCGCCTGCCAGCAGCGCGGCGCCGCCGAGGGCGAGTTGGTGGCCGGTCATCACCATCGGATCGATGCGCTGCGACACGCGCTTGCCGTAGATCGTCGCCGCCGACAGCACGAAGGCGGCGATGACGATGAAGCCCTCGCCGAGCAGCGTGAACTGGAAGTCGAAGCCGGCTCCGCCGCCGCCGGCGAGGTTGACCACCATGACGCCGCCGAAGCCGACCGTGCAGCCCAGCGCCTTGCGGTAGCTGAGGCGGTCGTTGTGGTAGATGAAGTGCGCCAGCAGCACGCTGAAGAAGGTGCCGGTGGCGTTCAGGATCGAGCCCTTGACCCCGGTCGTGTAGGCCAGGCCGATGTAGAAGAACACGTACTGCAACGCGGTCTGGGTCAGCCCGAGCAGGCCGAGCGCGCCGAACGCGCGCCGGCTGAAGGCGAACAGCGGCTTGTTCATGGCGCGCGCGACGAGCAGCAGCAGCCCGCCGGCGACGAGGAAGCGCCAGCCGGCGAACACCAGCTTGCCCGGGATGTCGTCGGCGGCGATGGCGAACAGCGCGTAGCCGTTCTTGATCGCCGGGTAGGCGCTGCCCCACAGCAGGCAGCACAGCGTGGCGAGCAGGAACACGACCTGGGGCTTGCTGAAGACCGAGGCGCGGTCCGGCGGCGGGCGGGTGGGGCTCATGTGTTCTCCTGGCGGGTCAAAGGCTTGCGGGCAGGCGGCGCCGAAAGGGCGCGGCCTGCCCGCGGTGAGGAAGCGGTGGGACGACGCCTGCTCAGGTCACCGGCGCCGGGTTGAACAGCACCAGCGCGTTGGCGAGCTGCCAGTGCTCGGCCCAGGTCTTGCGGCGCCCGCTGGCGACCTCCAGCATCAGGTGGAAGAGCTCCCAGCCGACGTCCTCGATCGTCGCCTCGCCGCTGGCGATGCGGCCGGCGTCGACGTCCATCAGGTCGTGCCAGCGCCGCGCCAGCGCGCTGCGGGTGGCGACCTTGATCACCGGGCATTCGGCCAGGCCGTAGGGCGTGCCGCGCCCGGTCGTGAACACGTGCAGGTTCATGCCGGCGGCGAGCTGCAGGGTGCCGCAGATGAAGTCGCTCGCCGGCGTGGCGGCGTAGATCAGGCCCTTGCGGTCGAGCTTCTCGCCCGGCGCGAGCACGCCGGCGATCGGCGCCGTGCCCGACTTGACGATCGAGCCCATGGCCTTCTCGACGATGTTCGACAGCCCGCCTTTCTTGTTGCCGGGGGTGGTGTTGGCGCTGCGGTCGACGCGGCCCTTGTCGAGGTAGGCGTCGTACCAGGCCATCTCGCGGATCATCGCCTGCGCCACTTCCGGAGTCGTGGCGCGCGCGGTGAGCTGGGCGATGCCGTCGCGCACTTCGGTGACTTCGGAGAACATCACCGTGGCGCCGGCGCGCACCAGCAGGTCGGTGGCGAAGCCCACCGCGGGGTTGGCGGTGACGCCGGAGAAGGCGTCGCTGCCGCCGCACTGCACGCCGACGACGAGCTCGGACGCCGGGCAGGTCTCGCGCCGGCGCGCGTTCAGGCGCTCGAGGTGCTCCTCGGCGGTGAGCATGATCGCGTCGATCATGGCCATGAAGCCGACGTGGCGCTCGTCCTGCAGGCAGACGACGTCGAGCGCGGGCTCGGCGCTTTCGCCGACGTCGGCGACGTTGCGCTCGTCGACGATCGGAATGCTGCCGGGCGGCAGCAGGCGCTCGGGCTGCAGCTTCTCGCAGCCCAGGCTCACCACCATGACTTCGCCGCCGAAGTTGGGGTTCAGGCTGATGTTGCGCAGGGTGCGGATCGGCACCACCGCGTCGGGCGCGTCGATCGCCACGCCGCAGCCGTAGCTGTGCTCGAGGCCGACGACGTCGTCGACGTGGGGGAACTTGGGCAGCAGCTCGGCCTTGATCCGCTTCACCGCGAAATCGACGACGCCGGCCACGCACTGCACCGTGGTGGTGATGGCGAGGATGTTGCGCGTGCCGACCGAGCCGTCCGGGTTGCGGTAGCCCTCGAACGTGTAGCCCTCGAGCGGCGGCAGCGGCGCGGCCTTCGAGGTCGCCAGCGGCAGGTCGTCGAGGCCGCGCGCGGCCGGCATCTCGAGCAGGCGCTCGTGCACCCAGCTGCCGGCGGCGATGTCCTGCAGCGCGTAGCCGATGGCGACGTTGTAGCGGCGCACCGCTTCGCCGGCGGCAATGGCGGTGAGGGCGACCTTGTGGCCCTGCGGCACGTGCTCGCGCAGGGTCAGGCCGCAGGGGAAGACGGTGCCCGCGGGCAGGCCGCCGTCGTTGGCGACGATGGCGACGTTGTCCGCCTCGTGCATGCGGATGTAGAGCGGGGCGGGGGGGCTGGGGTGCGACATCGGGGGCTCCGCGAAAGCGTTGTTCGATTCGGTTCAGGCCGGGGGCTGGTCGTCAAGTTCGACGATCTCGACCCAGTTCGGATTGCGCCCGACCGCCACCCGCTGGACGAGCGCGAGCGCGCCGCTCGCGGGATCGATCGCATAGCGGCTGAGGTGGTCCGAGCGCTGGCCGACGGCGAGCAGGAAGCGCCCGCTCGGGTCGATCGCGAAGCCGCGCGGCTGGGTCTCGGTCGGCGTGTGGCCGAGCCCGCTCAGCCCGCCGCTCTCGGCATCGATGCGGAAGGCGGCGAGCGTGCTCGAACGGCGCTCGCAGCTGTAGAGGAAGCGGCCGTCGGGCGTGAGCTGCAGGTCGGCGGCCCAGGGCTCGCCGGCGAAGCCGGGCGGCAGCGTCGGGACCGTCTGCCGCGGCGCGAGCGTGCCGGCTTCGGCGTCGAAGGCGAGCACGTCGAGCGTGGCATCGAGCTCGTTGAGCAGATAGACGAAGCGCCCGTGCGGGTGGAAGCGGAAGTGGCGCGGCCCGGCGCCGGCGCGCGCCGCCAGCGCCGGCGGGTCGTTGGGTTCGAGGCGGCCGCGCTCGGCATCGAAGCGGAACTGCAGCACGACGCCGCCGCCCAGGCTGGTGGCGAAGACGTGGCGGTTCGACGGCGCCGCCAGGATGGCGTGGGCGTGCGGGCCGGTGGCGACGGTCTGCTGCACCGCGCCGACGCGGCCGTCGGCGCCGATCGGGCTCAGCGTCAGCAGGTCGCCCTGGTAGGAGGCGGCGAACAGCCAGCGCCCGCTGCGGTCGGTGGCGAGGTAGGCCATGCTCGCCGGCAGCGCCGCCTCGCCCAGCGGCCTCAGCGTGCCGCTGGCCGGATCGATGGCGAAGCTCGCCACCGCCAGCGGCGCGCTGCGCCGCGCGGCATGGAGGAAGCGACGGCAGGGGCTGACCGCGAGCGGCATCAGCGTGCCGCCGACTTCCACGGTCTGCCGCGGCGCGAGGCCGCCGTCGGCCGCCATCGCCAGCACGGTGATGTCGCCGCTGTCGGCGTTGGAGACATAGACCACGGTGCTCATCGCGTGCTCACAGGCCCAGCGCGCGCGGCAGCCACAGCGACAGCGCCGGCACGTAGGTGACGAACAGCAGCACGGTGAAGAGGGCGAGGAAGAAGGGCATCATCGTCTTCGTCACCACGCCGATCGGCAGCTTGGCGACCGCGCTGCCGACGAACAGCACCGTGCCCACCGGCGGCGTGATCAGGCCGATGCCCAGGTTCACCATCATGATCATGCCGAAGTGCACCGGGTCGATGCCGAGCGAGGTCACCACCGGCAGCAGGATCGGGGTCAGGATCAGGATCAGCGGCGCCATGTCCATCAGCGTGCCGAGCGCCAGCAGCATGACGTTGATCAGCGCCAGGATGACGTAGCGGTTGTCCGAGATGGTGGTGAAGAAGGCGGTGACCTTCAGCGGGATCTGCATCAGCGTCATCAGGTAGCCGAAGGCCGCGGCGAAGCCGATCAGGATCATGACGATGGTGACGGTCTTGACCGTGCGGTGCATCAGCTTGGGCAGCTCGCTCCACTGGTAGTCGCGGTAGATGAACATGGTGACGAAGAAGGCATAGACCACCGCGATCGCCGCCGACTCGGTGGCGGTGAACACGCCGCTGAGGATGCCGCCGAGGATGATGACGATCGTCAAGAGGCCCCACATCGCCTCGCCGACGATCTTCAGCGCCTGGCGCAGCGGGATCGGGTCGCCCTTCGGGTAGTCGCGCTTCCTGGCGATGAACAGGCACATCACCGCCAGGGTCAGGCCGAGCAGCAGGCCGGGGACGACGCCGGCCATGAACAGGCTGGCGATCGACACCGTGCCGCCGGCGGCGAGCGAGTAGATCACCGCGTTGTGGCTGGGCGGGATCAGGATCGCCTGCACCGAGCCGCTGACGGTGACCGCGGTGGCGAAGGCGCGCGGATAGCCCTTCCTTTCCATCTCGGGGATCAGCACCGAGCCGACCGAGGCGGTGTCGGCCACCGAGGAGCCGGAGATGGCGCCGAAGAAGGTCGAGGCGAGGATGTTCACCAGCGACAGGCCGCCGCGGATGAAGCCCACCAGCACACCGGCGAAGGCCACCAGGCGGCGCGACATGCCGCCTTCGGCCATGATCGCGCCGGCGAGCACGAAGAAGGGGATCGCCAGCAGCGAGAACTTGTTCACGCCGGAGGCGACCTGGATCATCACCGCCTCGAGCGGCAGCTCGATCCACAGCGCGCCGACCAGGGCGGCGAGACCGAGCGAATAGGCGACCGGCACGCCGACCGCGATGAACACGGCGAGACTGCCGAGCAGGACCAGGGCATCCATCATGCGCCTCCTTCGGCGGCTTCGTCGGACTGCTCGTCGAAGCGCACGATCGGGCGGCGGTGCTGGCTGCCGAAGACGACGCGCTCGATGACGAACAACAGGGTGATCGCGCTGCCCACCGGCAGGGCGAGATAGGTGTAGCCGACCGGCATCCACGGCAGTTCGGCGATGGTCTGCGCCATCATCGCCAGCGTCAGGTCGGTGCCGTACCAGGCGATGAACACGCTGATGCCGGCCATTAGCAGGTCGACGAGGTGAGCGCACAGCTTCTGCAAGGGCGGCGCCAGGCGTTCGGTCAGCATCGCCACCGCGATGTGGCCGCCGGCGCGGTAGCTGGCGGCGGCGCCGACGAAGGTGAAGATCACCATCAGCAGGATGGCGATCGGCTCGGGCCAGTGCGAACCGGTGCCGAGGACGTAGCGCGAGAACACCCCCCAGGGGATGATCAGCGACATGGCCAGGATGGACAGGCCCGCCACCCAGATGCAGGCGAGGTAGAGGCGGTCCATCAGGCGGACGAAGGGATGGTCCATTGGAGGCTGACTCCGAAGGTGGGGCCGATGCCCTTGCGGAACACCGACCCCGGGGAGAGACGTCGAACGCTTACTTGACTGCTTCGATGCGCTTGATCAGGTCGGCGTACTTGTCGCCGTACTTGGCGCGCACCGGCGCGGTGGCGTCGTAGAAGGGCTTGGTGTCGACCTCGATGAACTCGACGCCGGCGGCCTTGAGCTTGCCCACGCTGTCGGCGACGCTCTTGTTCCACAGCTCGCGCTGTTCCATCTGCGCCTCGCGGCCGAACTTCTTGAACAGGGCCTGATCCTCGGGGGAGAGCTTGTCCCAGGTCACCTTCGACATCACGATGATCTCGGGGATCATCAGGTGCTTGGTCTGGGTGTAGTACTTCGCGCCGGTGGTGTAGTGGTTCGAGGTGAACAGGCTGGGCTCGTTGTTCTCGGCGCCATCGACGACGCCGGTCTGCAGCGCGGTGAACACTTCACCGTAGCCCATCGAGATGCCGTTGCCGCCCATCGCGTTCATCGTGTCGATGAACAGCGGGTTGCCCATCATGCGGATCTTCTGGCCCTTGAGGTCGTCCGGCGTGCGCACCGGCTTCTTCGTGTACAGGCTGCGGCTGCCGGCCACGGTGAAGGCGAGCGCGACCATCTTCGCCGGCGAGGCGCTGATCTTGTCCAGCATCTCCTGGCCGATCGGGCCGTCGAGCACGGCGTGCAGGTGGGCCTCGTCGCGGAACATGAAGGGCATGTTGAACACGTTCACTTCCGGCACCACGGTGCCGACCGGGCCGAGCGAGGTGCGCAGGATCTGGATCGCGCCGAACTGGGTCTGCTCGATCATCGTCTTCTCGTCGCCGAGCACGCCGCCCGGGAACATCTGGAACTTGATCCGGCCGTTGGTCGCGGCCTCGATCTTCTTGCCCAGGTTCTCGACCGCGACCACGGTCGAGTAGCCGGCCGGATGCACGTCGGCGGCCTTCATCACCATCTGCGCCTGGGCGGCGGTGGGGGCGAGGCCGGCGAAGCCGAGGGCGGCCATCAGCGCGCTGGCGGCGAGGAATTTCCTGCGAGTCTTCATGATGTGTCTCCTGCTTGTGGTTTGCGGTTGCGCGGGCGAGGCAGGCCCGTGGCCGTGCCCCGGGCCGGGTGGTGAAGCGGAATCAGTCGAACGGCCCTTTGACGACGAAGCCGCCGCCCTGGTAGAGGGCGACCGGGTCCTTGCGGTCGATGCTCTGCTGGCGCGCCTCGACCGCTTCGCGGAACACGTCCGAGCTGTCCTGCGGGCGGTAGCCGATGTGCCTGGCGTGGGTGTTGTCCCACCAGGTGGTGGCGTTGTCCGACATGCCGTAGATGATGGTGTGGCCGACGATCGGCGCGGTCAGGCTGGCGACCACCAGGCGCTCGAGGTCGTCGTAGCTCATCCAGGTGGCGAGCATGCGGCGGTCGACCGGCTCGGCGAAGGAGGAGCCGATGCGCAGGCTCACGGTCTCGATGCCCCAGCGGTCGAAGTAGAGCTGGGCGAGGTTCTCGCCGAAGGCCTTCGACAGGCCGTAGAAGCCGTCGGGACGCACCGGCGCGCGCGTGTCGATGACTTCGTCCTGGCGGTAGAAGCCGGTGACGTGGTTCGAGCTGGCGAACACGATGCGCTTGACGCCGTGCTTGCGCGCGGCCTCGTAGAGGTTGTAGGCGCCGACGATGTTGCCGGCGAGGATCGGCTCCCAGGGCTGTTCGGTGGACACGCCGCCCATGTGCACGACGGCATCGACGCCGTCGAGCAGGGCATGCACGGCGTCCTTGTCCTCGAGCGCGGCGGTCATCGACTCCTCGCCCGCCTCGGCGGCGAGCGCGGAGCGGTGGCTGATGCGCAGCACCTCGCAATAGGCGCGCAGGCGCGGGCGCAGTTCCTTGCCGAGATTGCCGGCGGCGCCGGTCAGCAGCAGACGCTTGAAGCGGATGGGGGAAGCGGGTTTGGCGAGCATGGTCTGAATTCCGGATGGGATGGGGGTCAGTCCTGGAAGCGGCGCACGAGCGCCTGCGCGCCGTCGCGCAGCACGTTCTGGTCGGCGCCGACGGCGACGAACAGGCAGCCGAGTTCGACGTAGCGCCTGGCCAGGGTCTCGTCGCCGGTGAGGATGCCGGCGGCCTTGCCGCAGGCCTGGATGCGGTGGATCGCGTCCTCGATCGCGGCGAGCACGTCGGGGTGCCTGGGGTTGCCGAGGTGGCCCAGCGCGGCGGAGAGGTCGCCCGGGCCGATGAAGACACCGTCGACGCCCTCGACCTTGGCGATGGCCTCGAGGTTGTTCAGGCCCTCGATGGTCTCGACCTGCACCAGCACGCAGATCTCATCCGCGCAGCGGTGGGCGTAGTCCTTGATGCGGCCGTAGTTGGAGGCGCGCGGCGCACCGGCGTAGCCGCGCACGCCCTGGGTCGGGTAGCGGGTGTAGGCGACCGCGTTCCGCGCCTCTTCCTCGGTCTGCACGTAGGGCACGAGCAGGGTCTGCACGCCGATGTCGAGCAGGCGCTTGAACAGCACCATGTCGTTCCAGTAGGGGCGGACGATCGCCGAGGCGCTGCCGCCGTTCATCGCCTGCAGCTGCGACAGGATGGTGCCGACTTCGTTGGGCGAGTGCTCCATGTCGAGCAGCAGCCAGTCGTAGCCGCAGTGGGCGAGGATCTCGGTGCTGATGTTGCTGCACAGGTGCGACCACAGGCCGATCTGCTTTTGGCCGGACTGGATGGCGCGTTTGAAGCGGTTGATGGGCAGGTCCATGGTCGTATCCGTTGGGGCGGGAGGAGGTGGCGGGCACCGCGGCGACTTGCGTCGGCCACGGCGCCCGCCGTGGGAGAACGGTGAAGGCTCGGCGGGGTCGGGAGCGGGGATCAGTTGCCGGCGATCTTGTGCTTGGCGGCGATCTCCAGCGCCTGCACCAGGCCGGAGTGGTCCCAGCCGGCGCCGCCGTGGGCGACGCAGGCGCTCATCAGCTGCTGCGCGCTGGCGGTGTGCGGCAGGCTCAGGCCGAGGGTGCGCGCGCCTTCGAGGGCGAGGTTGAGGTCCTTCTGGTGCAGCTCGATGCGGAAACCGGGATTGAAGGTGCGCTTGATCATGCGCTCGCCGTGCACTTCGAGGATGCGCGAGGCGGCGAAGCCGCCCATCAGCGCCTGGCGCACCTTGGCGGGGTCGGCGCCGGCCTTGGAGGCGAACAGCAGCGCCTCGCCGACGGCCTCGATGTTGAGCGCGACGATGATCTGGTTGGCGACCTTGCAGGTCTGCCCGTCGCCGTTGCCACCGACCAGGGTGATGTTCTTGCCCATCAGCTCGAACAGCGGCTTGACCTTTGCGAAGGTGGCCTCGCTGCCGCCGACCATGATCGTCAGGCTGGCGGCCTTGGCGCCGACCTCGCCGCCGGACACCGGCGCGTCGAGGTAGTCGCAGCCCAGGGCGTTGATGCGCTTGGCGAAGTCCTTGGTGGCGATCGGCGAGATCGAGCTCATGTCGACCACGGTCTTGCCGGCGGACAAGCCTTCGGCCGCGCCGTTGGCGCCGAACAGCACGTCGGCGACGTGCGGGGTGTCGGG
>JANJTU010000184.1 GCA_024710965.1 Thauera sp. | reverse complement strand
GGCGTTGTCACCAAAGGTCTGCCGAGCTACTTCGGCAAGCGCGTCGCGAAGCAGATCGAGGCCTTCCCCGGTTCGGGCGCTCAAAAAAATGCGCCTGATGGTACCACAGTCCCCCCTCTCGACCGCCGCAGCGGCCCGGGTAAGGTCGATCTTGTTCCACACCAGGACCTGCGGCACCTCGGCCGCGCCGATCTCGGCAAGAACCTGGTTCACCGCCCCGATCTGCGCGTCGCGGTCCTCGCTCGCCGAGTCGACGACGTGCAACAGCAGATCGGCCTGCGCCGTTTCCTCGAGGGTGGCCTGGAAGGCGGCCACGAGGGCGTGCGGCAGATCGCGGATGAAGCCGACGGTGTCCGACAGCACCACGCTCGCTCCCGCCCCATCGCCGCCGACGTACAACCTGCGCGAGGTCGTGTCGAGGGTGGCGAAGAGCTGGTCGGCCGCATAGGCGCCCGCCTTGGTCAGCGCGTTGAACAGCGTCGACTTTCCCGCATTGGTGTAACCGACGAGAGAGACCGACAGAACGTCGCGGCGTTCCCTTGCCCGGCGACGAACCTTGCGTTGCTTCTCGATCTGGGCGAGCCGGGACTTGAGCATCTTGACCCGGTTGCCGAGCAGGCGGCGGTCCGTCTCGAGTTGCTTCTCACCCGGGCCGCGCAGGCCGATGCCGCCCTTCTGCCGCTCGAGGTGGGTCCAGCCGCGCACCAGGCGGGTGGCCAGGTGCTCGAGCTGGGCGAGCTCCACCTGCAGCTTGCCTTCGTGGCTGCGCGCACGCTGGGCGAAGATGTCCAGGATCAGCGCGGTGCGGTCGATGACCATGCACTGCAGCTCGCGCTCGAGGTTGCGCTGCTGGCCGGGCGACAGCGCGTGATTGAAGATCACGATGTCGGCGCCATGGGCGCGGAGCGCCTCGGCGATCTCCTGCACCTTGCCGCTGCCGGCGAACAGTTTCGGGTCCGGCGCCGCACGGCGCCCCTGCACCACGGCCTCGACACTGGCGCCGGCGCTGCCGACAGGCAGCTTCAGTTCGGACAGCCGCTCATCGATGGCGCCCTGGCCGAGGTCAAGCTGGACAAGGACGGCGCGCTCGCCGGAAGCGGGGCGTTCAAACATGCGCGCCCCCCGCGACCGGGCACCCCCGGTCGCACGTCATGGATGCGGGAATCAGTTGCTGCCCTCGTCCTGCTGCTGGATGACAACCGGGCGGGCGGGAACCACGGTGGAGATCGCGTGCTTGTAGACCATCTGCGTGACGGTGTTCTTGAGCAGGACGACGTACTGGTCGAAGGATTCGACCTGGCCCTGCAGCTTGATGCCGTTGACGAGGTAGATCGACACCGGGATGTGCTCGCGGCGCAGGGTGTTCAGGAACGGGTCTTGTAGAAGTTGCCCTTTGTTGCTCATCGTTGAACCTCTTTATTCTCTGTTTATAAGAATGTAATGGATTTGATGCTGCACTGCCACATCGCAGTATGCAACGAAATCAAATCCGGGTGTGGAAACGGACTCGACGTGCAGAGCGGCTCAGTCCCGGGTGGCGAATGGATTGTGCGTGGTCCGGAACTGGATGCGCAAGGGTGTGCCCTGCAATTTGAAGGCGTCCATGAAGCTGCGTTCAAGATAGCGCACATAGGCCGCTGGAATGTCATCGAGGGCGTTGCCGTGGATCACGATGACCGGCGGGTTCATGCCGCCCTGGTGGGCGTAGCGCATCTTCGGCCGCGCCATGCCGTGGCGCGGCGGCGCCTGGCGCGCCACGGCCTGCTGCAGCGTGCGCGTCAGGCGCGGCGTGGCCAGGTTGGCGGTGGCGGCAGCGTAGGCGGCATCGACCGACTTCAGCAGGCCACCGATACCCTCCGAGCGGAGTGCGGAGATCTGGTGGAAGCGGGCGAAGCCGAGGAAGGCGAGCTTGCGCGCGATGTCGGCCTTCAGGCGGTCACGCTGGTAGTCGTCCACCGCGTCCCACTTGTTGATCGCCACCACCAGCGCCCGCCCCGCCTCGAGCACGAAGCCGGCGATGTGCGCGTCCTGGTCGGAGATGTCCTGTGCCGCGTCGAGCACCAGGACGATGACGTTGGCCTCCTGGATGGCCTGCAGCGTCTTGATGACGGAGAACTTCTCCACGGCTTCGAAGACCTTGCCGCGACGGCGCAGGCCGGCGGTGTCGATCAGCGTGTAGCGCTTGCCGCCGCGCTCGAAGGGGATCGAGATCGCGTCGCGCGTGGTGCCCGGCAGGTCGAAGGCGATCACGCGCTCCTCGCCGAGCAGCGTGTTGACCAGCGTCGACTTGCCGACATTGGGACGGCCGACGATCGCCACCTTCGGCCCCTCGTCCTCGGCCGCGGCCTTGTCGTCGTCCGCCGGGAAGGGCGCGAGCACGTGCTCCACGAGCTGCTTGACGCCATCGCCGTGCGCGGCCGACACCGGCAGCGGGTCGCCGAGCCCGAGCGCATGGAAGTCGGCGGCGACGATCGCCCGGTCCAGCCCCTCGGCCTTGTTGACGATCAGATGCACCGGCCGGCCGGCCCGACGCAGGCGGATGGCGATCTGCTCGTCGTGCGGCGTGCGCCCGGCGCGGCCATCGACGAGGAACAGCAGCACGTCGGCCTCGGCGATCGCCTGCTCGGCCTGGCGCGCCATCTCGTGCATGATGCCGTCCTTGGCGACGGGATCGAAGCCGGCGGTGTCGACGACCAGATAGTCGCGATCGCCGAGGCGGCCGATGCCGTAATGGCGGTCGCGCGTGAGACCGGGCTGATCCGCGACAAGCGCGTCACGCGTGCGGGTCAGGCGGTTGAACAGGGTCGACTTGCCCACATTGGGTCGGCCGACGAGAACGATGGTGGGTTTCACTTGAGGGTTTTCGCCTTAGCGCAGTTCATAAGCGGTGACTTCACCGTCGCGCCCCTGGACGACGAAACCGCGTCCGAGCAGGCGCGGGGCGGCCGCGATCGGGCCGTCACCGGCGCGATCGCGGGCGGCGAACGCCCCGGAATCGCGGCTGAGTACATGCACGTAGCCTTCGACGTCGCCGACGACGACGAAGTCGTCGACGATGAGCGGGCGCGACAGCGTACGCCGGGCCATCGCGTCCTGCTTCCAGACGCTCGCACCGCTATAGACGTCGAGCGCGTGCACTGCGTCGCGGTCGTCGGTGATCACCGCGAAGCGGGCGTCGCGGTCCATGCCGACGCTGCTGGAGAAGTCGCGCGCCCACAGCGCATTGCCGTTGCTGGTGTCGAAGCAGGCGGCGCGCCCCTGGTAGGTCACGGCGCACACTTCGCGCCGGCCGACGACCGGCGTGCCGGCCACGTCGGCGACACGCTCGAGTTCGGTCGAGCCGCGCGGTGCCGCCACCGACAGCTCGGTCACCGCGCCGCCATTGGCGAGGTTGATCACCGCCAGCTTGCCGCCCGGGAACCCCGCCAGCGCGAAGCCGCCCTCGAGCACCACGCCCGAGAAGCTGCGCAGCGCCAGCGGCGGATTGCTGCGCTGATAGACCCAGCGCCGGCTGCCGTCAGCCGCATTGAGCGCGATCAGCCGATTATCCGAGGCGCGCACGACGACGAGTTCGGCATTGACCGCCGGCGGCGCCAGCACCTCGGCGCCGACCGGCGAGCGCCAGCGCTCGTGGCCGTCGGCGGCGTCGTAGGCAATGACGGTGCCGTTGGCCGCAACGACCACGGCGAGGCGGCCGTCGGCGCCGACGCCGGCCGACAGCCGGGTGTCGGCATCGGCCCGCCAGACCGCCTTGCCGTCCTCGAGACGGGCGAGCTTGCCGTCGGCGGCGGCCGCATAGACGGCGCTGCCCGCCACCGCAGGCTGGAACACATACGGACCGGACTTGCCGATTCCGGCGCGCCACACCGGCACGAGCTGCGCGGTGCTGCGGAACTCGCTCAGCTTGGCCGGTGCGGCCTTGCCAGCGGCAAAGGGATTCAGGGAGGAACAGCCCGCCGCCAGCGCGAGCGCGGCAAGCATCGGGACGACACGCAGCGAAGCCAGCTTCATCGGTCAGCCTTCCAGGGATTCGAGTTTCACGCGCACCACTTCGCGCAGGGTCGTGGCCTGCTCGCCGGCGCCGGCGAGCGCATCGATCGCCGCCTGATAGGCGGCACGGGCGTCGGCCGCCTTGCCCTGCGCCGCAAGCACGTCGCCGCGCAGATCGGCAAAGCGCGCGCGATAGGCCTCGGCGGGTGCCGCCTCCAGGCGCGCCAGCGCCGCGTCATGGGCGCCCTGCTGCAGCAGCACCGCCGCCAGACGCAGCCGCGCCAGGTCGCGCAGCGCCGCATCCTTGCCCTTCTCCGCCGCCCACTCGAGCTGGGCGCGGGCGTTGTCGAGATCGCCCTTTTCGAACTGCACGCCAGCCGACAGCAGCGCCGCGAGCTGGGCGTAGGCGGTACCGGCGTAGTCGCCGATCAGGCGCCCGGCGGCGTCGCGCGCCTTGGCCGCGTCCTGCGTCTCGGCCGCCTGCTGCACGGCAAAGTACAGCGCGCCGGCCTCGGCCGCGTTGCGGTTCTGGTACCACTGCCAGCCCTGCCAGCCGACCGAGGCCAGCGCGGCGATCATCGCCAGCGTCGTCACCAGGGTTCCGTACTGGGCCCACCAGGCCTTGAGCTCGGAAATCTGTTCCTGTTCCTCGAGGTCGTATACCGCCATCACTGCTCCCCTTGCCCGTCGTCTTCGTTGTCTTCTTCGCTGTACAACACGTCGGCGAGCACCTCGGGCAGGGCCGCCAGCGCGACGCGCTGCTGCCCGCCGGGGCCGCGCAGCGGCTTCAGGCCGACTTCGCCCGCCGCGGCCTCATCCTCGCCGATCACGACCGCCACCGCCGCACCGCTGGCGTCGGCCTTCTTCATCTGCGACTTGAAGCTGCCGCCACCACAATGCAGCACGGCGGCGAAGCCGTGCTCGCGCAGCGCCTCGGCGGCGCGGAAGGCGAGCCGCTGCGCCGCGTCCCCCATGTGTACGACATAGGCATCGGGTGCGGCGCGCTCGGCCTCCCCGCCGCAAGCCTGCCACAGCAGCAGCAGGCGCTCGATGCCGATGGCAAAGCCCGCGGCCGGCTGCGGCTTGCCGCCGAGCTGCTCGACGAGGCCGTCGTAGCGGCCGCCGGCGCAGATCGTGCCCTGCGCGCCCAGGCGCGTGGTGACCCACTCGAACACGGTACGGTTGTAGTAATCCAGGCCGCGCACGAGGCGGTGGTTGATGCGGTAGGGAATACCGGCGTCCTTGAGGAAGACCTGCACGGCTTCGAAATGCGCGCGCGACTCTTCGCCAAGGTAATCGGCAAGCTTGGGTGCGGCCTCGACGATCGCGTGCAGTTCCGGGTTCTTGGTGTCGAGGATGCGCAGCGGGTTGGTGTACAGGCGGCGCTTGCCGTCCTCGTCAAGCTTGTCCTGGTGCTGTTCGAGGTAGGCGATCAGCGCCGCGCGGTGCTGCGCACGCTCCTCCAGGGCGCCGAGCGAGTTCAGCTCGAGCGCCACGTCCTCCAGGCCGAGGTCGTCCCACAGCCGGGCGCACATCAGGATCAGTTCGGCGTCGGTGTCCGGCCCGCCGAAGCCCAGCGCTTCCACGCCGATCTGGTGGAACTGCCGGTAGCGCCCCTTCTGCGGGCGCTCGTGGCGGAACATCGGGCCGTAGTAATACAGCCGCTGCGGCCCGCCGGAGGCGACCAGGTTGTGCTGGATCGCCGCGCGCACGCAGGACGCCGTGCCTTCGGGGCGCAGCGTGAGGTGTTCGCCGTTGAGCGCATCCTCGAAGGAGTACATCTCCTTCTCGACGATGTCGGTCACCTCACCGATGGCGCGCTTGAACAGCGGCGTCGGCTCCACCAGCGGCATGCGGATCGGGCGGTAGCCGTAGCTCTGCAGCCAGTCGCGCACGATGTCTTCGAAGTATTCCCAGGTTTCGGCGTCGTCGGGCAGGATGTCGTTCATCCCGCGCACCGCCTGCAGTGTCTGACTCATCGGTGAATCGTCTTGTCGTTGTCGCGTTATCGTCGATTGGAGGGAAGGCGGCGCGGCCCCTGTGATGTTGCTCGCGGCGGGCTTCGCCGTCGGCCCCGCGGGGCTGCGAGCGCCGCCTTCGGGCGGCAGCGCGGCCGCGCTCAGCCGGCCTTCTTCTGGTACTTCGTCGCCACGTAATCGTCCACGATGGCCTTGAACTCGGCGGCGATGTTGTCGCCGCGCAGGGTGACGGTCTTTTCGCCATCGACGAACACCGGCGCCGCCGGCGTCTCGCCCGTGCCCGGCAGCGAGATGCCGATGTTCGCATGCTTGCTCTCGCCCGGGCCATTGACGACGCAGCCCATCACCGCCAGCGTCATGTTCTCGACGCCATCGTACTGCGCGCGCCACACCGGCATCTGCGCGCGGACATAGTCCTGGATGCCCGACGCGAGCTCCTGGAAGAAGGTGCTGGTGGTGCGGCCGCAGCCCGGGCAGGCCGTGACCATCGGCGTGAACGCGCGCAGGCCCATGGTCTGCAGGATCTCCTGCGCCACCACGACCTCCTGCGTGCGGCTGCCGCCGGGCTCGGGCGTGAGCGAGATCCGGATCGTGTCGCCGATGCCTTCCTGCAGCAGCACCGCGAGCGCCGCAGTGGAGGCGACGATGCCCTTGCTGCCCATGCCCGCCTCGGTCAGGCCGAGGTGCAGCGCATAGTCGCAGCGGCGCGCCATGTCGCGATACACCGCGATCAGATCCTGCACGCTGGAAACCTTCGCCGAGAGGATGATGCGCTCGCCGGGCAGACCGTACTCCTCGGCCTTCGCCGCCGACTCGAGCGCCGACACCACGAGTGCCTCGCGCATCACCGCCCCGGCGTCGCGCGGCTCGGCCCGCTTCGCGTTCGCATCCATGATGCGCGCCAGCACCGACTGGTCGAGGCTGCCCCAGTTCACGCCGATGCGCACCGGCTTGTCGTAGCGGCAGGCGAGCTCGACGATGGCGGCGAACTGCGGGTCGCGCTTGGCCCCGGCGCCGACGTTGCCCGGATTGATGCGGAACTTCGCCAGCGCCTCGGCGCAGGCCGGGTGATCGGTGAGCAGCTTGTGGCCGTTGTAGTGGAAGTCCCCCACCAGCGGCACGTCCATGTTGAGCGCCAGGAGGCGGTCGCGGATGTGCGGCACGGCCTTTGCCGCGGCCTCGTTGTTCACCGTAATGCGCACCAGCTCCGAGCCGGCGCGGGCGAGCTCGGCCACCTGCATCGCGGTGCCAAGCACGTCGGCGGTGTCGGTATTGGTCATCGACTGCACCACCACCGGGGCGTCGCCGCCGACCCGGACGCGGCCGATGCGCACCGCGCGCGTCGTGTGCCGCGGCAGCGGCGCGGCCTCGGCGGGTACGAAGGAGCTCTGATTCGTCATCTTGATTGCACTGCCTACTTGACCGTGAGACGCGCCACCGACACCTTGGTGTGGGGCGCAAGATCCACCGGCCGGCCGTCGAACTCGACGCTGACGCTGGCGGCATTGCCGACCACGAGCGCGAAGGGCGGCCGCCCCTGGACGGTTCTCGAACTACCGGCGCGATTCATGCCGGAATGGACGATGTCGCCTCCGGCATCGCGGATCTCGACCCACGACTCGCCGGCGAAGCGCAGCACCAGCTGGCCGCCGCCTGCCGGCGCGGCATCGGCGGTATTCGCGACGTTTGCCGCAGGCAAGGGCTCGGGGGCGGGCGGCGCTTGCGGCGGCGCAACGGGAGGCGGCAGCGCCCCGGCGGCGGCATCGGTGCCGTCGGCGTCGGCGCCGGGTGCCGGCACCGGCGCGGGCAGATCCACCGCGGGCGGCGGCGTCACCGGCTCCGGTACGACCGGCGCGGGATCGATCACGAGCGGCGTCTCGATGGTCTCGAGCGCGGCCGGCGGCTCGGTGCGGAACCAGTCGAAATACCACCCTGCCGCCACAAGCAGCACCAGCGCGAGCACGACCAGCCCGCCCGGCGCCACGCTCGCCCGCCGCCCGCCGCCGCTGGGCAGGTCGCCCTCGGCATTGCGGATCGGCGACAGGTCGACGGTGCCCTGCCCGGCCAGGCGCTGCACCGCCTCCATCAGCGGGGCGGGATCGAGGCCGACGTAGCGCGCGTAATTGCGCAGGAAGCCGCGCAGGAAGGCCATCCCCGGCAGGGCGGCGAAGTCATCCTGCTCCAGCGCCTCGACCTGGCGCGGGCTCAACTTGAGGGCGAAGGCCACTTCGTGAATGGTCTCGCCGCGCGCCTCGCGCGCACGACGCAACTGTGCGCCCGGCGACGACACGCCTGCGCCTTCCACCGACGACACGACCGTTTCGGACTGCATGCTGCTGCTCACTCGTACTTCCCCTGCATCATCAGCTGATACTCCTCGGACCCGGCAAAGCGGCTGCGCAGCTGGGCCGCATAGCTTGCCTCGGCATCGCGGTTGCCGAGCCGGCGCTCGGCGCGCAGGCCGAGCCAGGCCGATGCGGCACTCGGCCCCAGCTGCTGGTGCAGGCGCACCAGATGAGCGCGAGCCTGCTCGTAGCGGCCGCCGCGATAGGCGATGTCGGCGAGCTGAAAGAGGGCGAGGCGGTTGGCCGGATCGGCCTGCGCCGCACGCAGGAACTGGGCCTCGGCCGAGGCCTCGTCCTTCTCGCGCAGATGGCACAGCCCGGCATTGGTATGGGGGCGGGTCGGATAGCGATAATAGGGGTTGCGCGCGGCCTGTGCCAGGCGCTCCAGCCCTTCCTGCACGCGCCCCTGGGTGCACAGGAACCAGCCGTAGCTGTTGTTGAACTCGGGGTCGCCGGGAGCGATGCGCAAGGCCTGCTCGAGATTCTCGCCTGCCGCGGCGGTCTCGCCGATGAGCAGGTAGGCGAGGCCGAGCAGGTGGAGCGCCGGCGCATAGCCCGGGCTGTCGTTGAGCGCGATGCGCGCCTCGTCGAGCGCGACGTCGTAGCGCCCCACTTCGAAGTAGGCCATGCCCAGATCGACATGCACCCGCGCCCGCGCCTCATCCGGGCCGGCGGGCGACAGGTCCGACAGCGGCCGTGAGACGCCAGCCGTGCCGCCGCCGCCCGGTGCCGTGGCGCAGCCGCCGGCCAGAGCAGCGGCGAGCGCAAGCGCGACGAGCCCGGCTCTGCGGCGCGTCATCGGCGCGCCTCCTCCGCCTTGTGCAGGCGCACGGTACGCCGCGTGCGGTCCTGCACCTGGCCGGCGAGCTGACCACAGGCGGCATCGACGTCGTCGCCGCGCGTCTTGCGCGTCGTGGTGACGATGCCGGCGTCGATCAGGATGGTGGCGAAGCGGCGGATCCGCTCTGCCGGCGAGCGCTCGAAGCCGGAGTTCGGGAAGGGGTTGAACGGGATCAGGTTGAACTTGCACGGCACATCGCGCACGAGCGCGACGAGTTCGCGCGCATGCGCGTCACTGTCATTGACGCCGTCGAGCATGACGTACTCGAAGGTGATGAAGTCGCGCGGCGCACGCTCGAGGTAGCGCCGGCAGGCGGCCATCAGCTCGCGCAGCGGGTACTTCTGGTTGATCGGCACGAGGCGGTCGCGCAATGCGTCGTTGGAGGCGTGCAGCGACACGGCCAGCGCCACCGGGCATTCGTCGCGCAGGCGGTCGATCGCCGGCACGATGCCCGAGGTCGACACCGTGACGCGCCGGCGCGACAGGCCGTAGGCGTGGTCGTCGAGCATCAGGTGCAGCGCGGTGACGACGTTGTCGAAGTTCGCCAGCGGCTCGCCCATGCCCATCATCACGACGTTGCTGATGATGCGGCCGTTGTCCTTCTCGCCGGCTTCGAGATCCGCGGCGGCCTCAGTGGCGGCCTCAGTGGCAGCCTCATTGGCGTCCACTCGGGCGGCGCCCAGCAGCTTGTTGGCGAGCCACAGCTGGCCGATGATCTCGGCCGCGCTCAGGTTGCGGTTGAAGCCCTGCTTGCCGGTCGAGCAGAACGCGCAGTCGAGCGCGCAGCCGGCCTGCGACGACACGCACAGCGTGCCGCGCCTGGTTTCGGGGATGAACACGGTCTCGACCGCGTTGGCGTTGCCCACGTCGAGCAGCCACTTGCGCGTGCCGTCGGTCGACACCGAGTCGCGCACCGGCTGCGGCGGGCGGATCACGGCGACCTCCTTGAGCTTCGCGCGCAGCGACTTGGCGACGTCGGTCATGGCGTCGAAGTCGTCGCAGCCTTCGCGATGCATCCAGCGCATCACCTGACGCGCGCGGAAGGGCTTCTCGCCCAGCCCGGCGAACCAGGCGACGAGACCGTCGACGTCGAAATCGAGCAGATTGACCGGAGCGGCCGTTGCAGCAGTGCTCATGCCTGAAACTTCACCTTGAAACACAGATCTTCCGTAATGCAAACGGCCCGTCCGCGCCGCGCGCGGTGCACGGACACCGCGAGACGTGCGCGACGGGCCGTCGGGATGGACCGCTCAGCGCGAGTAAACGTTCATCCCCGGGAAGAAGAACGCCACTTCGACCGCGGCGGTTTCCGCCGCGTCCGAGCCGTGCACCGCGTTGGCGTCGATGCTGTCGGCGAAGTCGGCGCGGATGGTGCCGGCGTCGGCCTTCTTCGGGTCGGTGGCGCCCATCAGCTCGCGGTTCTTGGCGATGGCGTTCTCGCCCTCGAGGCACTGGATCATCACCGGGCCGGAGGTCATGAAGGACACCAGATCCTTGTAGAACGGACGCTCCTTGTGCACCGCGTAGAACTGGCCGGCTTCCTGCTCGGACAGGTGCACCATCTTCGCGGCGATGATCTTCAGGCCGGCGTCTTCGAAGCGCTGGTAGATCTTGCCGATCACGTTCTTGGCGACGGCGTCGGGCTTGATGATGGACAGGGTGCGTTCGATTGCCATGGAAAAAACTCCGGGACTATGTTTGGAAAAAAGCGCGAGATTTTAACAGGTTTCCGCCGCTTCCCGGCGAACGGCTCGACAGCGCGCCGCGGCGGCCGAGCCGCGGCGCTCAGGCGCGGGCGGCGCTGCGGTGGCGCAGCCAGGCGACGAACATCGGCAGCATGGAGAGGGCGATGATGCCGAAGATCACCGCGGTGAGGTTGCTCCTGACCAGCGGCAGATTGCCGAACCAGTACCCGGCCATGACCAGCGGACCGACCCACAGTGCACCGCCGAGCACGTTGAAGCCGAGAAAGCGCCGGTAATCCATCGCCGCCATGCCCGCCACGAAGGGCGCGAAGGTGCGGATGATGGGCATGAAACGGGCGATCACGATCGTCTTGCCGCCGTGGCGCCGGTAGAACTGCTGCGTGTGCTCAAGCGCCCTGCGGTTGAAGAAGCGACTGTCCGGCCAGCGCGAGATGCGCCCGCCGAAGCGCCGGCCGACGGCGTAGTTCACCGAATCGCCGAGCACCGCGGCGACGAACAGCACGCCGATGAGCAGGCCCGCATCCAGACCGCCCCCGGCGGCCAGTGCCCCCGCCACGAACAGCAGCGAGTCGCCGGGCAGAAAGGGGGTGACGACGAGGCCGGTTTCGCAGAACACGATCAGGAACAGGATCGCGTAGAGCCAGCCGCCGTAACTCTCGAGCAGGACGGCAAGGTGGCGGTCGACATGGAGGACGAGATCGAGCAGGAGGGCGAGGTATTCCATGAAGCCTTGGGCAGGAGAAAGCGCGATTCTAACCGAGGCCTCCTGGCGCAGCCGGCAGGATACACCGCGAAACATGCCCCCTGCCCCGCGCCCACCGCCGCGACGAACGAGGCCCGGCGCGCGGCCGGGCCCGAACGCATGCAGCCGGCACCGCCGACGACAAACCCCGGCACCAGGCCGGGGCTTGTCCTTTGCGGTTTCAGTGCACGCCTTACATGATGCCCAGCGCCTTGGGCAGGAAGGTCGAGATGCTCGGAATGTAGGTGATCAACATCAGGAAGGCCAGCATCGTCCACAGCCAGGGCATGACCGCCTTGCTCATCTCGGTCAGGCCGGCCTTGGTGATGCCGCTGGCGACGAACAGGTTCAGGCCCACTGGCGGCGTGATCATGCCGATCTCCATGTTCACCACGATCATCACGCCAAAGTGGATCGGATCGATGCCGAGCGCCACCGCCACCGGGAACAGGATCGGCGCCAGGATCAGGATGATCGAGGACGGCTCCATCAGCGCCCCGGCCACCAGCAGCAGGATGTTCACCACGATCAGGAAGCCGATCGGCCCCATGCCGCTGGCGACGATGGCGTCGGCCATGCGCTGCGGGATCTGCTCGCTGGTGAGGATGAAGGAGAACAGCACCGCGCTGGCGATGATGAACAGCAGCATCGCGCTCAT
>JANJTU010000283.1 GCA_024710965.1 Thauera sp. | reverse complement strand
TCGATGGCCTCGTGGATCGCCGCCGGCACCGCCTACTCGCACAGCGGCGAGCCGATGCTGCCGTGCTACATCTTCTACTCGATGTTCGGCTTCCAGCGCGTCGCCGACCTGATCTGGAACGCCGCCGACTCGCAGGCGCGCGGCTTCCTGCTCGGCGCGACCGCCGGCCGCACGACGCTCTCCGGCGAGGGCCTGCAGCACGAGGACGGCCAGAGCCACGTCTATGCCGCGACCATCCCGACCTGCCGCGCCTACGACCCCGCCTACGGTTACGAGGTCGCGGTGATCGTCGAGGACGGTGTGCGCCGCATGATGAGCGAGGGCGACAACGGCTTCTACTACATCACCCTCTACAACGAGAACTACACCCACCCGGCGATGCCGGCCGGCGCCGAGGAAGGCATCCGCCGCGGGCTCTACCTGCTGCGCGAGAGCGCCCTCGCTGACAAGCCGCGCGTGCAGCTGCTGGGCTGCGGCACGATCCTGCGCGAGGTGCTGGCCGCGGCCGAGCGGCTGGAGACCGAGTTCGGCGTCGCCGCCGACGTCTGGAGCGCGACGAGCTTCGGCGAGCTGCGCAAGGACGGCGTCGCCTGCGACCGCTGGAACCTGCTGCACGCGGAAGAGGCCCCGCGCGAACCCTGGGTCGCGCAGCAGCTCGCCGGCCGCGGCCCGGTCGTTGCCGCGAGCGACTTCATGCGCGCCTACCCGGACCTGATCCGCAACTGGGTGCCCGCGCGCTACACGGTGCTCGGCACCGACGGCTTCGGCCGCTCCGACACGCGCGTCGCGCTGCGCGATTTCTTCGAGGTCGACGCCCGCTACGTCACCCTCGCCGCGCTGCGCAGCCTCGTCGCCGACGGCACGCTGCCGGCCGCGACGCTCGACGGCATCACCGCGCGCCTCGGCATTGCCGCCGACAAGCCCAGCCCGCTCGCGATCTGAACGCGACGCCCGGACACAACAATCAAGGTGAACAGATGACCCGACTGATAGACGTGACCGTGCCGGACATCGGCGACTACAAGGACGTGCCCGTGATCGAGCTGCTGGTGCAGCCCGGCGACCAGATCGCGGCCGACGATCCGATCCTGACGCTCGAATCGGACAAGGCGACGATGGACGTGCCCGCGCCGGTGGCCGGCATCGTGCGCGAACTGCTCGCGAAGGTCGGCGACCGCGTGTCGCAGGGCAGCCTGGTGCTCAAGATCGAAGCCGTCGAGGGCGGCGCAGCCGCGGCGGCGGAAGCCGCGCCCGCAGCGGGCGCCGTCGAGGCCGCGCCGCCGGCTCCCGCCGCAGTCGCGCCGACACCGCCAGCGCCCACGGCCCCAGCAGCAGCCCCCGCTCCTGCCGCGCCCGCGCCGTCGGCCCCGAGCAGCCTGCCGCCGGCCCTGCCGCTGGGCGGCAAGGTGCACGCCAGCCCCTCGGTGCGCGGCTACGCGCGCGAGTTGGGCGTGGATCTCGCGCAGGTGCGCGCCAGCGGCAGCAAGGGGCGCATCACCCGCGAGGACGTCACCGCCCACGTCAAGGCCGCGATGAGCTCCGGCAGCGTGCCCGGCAAGACACCGGCAGCCGCGCCCGGTGCCGGCCTCGAGCTGCTGCCCTGGCCCAAGGTCGATTTCGCCAGGTTCGGCCCGGTCGAGACCCAGGCGCTGTCGCGCATCAAGAAGATCTCCGGTGCCAACCTGTCGCGCAATGCGGTCGTGATCCCGCACGTGACCAACTTCGACGAGGCCGACATCACCGAGCTCGAGGCCTTCCGCGTCGCGCTCAACAAGGAGAACGACAAGAGCGGCAGGAAGCTGACGATGCTCGCCTTCCTGATCAAGGCCTGCGTCTCGGCGCTGCGCCAGTTCCCCGAGTTCAACGCCAGCCTGGACGCGAACGGTGGCGAACCGAACCTGGTCCTGAAGAAGTACTTCCACATCGCCTTCGCCGCCGACACGCCCAACGGGCTGGTCGTGCCGGTGATCCGCGACGCCGACCGCAAGGGCCTCTACGAGATCGCCGCGGAGGCCGCGGAGCTGGCGAAGAAGGCCCGCGACGGCAAGCTCGGCCCCGCCGACATGGCCGGCGCCTGCTTCACCGTCTCCAGCCTGGGCGGCATCGGCGGCACCGGCTTCACGCCGATCATCAACGCCCCCGAGGTCGCCATCCTCGGCGTGACGCGGGCGCAGATGAAGCCGGTGTGGGACGGCAAGCAGTTCGTCCCCCGCCTGATCCTGCCGCTGTGCCTGTCGTGGGACCACCGCGTCGTCGACGGCGTGCTCGCGGCGCGCTTCCTGGTCCATCTGCAGAGCATGCTGGGGGACTTCCGGCGGATCAGCCTCGACGGCTGAGGTCGTCCGTCGCAGGTTCGAAGGGCGGGCATCCTCGGGGCGAGGTGTCGGCCCTTCGTTGTCTCGGTCGCGCCGGCAGATGCCGGCAGGTTGCGGATAGTCGATGGTGCTTGATGGATCGGTGAGCCAGCAATGGCCACCCGCTCGCCCGCTCCGATCTCGACAACCAGTTGCTTGCGCACGACGGCCAGGGACTGCTCCGCGAGGCCGATGTTCAGTGCCGGGCTGCCACCGTCGGGCATGTAGCCTTCCAGCAGCAGCGTGATGGGTTCGTCGGCTTTCGCTGCCTCGGCCACCGTGCGCAGACGGGCCTGCATGTCGGGCGACAGCGTCTCAGCCATCGGTGGCAGTTCGATGACGGCAATCGGCTCCTCTGCATCAGGCGTCGCCCCTTGAAAGCACCAGACCGCCTGCTGGCGGCTGGTGCGAGTCCATCGATCGTCATGATGAAACTCTTTGTCTTGTGGCCGCCTGTTCGTTTCGGAGTGCGGCCAGTTCTGCACGCAGGGCTCTGAGCTCGATCAGCACTTCGTCGTGATCGACGTCGACCAAGGCCCGCGTCTTCGCCTGCTCGTCCTGCTCCACTTCGCTCATGGCATCGACGACGATGGCGATGAAGAGGTTGAGCACCGCGAAGGTCGTCAGCAGGATGAACATGACGAAGAAGACCCAGGCATAGGGGTGGGTTTCCATGACCGGGCGGGCGATGCCCATCGACCAGGACTCCAGAGTCATGACCTGGAACAGCGTGTAGAAGGACGCGCCGATCGTGCCGAACCATTCCGGGAAGTCGCTACCGAAGAGCTTCGTGGTCATCACCGACGCCACGTAGAACACCAGCAGCAACAGCGTAACGACCGAGCCCATGCCCGGAATGGCCTTCAACAGCGCGCTCACCACCTTGCGCATCGAGGGCACCACGGAGATGAGGCGCAGCGCCCGCAGGATGCGCAGCGAACGCAGCACCGCGAAGCCTTCGCCGACCGGCGCGAGCGTGATCGCGATGATCGTGAAGTCGAACACATTCCAGCCGCTACGGAAGAAGCGGAGTCGATAGACGACCAGCTTCATGGCGATCTCGACCACGAACACGAGCAGCGCTGCGCGATCGAGTGCGAGCAGCAGACCGCCGGCCTGGGCCATGACCGTCGGTGAGGTCTCGAGACCCAGCGTGACGGCATTGATGACGATGACGGCGATGACGAAGTGCTGAAAGCGGGAGGATTCGACGATGCGTTGGAGCGTATCGACCATGATTTCAACCGAGGATGCGGACGATGAGAAAAAGAACTCGAGGTGCCGCCCCGCATCGGGGCGGCACGCCTTGGTCTGGTTAGACGACTTGTCTTGCTTTGCGCGCCGCGTACCACAGGCTCGCTGCGACCGAGCACGCGAGGATCGTGCCGACCACCGCGAGCGACACCAGCACCGGGACCTTCACCCACTCGACGATCAACATCTTGGTGCCGATGAAGACCAGGATCGCTGCGAGGCCGTACTTGAGCAGTTCGAAGCGGTCGCCGAGGTCGGCGAGCAGGAAGTACATCGCGCGCAGGCCGAGGATGGCGAAGAGGTTCGAGGTCAGAACGATGAAGGGATCCGTGGTGATGGCGAAGATGGCCGGGATGCTGTCGACCGCGAAGATCACGTCCGAGATCTCGACCAATACCAGGGCGAGGAACAGCGGCGTCATCATGCGCACGCCGTCACGCATCACGAAGAAGCGCTCTCCCTCCAGCTTGTCGGTGACCGGATAGTGGTTGCGGATCCAGCGGATGAAGGGGTTCTTCTCGAGGTCCGGGTCGTGCTCGGCGAACCACACCATCTTGATGCCGGTGATCACCAGGAAGGCACCGAAGAGGTAGAGGATCCAGTGGAACTCGGTGATCAGCCAACTGCCGGCGAAGATCATCACCGTGCGCAGCGCGATCGCGCCGACGATGCCGTACAGCAGCACGCGGCGCTGCAGTTCCAGCGGCACCGCGAAGAAGCTGAAGATCATCATCCACACGAAGACGTTGTCGACCGCGAGCGACTTCTCGACCAGGTAGCCGGTGACGAAGGCCAGCGCCTTCTCGTTGGCGATTGCGCGCCCCAGCGTGTCGTCGAGATACCACCACAGTCCGCCCGCAAAAAGCAGCGAGACCGTCACCCATGCGAGCGACCAGCCCGCCGCTTCCTTGAGCGACACCCGGTGCTGCTTGCCGCCGCCAAAGGCGAACAGATCCACCAGCAGCATCGCCAACACGATGGCGGCAAAGGCCGCCCACATCCACCACGTTCCGATCGATTCCAACGCGCGCACTCCAAAAAAAAGAAAAAGGGCCTGTCCCCGAAGGACACAGACCCTTGCATCTAGCTTGCGCGCACGGACCTTGCCCTTGGGCAAGGTCTCGCTTGCAACGAAATCGTTGCCTGCAGCACCGGGCGACTGTCTGGCGACAGTCCTGCCGTGATGACGATGCTGCAGCGTGGAAAGCTACTCCCCTTGATGGAGCGCGAGTGTATGTTGCGCCACGGCAAAGTCAAGGACCGTGAGGGCAGAGGGCTCTTTCGTGGCGTCGACATGCCCCCCCATCTCGGGCATCATCACTTTCCTCCGAACAGATAAAGGATGGCGCGGGGTGTCATGCACTCCGCCTTATGAGTCGTCTCTCCTGCCCCCAGAGTTCATCCTCTGCATTTCCGGACGGCCGGTCCCGCCCCCTCCGGAACACGTTCCAGGTCGATCTCGTCCCTGGTCCGTACAACGCGCCTCCCCGCACACGCAACGATACGAAGCCCACTGTGATCGGGCTCGTCCGGCTCGCCTTGCGCCCATGCGGCGATATCAGGCATGTCTCCTGCTGTACTTTCTCAACCATGCCTGCGGGCAGGTTCCCGCTCGCCCTTGCTCCTACGCGCTTCGCTGACCTTACGCCATGGAAATCACCTTACTGATCGCCCTCATCGTGCTCAACGGTGCCTTCGCGATGTCCGAGATCGCACTCGTGACCGCACGGCGCGCGCGGCTCGCCCGACTCGCAGAAGATGGAGATGGCTCAGCCGAAGTCGCCATGAAGCTCGGCGAGGATCCCACGCGCTTCCTGTCCACGATCCAGATCGGCATCACCTCGATCGGCATCCTCAACGGTATCGTCGGCGAGGCTGCGCTGGCAGGCCCACTGGCAGAGTGGCTGCAGACGCTGGATATGGAGCAGCGCACCAGCGAAATCGGCTCCACGGTGCTGGTCGTCGTCGTGATCACCTATGTCTCGATCGTCGTCGGCGAGCTCGTCCCCAAACGCATCGGCCAGATCAACCCGGAAGGCATCGCCCGCCTCGTGGCGCGGCCAATGAACGTGCTGGCGATCGCTTCGCGGCCCTTCGTGCATCTGCTGGCCGGTTCGACCTCCCTGCTGCTGCGCCTGCTGGGCCAGCGCGAGACGACCGGGCCGAGCGTGACCGAGGAGGAAATCCATGCGCTGTTGAACGAGGGCTCGGAAGCCGGCGTCATCGAGAAGAGCGAACACGAGATGGTGCGCAACGTGTTCCGCCTGGACGACCGCCAGATCGCTTCGCTCATGGTGCCGCGCGCCGACATCGTCGCACTCGACGTGGACCGCCCGATCGACGACAACCTGGCCCTGGTGGCCGAGTCCGCGCACTCGAACTTCCCGGTGTGCAGGGATGGCCTGGACGACATTCTCGGCATCGTCAGCGCCAAGCAGATCTTCACCCAGATGCTTCGCGGCGAAACGGTCGATCTCACCAAGGACCTCCAGGCGCCGGTGTACGTGCCCGAATCGCTCACCGGCATGGGACTGCTCGACCAGTTTCGCAGCTCCGGCACCTATGTGGTATTCGTGATCGACGAGTACGGCGAGGTGCAGGGTATGGTGACGCTGCACGACGTCATCGAGTCGGTGACCGGCGAGTTCCTCTCGCACGACACCGAGGAAGCGTGGGCGGTACAGCGCGAGGACGGATCCTGGCTGCTCGACGGCCTGATCCCGATCGTCGAACTCAAGGACCGGCTCGGCATCAAGGCCGTGCCCGAGGAAGAAAAAGGCCGCTACCACACCCTGTCGGGCATGGTGATGTGGCTGCTCGGACGGCTCCCGAACACCGGCGACATCGCCACCTGGGAGAACTGGCGTTTAGAGGTCATCGACCTCGACGGCAAGCGCATTGACAAGGTGCTGGCGACACAACTGCCGGAACCCGCCCCCGAGGCTGCCGTCGAAGACGAGCCTCGGTCTCCTTCGGCTCATTGACGAACCTCGAACAACATATCGATCTTCTCCCGGAGTCTTCGATGAAACGCGTTCTCCTTTTTCTCGCCACGAACCTGGCGGTGGTGCTGGTTCTCGGCATCGTCGCCAACCTGCTGGGCGTCAATCGCTTCCTCACGGCCAACGGGTTGAACCTCGGCGCGCTGCTGGGCTTTGCGGCCATCATGGGTTTTGGTGGTGCCTTCATCTCGCTGCTGTTGTCTAAACCGATCGCCAAGTGGAGCACCGGCGCACAAGTCATCGAACAGCCGCGCAATGCCACCGAGCACTGGCTGGTGGACTCGGTGGCCCGGCTGGCCAAGGGCGCGGGCATCCCGATGCCCGAGGTGGCGGTTTACGCCGGCGAGCCGAACGCGTTCGCGACCGGCGCAAGCAAGAGCAGTTCACTCGTCGCCGTTTCCACGGGTTTGCTCCAGACGATGTCGCGCGAAGAGGCCGAGGCCGTCCTCGCCCACGAGGTGGCCCACATCGCCAACGGTGACATGGTGACGCTGACCCTGATTCAGGGCGTGGTGAACACCTTCGTCGTGTTCCTGTCGCGCGTGGTCGGCTACCTGGTCGACTCCTTCCTGCGCCGCAACGACGAGGAGTCGAGCGGCCCGGGCATCGGCTACATGCTCACAACCATCGTCTGCGACATCCTCTTCGGCGTGCTCGCCAGCATCATCGTCGCGTGGTTCTCGCGCCAGCGCGAATTCCGTGCCGATGCCGGCGCTGCGCAGTTGATGGGCAGCGCCCAGCCCATGGTCGGCGCCTTGCGTCGCCTGGGCGGTCTCGAAGCGGGCGAACTGCCACAGAACGTCGCCACCGCCGGCATCGCGGGCCGCTCGGCATGGATTGCCTTGTTCGCGAGCCATCCGCCGATCGAAGAGCGGATCCGTGCCCTGCAAGCCCGCTGACCGCTCAAGTGCATAGCATCCACAAGCCTGGATTGAAGCCCACGTAGCTGTGTAAGGACATGCCGTGATGGCAACGAAACGCCCCTTTCCAACCTATTTCAGTGCCCGATGGAACGGTCATCGGCCCGCGCGCAGACTTTTCTGGTGGGACCTGACGATCGTCGGGACGTTGATCAATGGCGTCTTGGCGCTGGTTTCCCTGATCTTGCTGGCCAAGGGGGTCGATGGCTTCGTCTGGTTGGCATGGCACCTCGTGCTGATTCCGTACAACCTCTTCCTCGTGTTCAGCGTCCATCGGAATCCGGAGAGCAGCCTGATACACAGGGGCGGTTCAATTGCCTGGTTCGGGTGTACCTTGCTGGTTTGAGTAGAAGAGCTCCCCCACGGCTTCCGCACTCGGAAGCCGTGTTTGAAGTGCAGCCGGGCTTCCCCTCTACTTTCAGGGAAAATTGCAGCTCTTCCCGGCAAAGCGGCTGGCCTCCGAACCAAAATGCTCGACCAGCCAGTCTGCCGTTGCGGCGACGCGGGGCTGGGAGCGGGCATCGGGATGGATCACCATCCACAGCTCGCGGCTGAGGACGGGCTCCGGGCCGGACAGGCGGACGAGACCGGGATCCGGATCGGCCATGAAACAGGGCAACAGACCGTGTGCGATCCCGTCGGCGACCGCGCGGGCAAGCACGGCCGGATTGTTGGAGCGCAAGCGGATGCGTCCGTCGCCGAGCACGGACTGCAGATGGCGCATTTCCGGCGTATGGGCCAGATCTTCGTTGTAAGCCACCCAGTCGCCGGGGCCGACGCGCAGCTTGCTCCGCGCGGGGCCATAGCGGGAAAAACCGACATCGACGAGCTTCCGGATCAGGAAGCCACCACTTGCCGGTCGGGCCAGGCGGACGGCAATGTCGGCTTCACGGCGGGCCAGGTTGAGATTGTCGTTGCTGTCGATCAGCTCCACGCATAATTCCGGATGGCGCAGGTACAGATCCGCAAGTCGCGGCTGCAGCCATTCGCTGATGATCGCACTCACGGCGGTGATCCGCACCACGCCGCTCACCCGACTCGCGCCTGCGTCAGCCAGCCGCAGCACGGCGGCCACGTCCTCTTCGATGCGGGCCGCCCGCTCCAGCACGCGCTCGCCGAAGGGAGTGGGGCCCCAGCGACCATCGCTGCGTTCGAAGAGCGGGGTGCCCAGGCTCTCTTCGAGAGCCCGCAGGCGGCGGGCGACAGTGGTCTGATCGACACGAAGCCGGCGCGCAGCCACGGCCAGCGTGCCTTCCCGCGCCAGGGTGACGATGACACGCAGATCGTCCCAGTTCACGAACGCTCCCTTCCAGCTGCAAATTTGCAGGCAGGCAAAGCAGGAATGTTAATTCACGCGAACAGTGATCGGCTCTATCCTCCCGGCATCGCTTCTTCACCCCGCCAGGAGCCCCATTGATGAGCACCACTTCCACCACCCTGCGCCAGCTTTCCGGACTGCCCGCCACTCCCGCCCGCCTGTCCGAATCGGCACTCGTCATCGTCGATGCGCAGAACACATATCGAGGCGGCGTGATGCAGCTCGTCGGCGTCGAGCCCGCACTGGACGAGTGCGCCCGCCTGCTGGCGCGGGCGCGTGAGCTGAAGGTGCCGGTCATTCACATCCAGCACGACGCAGGCCCGGGCACTCCTTACGACGTGCGTGCCGAAATCGGCGCCATTGCCGACAAGGTCGCGCCCCTTGCCGACGAACCGGTGGTGATCAAGAACTATCCCAATTCCTTCGTCGGCACCGACCTGGATGCACGTCTCAAGGCCGCGGGGATCAAGAACCTGGTGGTCGTCGGCTTCATGACCCACATGTGCATCAACTCCACCGCCCGCGGCGGTTTCAACCTGGGCTACGGGGTGACGGTACCGGCTGCCGCCACCGCAACTCGCCCGCTGCCGTCGCCGGGCGGCGCAGTGCTCAGTGCCGAAGCCGTGCAATCCGCTGCGCTTGCCGCACTCGGCGACCTGTTTGCGGTGGTGGTTGAGGACGCAGCCGAAATCCCCGACTGACCCACCAGGGCGTCCGCTTGGATCGCGTCTCGGGGCGCGGTGCAAGAAGCGTCCGGAGACGCGGTGCGCGGGCCGACGGGGGCAGCACCGGCATCGGGAGAGTCAGCCGCGCCGAGCCGCTTCGATCGCAGCGATGTCGATCTTTCCCATTTCCATCATGGCTTCGATCGCGCGCTTGGCCGCCGCTGGATCAGGATCGGCGATCGCGGCCGTCAGCGCGCGCGGCGTGATCTGCCACGACAGTCCCCACTTGTCCTTGCACCAGCCGCACGCGCTTTCCTGACCGCCGTGTCCGACAATCGCGTACCACAAGCGGTCCGTTTCGGCCTGGTCCTCGGTCGCGACCTGGAACGAGAAAGCCTCGCTGTGCTTGAACGCCGGCCCCCCGTTCAGGCCGAGGCAAGGGATGCCCATCACCGTGAACTCGACCGTCAGGACATCGCCCTCTTTGCCTGCGGGATAGTCCGCCGGTGCGCGATGGACCGCGCCCACCGCGCTGTCCGGGAAGGTCTCGGCGTAGAACTTCGCGGCATCCAAGGCGGTGCCGTCGTACCAGAGACAAATCGTGTTCTTGCTGACCATCTGGGTTCTCCTGGGTTAGCAGGGGTACTTGCAGTCAAGCCGCGCAGGCGACCGAACGACTTCGGCAACCGGCGTGCCCCGCCGGAGCGATACGTGAGCACCGTCAGCCCGGCAGCGGACAAGACCGTTGCCGGCAATGTGCCCCCACACCTCGTCCATGGCAAGCGCGACGCCATCGCGCGGCTCCTCACGGGCCGCCCCCTGCCCGGCCGGGGGCGTCGCCGCGCGCCGCATAGCGGCGTCGCCTAGCGCGCGCCTCGGCCCAGCAACTCGCGCACGCGCGCCTCGTCGACGACGCCCGACACCGCCTTCACCCCGCCGCGACCGTCGAAGAACAACGTGCGCGGCAGTTCGCCGCGCCAGTCGGGATCGATCGCGAAAGCCAGGCGCTCGGGCGCATCGTCGCCGTAGGCGAAGCGTGCGCCGGGCACGCCGAAGCGGTCGAGGATCGCGCCCAGATCGGGGCCGGCCGGCTCCACCGCGAGCGTGAGCAGGCGCAAGCCGGGGGCGGCCTTCGCCATGGCGGCGAAGAGGGCGAGGTTCTTCTTGCAGTGCACGCACTCGGCCGACCACAGCGCCAGGATGGTCGGCGCGCGGTGGGCGGCGGGCGCGACGAGGCGGCGCGCCGCCGCGGCATCGACGCTGGTGAAGCCGTGCGGCGCGTCGGCCGCCGCCACGCCGGCGGCGGCCCAGCACAGCAGCAGGGTGAACAGCATGCGGATCGTCTTCATGGCAGTGCATACCCCTTCATGCCTTCATCGGCGGTGCGCCAGAACGCGAACAGGGTCGCGCCGTGGCGCAGCAGGCGCGGCTGGTCGGACGCGCCCGCGGTGGCGGCCAGTTCCTGGCGGCGGAAGCTGTGGCCACCGTCTCCGGAGAGCTCGGCGAAGAGCCGGGTGCGCTCGCCGTCGAACTCCTTCCACACGATCGCCAGGCGCGCGCCGGCGAGCGCGATGTCGGCATGCGCCGCGCGCGGCCCGCCGACCGGGCGCTGGCCCTCGACCCGGCCATCGGCCAGCCGGCCGTAGAACACCCGCCCCGCGCCCTCGCGCTCGTTGAACCACACCGCGTGGCGGCTGCCGTCGGCGGCCACCGCGAGCGCCGGGCCGTGGTGCGGGCAGGCGTCGATCTGCCAGCGGTCGAAGGTGACGCGCGCGAGCGGCGGCGCAGCGCCGCCGCCATCGAGGCGGACCAGCGCGTGGTCGCGCTCGTTGGGTGCGAAGACGTGGCGCCACAGCAGCAGCGGCGCGCCGTCCGCATCCTCGGCGAGCGCCAGCCGGCAGCACTGGCAGCTGTGATCCGCCACCTTCGTCTCCGGCCGGAAGCTGCGCCCGCCGTCGTCGGACAGCGCGGCGTAGATCGCCGAGCCGCGGTAGTCGCCGCCCGCGCGCTTGGCCGCGGCGCCGTCGCGGCTATCGATCCAGGCGACGACGAGGCGGCCGTCGCGC
>JANJTU010000100.1 GCA_024710965.1 Thauera sp. | reverse complement strand
GCCGCGCAGGCGGGGGAGGGCGGGCGGCAGCGCGTCTCGCCGGCCGCGCGCAGGCGCGCCGAGGCGCTGGGCGTCGAGCTTGCGGCGCTGCAGGGCAGCGGCCCCGGCGGTGCGGTGACGCTGGCCGACGTCGAGCGTGCAGGCGCCGCGGCAGCGGCGGCCGGCGTGCCCGCGCCGGCCGTGCGCGCACCGGCGGCGGCGCGCCAGGCCGAGATGCGGCGTGCGATCGCGGCGGCGATGAGCCGCTCGAAGCGCGAGATCCCGCACTACTACCTGCTCGAGACCATCCCGCTCGCGCGCGCCCAGGCCTGGCTGGCGCAGGCCAACGCCGAGCGGCCGATGAGCGCCCGGCTGCTGATGGCGGCGCTGCAGCTGAAGGCGGTGGCGCTGGCGCTGAAGCGGTATCCGGAACTGAACGGCTTCTTCCGCGACGGCGGCTTCGAGCCGGCCGCGGCGGTCCATATCGGCGTGGCGATCTCGCTGCGTCAGGGCGGGCTGATCGCGCCCGCGCTGCACGACGTCGATCGCCTCGCGCTCGACGAGCTGATGCGCGCGCTGACCGAGCTCGTGCGGCGCGCCCGCGCCGGCTCGCTGCGCAGTTCGGAGCTCGCCGACCCCTCGATCACCGTGACCAATCTCGGCGACGAGGGCACGGAGGCGGTCGTCGGCGTGATCTATCCGCCGCAGGTCGCGCTCGTGGGTTTCGGCCGCGTCGCGCCGCGGCCGTGGGTGGAGGACGGCGTGCTGTGCGCGATGCCGACGGTGACGGCGAGCCTGGCCGCCGACCATCGCGTCTCCGACGGCCACCGCGGCGCGCGCTTCCTCGTCGAGCTGCGCGAGCTGCTGCAGCGGCCCGAGGAGCTCTGAGCGCCGGTGACAAGGGAGGTGCCCCGATGGACGAAGCGGAACTGCGCACGATCGTGATCGCCACGCTGAAGACGATCGCCCCGGAGGTCGAGGAGGAGGCGCTGCGCGCCGACCGGCCGCTGCGTCAGGAGGTGGACCTCGACTCGATGGATTGGCTCAACTTTCTCGTCGGCCTCGGCGAGCGCCTGAGTGTGAGCATCCCGGAGGCCGACTACGGCCGCCTGAGGACGCTGAACGAGCTGCTCGCCTACCTCGGCGCCTGCCTGCGCCGATGACGGCAAGGCATGGCGAACGCGCCGCCCGCAGGAGCTGCCGACGCACCCTGCGCGCGCTGCGGCTCACCTGCCCCAGCCACAGGGGTGACGGTCGGCACCGCAGGCGTCGAACTCGCCCAGGCGGCGGTTGAAAGTGTATTCCAGCGGCGCGCCGATCCATTCGCGTGCGGTGTCGGCCGTGCTCCCGGTCGGCAGGGTGAACGACAGCGCGAGCACGAAACCGGCGGCCCCGATGACGGTCGCGACGATGCCCAGCGGGCGCACCACGATCAGATCCACCGCCATGTCGGTGCCGCGGTCACCGCTCACCGGCTCGCCGCGCGGCGCCGCGGACGCGGCGGCGCCAAGGCTCAGGGTCGCGGCGAGGGCGGCGATGCGGGCGGTCCGTACAAGCCTCGGGATGTTCATCTGTGCTCTCCAAGGACTACTTTCTTCAGTATGGTCCGGAGCCAGATCTTGGCAACAGCTTGCCCGGCGACGAGGCGCAGGCGCGGCCGGACTGACGCCCCCGCTCTTTCCCCTGATTGTCCAAGGAGCCGGCGCTTGCGCTTTCTCCCTCTTTTCGTCTGCTTGCCCACGCAGGGATCGACCGCCCGGCTGGGTGTCTGGCGCTCCGGCCAGGCGCTCGGCGGCGCCACGCTGGGCGACGCGGCCTATCTGCTGCCCGACTCGGCCGACAGCGCTGCGGCGCGGGACGAAGGGGCGGCGCAGCTCACCGGCTTGCGTGCATCCGGACCCGCCGACGACGCGCTGCGTGCCTGCGCGTGCGACGTCTTCGACGGGCTGCTGAAGAGGTGCGGGGACAGGACAACGTGAAGGCCCCGACCCCGCTGCAGCGGCCCGCCGGCGTGGCCCCCGAGGCACGCCTGCTGCTGATCGGCCGGGGGCTGCGGGCCTTCACCGACGGTTTCGTGGCCATCCTGCTGCCGGCCTATCTGCTCGCGCTCGGGCTCGGCAAGTGGGAGGTCGGGCTGATCAGCACCGCCACGCTGCTCGGTTCGGCGCTGGCGACCCTGGCGGTGGGCCAGTGGGGATATCGCTTCCCGCAGCGTCGGCTGCTCCTCGGCGCCGCGTGGCTGATGTGCTTGACCGGCCTGCTGCTGGCCGGCCTGGGGGGCGTTGGCGGCTTCTGGCCGCTGCTGATCGTCGCCTTCGTCGGCACGATGAACCCCAGCTCCGGCGACGTCAGCGTCTTCCTGCCGCTGGAGCACGCCCGGCTGGCGGAGTCCGCGCACGGCGAGGCGCGCACCTTCCTGTTCGCGCGCTACACCTTCGTCGGCGCCTTGTGTGCCGCGGCCGGTTCGCTGGCGACGGCCATCCCGCAGGTCCTGGTGGATGCCGGCGTGGCCCAACTCGATGCGCTGCGCCTCATGTTCGTCGCCTACGGGCTCGCCGGCGTGGCGATCTTCTTCCTGTATCGGGCCTTGCCGGACCACCACCTGCCTGAGCAGACGGCGCCGCCCGCACCGCTGGGGCCTTCGCGCGGCACCGTGATCAAACTGGCGGCGCTGTTTTCGGTCGATGCCTTCGCCGGCGGGCTGATCGTCAACACCTTGCTCGCCCTCTGGCTGTTCGAGCGTTTCGACCTCTCGCTCGCCGCCGCCGGCCAGTTCTTCTTCTGGGCCGGGCTGCTGTCGGCCGGCTCGCAGCTTGTCGCGCCCTGGGTGGCGCGCCGGATCGGCCTCGTCAACACGATGGTGTTCACCCACATCCCGTCGAGCGTCTGCCTGATCCTCGCCGCCTTCGCCGATAGCCTGGCGGTGGCGCTCACCTTCCTGTTCCTGCGCAGCGCGCTGTCGCAGATGGACGTGCCGCCGCGCTCGGCCTTCGTCATGGCGGTGGTGACGCCGGCCGAGCGCGCCGCGGCGGCGAGCTGGACCGCCGTGCCACGGAGCCTCGCGGCCGCGGCCAGCCCCGCCATCGGCGGCGCCCTGTTCGCCGCCGGCTGGCTGGCCACGCCGCTGGTGGCCTGCGGCCTGCTCAAGATCGTCTATGACCTTGCACTTTGGCGCGCGTTTCGGCGGCACGAGGGCCCGTCCACATGAGGATGCTCACGCGCAAAAGCGGCGCGCGCTCTTGCGGACGATTCTTGCCGTTTCGTGAGCGGACCCCGGCGCGCCCCGGCAGGGGTCGGCACCGGATCCGGCATCGACGTCGCCGGGGCCGCCCGGCCTCCGCCAGCCCTTGACCGGCGTCATTTTTTGTTCCCTGGCGGTCGGCTCTAATGGGGCGCACCAAGGAGACCGTCCATGTTCCGCATCTCGCACTTCATCCGCGAACTCGATCAGCCGACGCCGGCCGGGCCGCGGCGCAACCCGCCCGGGCCGGTGGTGATCTGGAACCTGATCCGGCGCTGCAACCTCACCTGCAAGCACTGCTACTCGATCTCGGCCGACACCGACTTCCCCGGCGAGCTCGACACCGCGGCGGTGTTCAAGGTCATGGACGACCTCAAGGCGGCGCGCGTGCCGGTGCTGATCCTCTCCGGCGGCGAGCCGCTGCTGCGCCCGGACATCTTCGACATCGCGCGGCGGGCGAAGGCGATGGGCTTCTTTGTGGCGCTGTCGTCCAACGGCACGCTGATCGACGAGGCCAACATCGACGCCATCGACGCCATCGGCTTCGACTACGTCGGCGTCAGCCTCGACGGCATCGGCGCCACCCACGACCACTTCCGCCGCAAGGAAGGCGCTTTCGCCGAGTCGATGCGCGGCATCCGCCTGTGCGTCGAGCGCGGCATCAAGGTCGGCGTGCGCTACACGATGACCGAAGGCAATGCCCACGACCTGCCCGCGCTGCTGCGGCTGGTCGAGGACGAGGGCATCGACAAGTTCTACTTCTCGCACCTGAACTACGCCGGCCGCGGCAACAAGAACCGCGCCGGCGACGCCCGCCACCGCACCACGCGCGAGGCCATGGAGCTGCTGTTCGAGACCTGCCTGGAACTGCACCGCCGCGGCATCGACAAGGACTTCGTCACCGGCAACAACGACGCCGACGGCCCCTTCCTGCTGCACTGGGTGCAGCGCCGCTTCCCCGAGCGGGCGGCGCACATCGAGGCCAAGCTGCGTCAGTGGGGCGGCAACGCCAGCGGCGTGAACGTCGCCAACATCGACAACCTCGGCATCGTGCACCCGGACACGATGTGGTGGCACGTGCCGCTCGGCGACGTGCGCAAGCGCGCCTTCGGCGAGATCTGGAACGACCTCTCCAACCCGCTGCTCGCCGGCCTGAAGCAGCATCCGCGCACGCTCGAGGGCCGCTGCGGCGCCTGCCGCTACCTCGACATCTGCAACGGGAGCTCGCGCGTGCGTGCCGGGCAGATCACCGGCAATCCGTGGGCGGAAGACCCGGCCTGTTACCTGGACGACGACGAGATCGGCGTCAGCGCCGCCGACTACGGCGCCGAACGCGTCGTGACCACGCCCTGGGTGCGCACGATCACCAAGGTGTCGGCATGAGTGTCCGCATGAGTCTCCGCATGAAGCCGGTGTTCTCCCTGCTTGCCGGGTTGCTGGGCGCGCTCGCAGGCGGCGCCGCGCTGGCGGCCGACGCGCCGGCGCGCGCGGACGCGGCGCAGCTCTACGGCCAGCATTGCGCGGCCTGCCACGCGCCCGACCGCCTCGGCGCGATGGGGCCGGCGCTGCTGCCGGACAACCTCGCCCGCCTGCGCAAGGCCGACGCCGTGCAGGTGATCGGAGCCGGCCGCACGGCGACGCAGATGCCCGCCTTCAACGCCCAGCTGAGCAAGGACGAGATCGCGGCGCTGGCGGACTGGATCTACACCCCGGTGACGCCCGAGCCGCGCTGGAGCGAGGCCGACCTCGCCGCCTCGCGCATCGTCCATGTCGATCCGGCGACGCTGTCGGACAAGCCGGTGTTCGACGCCGATCCGCTCAACCTCTTCCTTGTCGTCGAGGCCGGGGATCATCACGTCAGCGTGCTCGACGGCGACCGCCTGGAGCCGATCCACCGCTTCCAGTCGCGCTTCGCGCTGCACGGCGGGCCGAAGTTCGCCGAGGGCGGGCGCTACGTGTTCTTCGGCTCGCGCGACGGCTGGATCACGAAGTTCGACATGTGGAACCTGAAGGTCGTCGCCGAGGTGCGCGCCGGCATCAACACCCGCAACGTCGCGGTGTCGCCCGACGGCCGCCACGTCGCGGTGGCCAACTACCTGCCGCACAACCTGGTGCTGCTCGACGGCGAGCTGAACCTGATCAAGTCGATCGAGGCGCTCGACCGCGACGGCAAGCGCAGCTCGCGCGTGTCCGCGGTGTACGATGCGAGCCCGCGCCAGGCCTTCATCGCCGCGCTGAAGGACGTGCCCGAGGTGTGGGAGATCAGTTACACGAAGGCGGTGGAGGACATCCCGGCCGGCTTCATCCACGACTACAAGCAGCGCGAGGGCAGCTTCATCCCCGGCTACCTGAACCCGCGCCGCACGGTGCTGGCCGAGGTGCTCGACGACTTCTTCTTCACCCAGGACTACTCCGAGCTGATGGGCGCCTCGCGCGAAGGCGTCGGCCAGGTGGTGAACCTGGACGTGCGCAAGAAGATTGCCGACCTGCCGCTCGACGGCATGCCCCACCTGGGCTCGGGCATCACCTGGGAATGGATCGACGCCGCCGGCCAGGCGCGCACGGTGATGGCGAGCACCAACCTGAAGTCGGGTGAGGTTACCGTCATCGACATGAAGACCTGGGAAGTGCTCAAGCGCATCCCCACCCGCGGCCCGGGCTTCTTCCTGCGCAGCCACGCGGCGAGCCGCTACGCCTTCGTCGATTCGATGATGAGCCGCGAGGCCAAGCACATCCTGCAGGTCATCGACAAGCAGACGCTTGAGGTGGTCAAGGAGATCAGCGGCGAGCCGGGCAAGACGCTCGCCCACATCGAGTTCACCCGCGACGGTCGCTACGCGCTCGCCAGCCTGTGGGAAGACCAGGGCGCGGTCATCGTCTATGACGCGCAGACGCTGGAGGAGGTCAAGCGCCTGCCGATGCGGAAACCTGTCGGCAAGTACAACGTCTGGAACAAGATCAGCCGCGAAGAAGGCACCAGCCACTGAGAGGCAGCAGCCACTGACCCAGAGGGGCGCCGAGCCCCGACGCAGCGCGCGGAAGCCGGGCCGGGCCCGGCCCCTCCGCCCCGATGTCCCGCCCGGAGCTTTGCGCCCGGCGCGTGCGTTTCAACCCCGAAGCACAGAGAGCAGACAAGATGGCCCTGATCCCCCTCGAAGAACCGACCACCAAGCGCATTCCGCCCGACACCTTTTCCCTCTGGGCGCTCGGTTTCCGCCCCTTCTACCTGCTCGCCGCGCTGCTCGCCGCGGTGGCCGTGCCGGTGTGGGCGATCGCCTATTCCGGCGCGATCCAGACGCCGATCCCCGGCATGTGGTGGCACGCGCACGAGATGATCTTCGGCTTCGCCGTGGCGGTGATCATCGGTTTCCTGCTCACCGCCGGGCGCAACTGGACCGGGCTCGACACCCCCACCGGCGGTACGCTCGCCGGGCTCGCCGCGCTGTGGCTGGCCGGCCGCCTGGCGATGGCCTTCGGCAGTGGAGCCTGGGTGGCGGTGGTGGACTTCGCCTTCCTGCCGGTGGCGGCGGCGATGCTGCTGCGCGTGCTGATCCGGGCGAAGAGCAAGCGCAACTATTTCATCGGCGCGCTGCCCGCAGCACTGTCGGTGGCGAACCTGTTCTTCCACCTCGCGGTGCTGCAGGCAATCGATGCCGATCCGCTGACGGCGCTGCACTTCGCGCTCGGCCTCATCGTCGTGCTCGAGACCGTGATCGCCGGCCGCGTGGTGCCGATGTTCACCTTCAACGGCCTGCGCGGCGTCAAGCAGTGGCGCAACGTGCGGCTGGACTGGGCGGCGGTGATCGCCGGCGGCATCGCGCTGCTGCTGTGGGCGGCCGGCGCCGGCGCCGGCGCCTGGGCGGGGGCGATCTCGCTGCTGGCGGCGGTGCTGCACGCGGTGCGCGTGGGCGGCTGGAACCCGTGGGCGACGCGCGGCACGCCGCTGCTGTGGATCCTGCACCTGTCCTACCTGTGGATTCCGGTCGGTCTCGCGTTGCTGGCGCTCGCCCAGTTTGGCCTGCTGCCGCGTTCGGCCGGCATCCACGCGCTGGCGATCGGTGCCACCGGCGGCCTCATCATGGGCATGATCACCCGCACCGCGCTCGGCCACACCGGCCGCATGCTGGTGGCCGGGCCGATCGAGACCGCTGCCTATGTGCTGGTGCAACTCGCCGCGGTGATCCGCGTGCTGACCATCGCCGCCATCCCGGCGGCGGCGGTGGGCGGCATCCATGCCGCGGCCACGCTGTGGTCACTCGGCTTCCTGCTCTACCTGTGGCGCTACGGCCCCTTCCTGCTGCGCGCTCGCGCGGACGGCAAGGAAGGCTGAGACATCCTCCGGACACCCGCGGGCGGGGCGCTGACGCCCCGCCCGCGGGCTTTTCGGCGCCGGACCGGCCGGTCCGCGACGGCGCACCGCGCCGTCCGGCGCCAGCGTTTGTGAACGGGAGTCGTGCCCGGGGAGGCACGGGATGAGGGCCCGCGGTGTTCGGAGCCGGGGCGCAGAAGGCGGCGCGGCGGGCGATGACCTTTTGGCGCGCGGCCGGTGCCGCGGTCCTCAGCCCAGGCTGAGGCGCAGGCGGCCGATGTCGGGGATGTGGATGGTGCGGCCCTCGACCTCGATCAGGCCGGCGCTCGTGAGCTCGTTCAGGATGCGCGAGAAGTGCTCCTGGGTCAGGTTCAGGCGCGAGGCGATCGTGCCCTTGGCAGTGGGCAGCCGGATCGACACCCGGCCGCGGTCGGCACCTTCGCCGGCGATCTCTTCCTCGCGCAGCAGGTAGCCGATGATGCGTTCGCGGCCGGAGCGCAGCGAGTAGCTCTCGACATCGGCCATCAGGTGGTGCAGGCGCTGCGACAGGCCGGCGATGATCTTGCGGCAGAACATCGGGTCGCAGGCCATCTCCTCGAAGAACACCTGCTTGCCGATGTGCAGCAGCGTGCTGTCGGTCAGCGCCTGCGCGAGCACGACGTAGGGCTTGTCCATGAACATCACCGCCTCGCCGAAGCTCTGCCCGGCGCGCAGGATGTCGACCACCTTCTCGTTGCCTTCGGACGAAGTGAAGGCGAGCTTGATCTGCCCGCTCAGGATGAGGTGGAAGCCGTGGCAGGCATCGCCGCGGTGGAACAGGATGTCGCCCTTGCTCACCCGGACTTCGCGCACACCGCGGGCGAAGCGCGCGATCTCATGGCAGCCCAGGCCGTTGAAGAGCGAGGCCTGGCGCAGCAACTGGCACAGGCGCTCGAGTTCGGGCGAGGCGGGCGGCGGGTCGACGGGCGGGGCGCTCTGCAGCGCTTCCTGGCAGGGGAGGTCGCAGGTGGTCATGGCGTCACCGGGTGAGCTGGGCATAGAACATCGGAAGGCGGGCGGGGAGCTCGTCCGGCTGGCGGATCACGGCGAAGCCGGCCGGGCCGAACAGGTGCGGCAGGTAGCTCGCGCCCTCGCGGTCGATCGTGACGCAGAAGGGCACGATGCCGCGGCCGCGCGCCTCGACGACGGCGACACGGGTGTCCTCGATGCCGTAGCGGCCGTCGTAGAGGTCGAGGTCGTTGGGCTTGCCGTCGGACAGGATCAGCAGGATACGGCGCGCCGCCGACTGCTTCTCGAGGATCGAGGTGGCGTGGCGGATGGCAGCGCCCAGGCGGGTGTAGTAGCCGGGCTTGATCGCCATGACGCGGCCGCGCACGCGGTCGTCGAAGCGCTGGTCGAAGTCCTTCAGGCGGTGGAAGCGCACGTTGCTGCGCTTGACCGAGGAGAAGCCGCACAGCGCGAAGCGGTCGCCGGTGGCGCTGAGCGCCTCGCCGAAGAGCAGCAGCGAGTCGCGGATGACGTCGATGACGCGCGCCTCGGACGAGATCCAGGCGTCGGTCGACAGCGACAGGTCGGCGAGCGCGAGGCAGGCGAGGTCACGCTCGCGCTTTTCCAGCGACAGGTAGAGCTGATCCGACGGATGGTGGCCGGTGGCGCGGTCGGTGGCGGCGCGCACGACGGCGTCGACATCGAGTTCGCTGCCGTCGGCCTGCGCCTTCAGCCAGCGCCGGCCGGGCTGCAGCGCGGCGAACTGGCGGTGCAGACGGCGTGCGGTGCGGCGCAGGTGGGCGGGAAGCGGCGTCGGCGCGGCGCGCGGGTCGGTGACCGAGGCGGTGAACTCGGTCAGGCGGACGTAGTCCTCGCGCAGCAGGCCCTTGCGGTAGTCCCATTCCGGCAGCGGGATGCCCTCGCCGAGCACGGTGTCGTCCTCCGCGGCGGAGGGCAGGTCGAGGTCGAAGCGGACCTTGGAGGCGACCCGCTCCTCGTCGCGTGCGAGCGACAGGTGGTCGAGGTTGGCGGCGGCGTCGGCGGCGTTGTCGTCGGGGTCGTCATCGGTGTTGCGCTTGACCTTGATGAACTCGGCCACCGACAGCAGGCTCTCGGCGCGGAAGGGTAGCATCAGGCCATGTTTTTCCTGCGGCTGGTCGACGCGCTCGACGCGGTGCGCCTGGCGTGCGCTGTCCTTGTCGGCGGGCTTGCTGCTGGCGCTGTCGGCGGCTTCGGCGCCGGCGCCGCCGGCAGCGGCAGGCACGGGGCTGGCGGCGAGCTCGCTCAGCCACAGCAGCACCGGTTGCGGCGGCATCGCCTTGGGCGGCAGTGGGGGCAGGGCGGCGACGCTGCCGGGGCGCTGCAGCGCCTGGCGGATCAGGCGTTCGCGGTCGGCTTCGGCGGCGGGCAGCTTTGCCGGCTCGGGGCGCTGCTTGAGCACGGCCTCGACGAGGCGGCGGTAGCGCGCCTCGACGCCGGGCCAGCGCTGCAGTGCGCACAGCGTGGCGCGCTGGTTTTCGCGCAGTTCGAGGCTCGCGGCATCGGCCGCGGCGCCCTCGGGGAGGGGCGTCAGCGTGACGCCGAGGGCGTCGTCAGCGCTGCCATGGGCTGCGGCGAGCGCGGCGAGCCAGAGGTAGAGGTCGCGGTTGAGGCTGCGCTCGGGCAGGGCGTCGAGCTCCGGCGGCAGGCGCAGGGTGTTGATGTCCATGCGGGCGCGCGGCGTGCGTTCGTCGGCGCCGGCGATGCGCGCGAGCAGGCTGCGCCGCGCGCCGTGCGTGTCCGCGGTGGCGGCGGCGACGCGCAGGCCGGGGTCACCGCCCAGGGCGCGGAAGAACACCGCAGCGACGCGCTCGATCTCCTTCAGCTTCACCGCGGCTTGCGGGAAGTGCCCGCCGGCGGCGCGCGTGATGAAGCGATGCCAGAGCTTGCCGACGACCTCTTCCATGGTTCAGTTCTCCCGGACGGCGCGGAAGCCGGCCTCGTTCTGCCTTGCGGCCTCGCCCGCGACCCAGGACAGCAGCGGGCCGTCGGGGTTGCCGTGCTGGGTTTCATTGCAGGCATCGACACATTGCCGGCACTGCGTGCAGGTGAACATGTGGCGCTTGATATTGCGCGGCTTGAGCCGCATCGGGCACACCGCGTCGCAGGCCGACTGGCGTTCGGGCAGGCAGCTGGCGCAGTCGGCGGCGCGGCTGCGCTCGAAGCCGACGACCATGGCATCGCGGTTGCTCATCCAGGCGAGGCTCTGGAACAGCCCGACTGCACAGACGAAGCGGCAGAAGAGGTGGCGGGCGAAGAGGAATTCCAGACTCAGGACGACGGTGGCCGCGGTGATGAAGATGAACTGGTTGCGCGTGAGTTCGCCGTTGAAGAGGTTGCCGTACACCTCCGCCGGCGGCAGCAGGTAGGTCAGCAGCACGACCGCCCAGGTGAAGGCGAAGCCGACCGCCGCGGGCACGACCAGGCCCCACCAGCGCGCGTCGACGCGGGTCGGCGTGCCATCGGGCTTCCACGGCGGCAGGCGCCACTTCTCCCATACGCTGGGCTTGCCCGAGGCGCGCGCCATGAGCTTGTTGATCGTCTCCACGACGGAGAAGTGCGGGCAGAGCCAGCCACAGTACATGCGCCCCCACTTCCAGGCCACCCACAGGAACGCTGCGGCGCCGAGCAGCAGCGGCACGAACAGGCGCAGCATGACATTGGTGCCGGCCTCGAGGGCGCTGATCCGCCCGGCGAGGAAGTCGTCCATGCCCAGGCGCCACTCCATGCCGAGCAGCCAGGCGTGGTTGGCGTCGAGGTCGTAGCGGAACAGGTCGAACACCGGCGCGAGGACGAAGAGGAGGAAGAAGCCGACCTGGAAGGCGAGGCGGCGCTTCTGCTGCGACTTTGGCGGCGCGTCGGCGCGAGCGATCGGAATCACCCGCCGCGTGGTGGCGGAGGCGAAACTGGCGGTGGGATCAGACATCTTCGCGCGGACCAAGAATTGGGTAGCGCCAGCTGCGTCCGTTGATGGCGCGTGCCAGGCCGAGCACGCCGAGCAGGATCAGCGTGGAGTGGACAAAGGTGAAGTACAGCACGCCGATCACCCATGACCAGGGGTTGTCGAAGCCGCCAAGGAGGAAGATGCCGACGCTGATCGTGACCAGCAGCAGGCCGCCCCAGATGCAGGTCCAGCCGGTCTGGCGCAGGTGGTTGCGCACCAGCGGGTCGGGGTGGTCGCGGTGCATCGCCCACAGCACCAGCAGCATTGCGAACGCCAGCCCCGGCAGCAGCATCAGGTTGATGAGGAACAGTGCTTCGGCAGCAACCGCCAGCCGCGGGCCGGGCATCAGGTTCCTGAGGGGGTCGGAGCGTTCGATGGCCATGTTTGATTTATAGCGCTTCGGCGGCGCGAGTCAGCGTCCGAAAGTGGCCGCCGCCACTTCCATCAGCGCTTCGGCCACTTCCGGATCGTCGGTGAGACTCTCGACGATGCCGACGCGGCAGGCGGCGACCGGGTCCATGCCGTCCTTGATCAGCAGCGCGGCGTAGATCAGCAGGCGGGTGCTGGCGGCTTCCTCGAGGTCGCGGTCCTTCAGCGAGCGCAGCGCGCCGGCGATCGCCACCAGGCGGCGCGCGAGATCGGGCGGGCAGCCGGTCTCGCCGATCAGGATCGCGGCTTCCTGCTCGGCCTGCGGGAAGTCGAAGCGCAGGCTGACGAAGCGCTGGCGGGTGGAGGGCTTCATGCCCTTGAGCAGGTTCTGGTAGCCGGGGTTGTACGAGACCACGAGCATGAAGCTGGGCGGCGCCGCGAGCAGCTCGCCGGTGCGGTCGATCGGCAGCAGGCGGCGGTCGTCGGCGAGCGGGTGCAGCACGACGGTGGTGTCCTTGCGCGCCTCGACCACCTCGTCGAGGTAGCAGATGCCGCCTTCGCGCACCGCGCGTGTCAGCGGGCCGTCGCACCACATGGTGCGGCCGTCGCCGATCAGGTGGCGGCCGACGAGATCGGCGGCGGTGAGGTCGTCATGGCAGGCCACGGTGTACAGCGGCAGGCCGAGGCGGGCCGCCATGTGGGCGACGAAGCGCGTCTTGCCGCAGCCGGTGGGGCCCTTGATCAGCAGCGGCAGGCGGTTCTTCCACGCATGCTCGAACACCGCGATTTCGTCGCCGGCGGCCTGGTAGAAGGGCGTGTCGAGGTTCGGGGTGTCGGGCTTCATCAGGAAAGTCCTCTCCAGTATGCAATGGCAATGACGGACCACACGACGACCATCCAGCCCATGGTGATGGCCCGCCACAGCAGCGGCGCATGTCGCAGCGCCATGAAATCGAGAATGATGACCGCGCCCTTCCAGAAGGCGATCGCCGCCAGGGCAGCAATCGCCCAGGTGCCGCTGGCACCCTGCTCACCCAGGCCCCAGGTGAGGAGGGTAGCGGCGATCAGCGTGGCCCACAGCAGGGTGGCGCGTTTGGGGGTGCCGTGCACGTCGGTGTTCATCGGCGGTCTCCTCAGTGGATCACGTAAACCAGCGGGAACAGCACCAGCCACACGAGATCGACCATGTGCCAGTAGGCGGCGCCCGTCTCCAGGCCGTTCATGTCGCCCGGGCGGTAGCGCCCCTTGCGCGCGCCGTTCCACAGCGCGACGAGGATCACGAGGCCGAGGATCACGTGCATGAAGTGGAAGAAGGTCAGCGACAGGTAGAACATGTGAAAGGGGCTGCTCGACAGGCTGATGTCGTGCGCGAACGCGGCCGCATACTCGAACGATTTGACGACGACGAAGCCCAGGCCGCAGCCGATCGCGGCCAGCAGCCAGCGCGCGCTCGCCGCCGCGGCGCAGCGCTCGGCGGCCTGCACCGCGCGCACGACGAAGTAGCTGGCGGTGAGCAGCAGCACGGTGTTGAGCGCGCCGGCGTCGCGGCTCAGCGCCTGCTGCTCGGCGTTGAAGAGCTCGAGGTTGCTGGTGCGGGTGAAGGCGTAGGCGGCGAAGAAGACGCCGAAGGCGAGCAGTTCTGCAAGGATGAAGAACCAGATCGCGAGGTCGCCCGCAAGCCGTGGCCCGTGGGCCGGCAGCGGCGTGACAGGCGTCAGGGGCGCGGCGGGCGCGGCGGCGAGAGGGAGGGTGCTTGTCTGTTCCATGCGGCGCAGTCTAGGCAAGCCCGCATGGTTTGAACTTGATCGTGGTTAACTGGGGCGGACGGTTTGCCGGGCGGCGACGACGGTGTGCAGCCAGTGGCGGGTGACGTCGACCATGCGGCTGGCGAAGCCCCATTCGTTGTCGAACCACACCACCAGGTTCACCAGGCGGGGGCCGACCATTCGCGTCTGGCTGGCATCGACGATCGCGGAGTGCGGGTCGTGGTTGAAGTCGATCGACGCATGCGTCTCGTCCGAATAGGCGATGAGCTGCCGGTAGCAGGAGTCCGCCGCGTGCTTCAGCAGGGCGTTGATCTCGGCAGCGCCGACGTCGCGCGTGGTCGCAAGCACCATGTCGATGGCGGACACGTTGTGCGTGGGGACGCGGATCGCCTTCGCCTGCACGCGGCCGGCGAGCTGCGGCAGCAGGCGCTCGACGCCACGGGCGAGGCCGGTCGACACCGGGATGATCGACTGCATGGCCGAGCGCGTGCGGCGCAGGTCGGTGTGATGGTAGCCGTCGATCAGCGGCTGGTCGTTCATGACCGAGTGCAGCGTGGTGAGCAGGACCTGTTCGAGGCCGATTTCGCGCTGCAGCAGGTGGAGCACCGGCACGACCGCGTTCGTGGTGCACGAAGCGTTGGAGACGAGGCCTTCGCGCCCGTCGAGCGCCAGGTGGTTGATGCCGTGCACGACGGTGGCGTCGACGTCCTCGGCGCTGTTGCCGGGGTGTGACAGCAGCAGGCGGGGGCAGCCTGCGAGCAGGAAGCGTTCGAGGCTGGCGCGGTCACCGTACTGGCCGGAGCATTCGACCACCAGGTCGAGTTCGTGGCTTGCCCAGTCCACGCCTTCGGGCGTCGTTGCGTGAGAGACGGGGATTGGCACGCCGTCGATCAGTAGATGGCCGTCGCCGGCTTCGACCTGGCCGGGAAAGCGGCCGTGGGTGGAGTCGAAGCGGGTCAGGTAGGCGATGCTGGCGAGGTCGGCCGGCTCGTTGATGGCGGCGACGCGGAACTGGCCGGCCAGGCCGGCTTCGTGCAGCGCACGCAGGTAGCAGCGGCCGATGCGGCCATAGCCGTTGATGGCGAGACGAAAGGGCGGGCGGGAAGCGGGCGACACGTCGGTTGGATCGGGCGGCGGTTGGGGGCGAGGGGGGATTCTAGCCGTTCGCGCTGTGCCCGACCGCCGCCTCGACTGTTGGACGACAAAAAAAGCGCGGTCGGGGGAGGGGCGGGCAAGGAAAAAAAAGGGGCGGCTCGCGCCGCCCCCAACCCCTTCCCCCGGTCGCCCAGGAGGTACTACGGAGAGACACCCACTATCAGGCCTTGGCCGGCTTGGTCTCGCCCTTCACGAAGAAGCTCGCGAGATAGACCAGCAGCCCGACGAAGAACACCACACCGGCCCATTCACGCATCCAGTAGAACAGGGAAACCTGGTCCTGGGTCGCCATGAAGGACAGCGGCGTGTCGGAAACGCGTTGCAGCCACACTTGCAGGATGCCCGCGGCGGTGAGGAACAGGGTGATGAAGACCATCGCGATCGTCATCAGCCAGAAGCTCCACATCTCCATCACCTGGGCCTTCTCCGGATTGGCCGCACGGCCGCGCAGGATCGGCATGGCGTAGCTGATGATGGTGATCACGACCATCACGTAGGCGCCATAGAAGGCCATGTGGCCGTGGGCCGCGGTGATCTGGCTGCCGTGGGTGTAGTAGTTCACCGGGGCCAGGGTGTGCAGGAAGCCCCACACGCCGGCGCCGAGGAAGGCCATCACACCGGTACCCAGCGCCCACAGCACGGCAGCCTTGTTCGGATGCTCGCGACGGCGGCGGTTCACCATGTTGAAGGCGAACACGGTCATGGCGAAGAAGGGCAACGGCTCCAGCGCGGAGAAGATGGAACCCCACCACTGCCAGTATTCCGGCGTACCGATCCAGAAGTAGTGGTGGCCGGTGCCGATGATGCCGGTGACCAGCGCCAGGGTGATGATGACGTACAGCCACTTCTCGATGACTTCGCGGTCGACACCGGTCACCTTGATCAGCACGAAGGCCAGCAGCGCGCCGAGGATCAGTTCCCACACGCCTTCCACCCAGAGGTGCACAACCCACCACCAGTAGAACTTGTCCTTGACCAGGTTGCCCGGGTTGTAGAACGAGAACAGGAAGAAGATCGCCAGACCCCACAGACCCATCAGCAGCACCATGCTGATCGCGGTCTTGCGGCCCTTCAGCACGGTCATGGTGATGTTGAACAGGAAGGCGAGCGCCACGATGACGATGCCGATCTTGGTGATGAGCGGCTGTTCGAGGAACTCCCGGCCCATGGTCGCGAGGATGTCGTTGCCCGTCATCTCGGCCAGCGTGGCATAGGGCACCAGCAGATAGCCGAGGATGGTGGCCGCGCCGGCGACGAGGAAGACCCAGAACAGCGCCAGCCCCAGCTTCGGGCTGTACAGTTCGGTTTCCGCCTCTTCAGGCACGAGGTAATACGCTGCCCCCATGAAGCCGAACAGCAGCCACACGATGAGCAGGTTGGTGTGAACCAGGCGGGCCACGTTGAACGGGATTTCCGGGAAGAGGAAATCGCCGATGACGTACTGCAGGCCCATGATCAGACCGAAGATGATTTGCCCCACGAACAGCCCGATCGCCGCGATGAAGTAGGGCATGGCGACCGCTTGTGATTTGTATTGCATGACGTGATCCCCTTGTCGTCTCTCCAGATGGACTGGTCAGCCCTCGATGTTGGGCGGCCAGTTGGCGGTGTTGATCTCGGAGGTATATTTGAGGAAGGCCACGAGCTGGTCGAGCTCTTCATCGGTGAGGTGGAAGTTCGGCATCTGGCGACGGCCCGGGGCGCCGGTGGGCTGGGCCTGCATCCATGCCTTGATGAATTCCGGTCCGCGGCGCTTGTACACATTGCCGAGTTCCGGGGCGAAGTAGGCGCCTTCACCCAGCAGGGTGTGG
>JANJTU010000090.1 GCA_024710965.1 Thauera sp. | reverse complement strand
GAGCAGGCCGAGCACCGCGACCACCAGGCCGGGCAGCACGCCGGCGAAGATCGCCAGCCCGAGCGCGTAGGCGACGAAGGGCCGCCAGTTGCGCAGGCAGGCGTAGAAGCTGAAGAACATCGCCTTGGGGGCGGGCAGCTTCCACCAGCCCGCGAGCGCGGGCGCGAACCAGTAGGCCATCATCACCGGGGTGCTCAGCGCGAGGCCGACCGCCAGGGTGAAGCCGAGCGAGGAGTCGGCCGCGGCCTGCGTGTCCATGTCCTCGCCGCGCATCACCGCGGCCAGGCTGCCGTCGTCGACCAGCATCACCAGCATCAGCACCACCAGGGTGGCCGCGAGGTAGAGGCCGCCGACCACCACCAGGCCCTGCAGGTTGGACTTGAAGCCGGAGAAGAGCACGTCGGGACCGGTCTTGCGGCCGGAGTCGACCGCGCGGCAGGCGTTGAGCACACCGACCGAGAGCGCCGGCATCAGCAGCGAGGCGACGAGCTGGCCGAGCAGCGGCACCAGGCTGATGACGATGATCGAGAGCAGGTAGCCGAAGGTGGCGAAGGTCAGCAGCGCCGGGTTGCGCCGCCACAGCTGCAGGCCTTCGCGCAGCCAGGCCCAGCCGCGCGGCATGGGGAGTTGTCGTGCTTGCATTGGTTTCCAGGGGTCAGGGTTTGGGCGGCTCGTCCGCAGGACCGGGCGAGGGACCAGGCTCGGGAGCGGGTGGCGCGGCCTTGGTGCCGACGTCGTCCGTCGTGTTGTCGCTCGGCGGCGGGAGCAGCGCGGGGCTGGCCGGGGTGGTGTCGCCCGTCGCCTCCTGCGCGGAGGCGTCATCCGGCGTGTGGTCGGAGGCGGCCACGGGGGCGGGCAGCAGCGGCGAGAAGGTCTCCTTCCACGCCGCGTAGAGCGCGCCGGCGATCACCGGCACCAGCACCAGCATGCCCAGCCCGGCGGGGATCATCGCCACCCACACCAGCACGTAGAGCAGCGCGGCGAGCACCACGAAGGCGAGCAGGTTGTGGAAGCAGGCGCGCGCGGAGAGCGTCATCGCCTCGCGCGGCGCCACGTCGTGCAGCATGACCAGCGCGGGGGCGAACCACAGCGCCATCATCAGCAGCACCCACAGCACGGTGAACACGAGCACGCCGAACATCATGCCGCCGGCGGCCATGCCCATGCCGGCGAAGGCGCCGACGAGCATGCCGGTGAGCATCGCGCTGCCGCCGATGGCGGCGGCGATCAGCGCCGCCAGCAGCGCGCCGAGGAGGTGGAAGGCGCCCACCAGCAGCAGGTTGCCGGCGTGGCGGCGCAGGCCGTCGAAGAGCTGGTCCACGCGCAGCGTCTCGCCGCGATCCACCGCCTGCGCGCCCGCCACCATGCCGGCGACCAGCACCGGCAGCGCCACCGGCGCCGCCGCCCAGCCGAGAAAGGGCAGCAGGCCGAGCGCGGTGATGATGACGAAGAAGATCAGCGCCTGGATCACCCATACGCCCGGGGCCTTCAGGAACAGCTGCCAGCCGGCGGCGAACCACTGCAGGGCGTGGGCCGGTGTGACCTCGCCCGGCGCCGGGGCGGGCGGATGAAGGGGGCGGGTGCCGGCGCTCATGGCAGGGGCGGCACACCGGCCGTGCGCAGGCGCAGGATGTCGCGGTATTCGGCGGGGTCCTTGACCAGCACCATCTCGCCTTCGCGCGGCAGGTGGAAGTCGGCCGCGCGCGACAGCCAGAAGCGCAGCGCGGCGGCGCGCAGCATCGCCGGCCAGGCGCCGCGCTCGGCGGTCGTGAACGGGCGCTCGGCATGGTAGGCGCCGAGCAGCGCGGTGCAGCGCGCGGCGTCGAGTGCGCCGTCCGGCGTGGTGCACCAGTCGTTGACGGTGACGGCGACGTCGAACAGCAGCGCGTCGTGGCCGGCGAAGTAGAAGTCGATGACGCCGCCGATGCGGCTCTCGCCGTCGTCGCCCGTTTCCCACAGCACGTTGTCGCGGAAGAGGTCGGCGTGGATCGCGCCGGCCGGCAGCGCGCCGAGATCGACGCCGGCCTGGAAGGCGAGCTCGGCGTCGAGCAGGGCCTGCTCGTCGGCAGGCAGAAAGCCGCGCACGGCCTGTGCGGTGGCGGTGCGCCAGGCCGGCCCGCGCGGGTTGTCCTGGCGGCGGCCGTAGGACTGGCCCGCCAGGTGCAGGCCGGCGAGCATGGCGCCGACCTTGTCGCAGTGGGCCGGGCCGGGTTCCATCACCGAGCTGCCGGAAAGCCGCACCACGAGCGCCGCCGGGCGTTCCTGCAGGGTGCCGAGGTATTCGTTGTCGCGGTCGGCGATCGGCGCCGGCACCGGCAGGCCGTGGCGCGCGAGGTGGGCCATCAGATTGAGGTAGTAGGGCAGCTCGGCGCGCGGCATGCCTTCGAACAGCGTCAGCACGTAGCGCCCGAGCGTGGTGGTGACGAAGAAGTTGCTGTTCTGCACGCCCGCGGAAATGCCCTTGAGCTCGACCAGCCGGCCGACGGCATAGTGCTTGAGCCAGTCGGCGAGAACGGGTTCGGGAACGGCGGTGAAGACGGACATGCGGACTCCGGGGAAAGACGAGGGCCGCCGTTCAGGCGGCGAGCGGGCGGGCCGGTGCGGCGGCCTCGCGCACCACCTGCCAGGCGGCGAGCTTGGCGTCGAAGCTGCGCGCGGCGTGCGCCGGGCTGGTCGAAGGCAGGCGGACGAGGCGCAGCGCCGGCAGGCCGGGCGGTAGGCGCACGTGGCGGCGGAAGGCGGCTTCGGCCGCGCCGCCGTTGAAGAAGACGTGGCGGATGTGCGGGCAGGCGGCGAACAGTGCGGCGAAGTCGTTGGCGACGACGCTGTCGGCGGCGATCGCGCTGTCGAGGCTGCCCGGCCGCCGGCAGCGGGCGATGACGTCCCACAGCGCGACGCCGGCAGCGGCGATGCGCGCCACACGTTCGCCATAGGGCAGGGCGGGGCCGGCGCCGAACAGCACGCCCATGATCGGCCAGAAGGCGTTGCGCGGATGGGCGTAGTACTGCGCCGCAGCGAGCGAGGCCGCGCCCGGCATGCTGCCGAGCACGAGCACGCGCGCATCGGCGCGGCACGCCGGCGCGAAGCTGTGCACCTGCGCGGGCTCGGCCGAGGAGGTGGCGCTGCCTGCCGGCATCGGGCTCACCAGGACTTGATCACCCACATCGGCACCGCCAGCGTCGGCGCGCTGTCGTCGCGCACCATCTGGCCGTGGCCTTCCTTGTCGATCAGGTAGTAAGGCACGCCGTGCGGCGGCGTCACCTTGACCATGTAGAGCTTGCCGCGGATGCGGTACTCGGTGACGGTGTCCTCGCCGCGCTTGACGATGGTGACTTCGGGCTCGTCCTCGTCGGTCATGCCGGGCGGCGGCGGAGGCGGCTCGGGGATCGGTTCGAGGGCGGGCGGCTGCTGGGCGAAGGCCGGGAGGGCCGCGGCCAGCAGCAGGGCGATCAGGGTGCGGCGCATGATGTTCTCCTGAGGATGCTCCAATTCTAGCGGTTTAGGAGCAGGCTCAGGGGTCACAGGTTCAGCATCATCTCGCGCTCGGCCGGCAGCGGCTGGAAGCCGCGGCGCTCGTAGTGCTTGAAGATGGCATCGACGACGTCCTCTGGCTTGTCGATCACCTGCACGAGTTCGAGGTCCTCCGGGTTGATCATGCCTTCGGTCACGAGGCGGTCGCGGAACCAGTCGAGCAGGCCCTGCCAGAACGGGCCATGCACCAGGATCACCGGGATGCGGCGGCTCTTGTGGGTCTGGATCAGCGTCATCGCTTCGAGCAGCTCGTCGAGCGTGCCGAAGCCGCCGGGCATGACGACGTAGGCCGCGGCGAACTTCACGAACATGAACTTGCGCGCGAAGAAGTGCTGGAAGGTCTGCGAGATGTCCTGGTAGGGATTCGCGCCCTGCTCGAGCGGCAGCTGGATGTTGAGCCCGATCGACGGGCTCTTGCCGAAATAGGCGCCCTTGTTGGCGGCCTCCATGATCCCCGGCCCGCCGCCCGAGATCACCGCGAAGCCGGCGTCCGACAGCAGGCGCGCGATCTTCTCGGCGAGCATGTAGTACATGTGGTCGGGCGGCGTGCGCGCGCTGCCGAAGATCGACACCGCCGGGCGGATGGCGTTGAGCCTTTCGGTCGCCTCGACGAACTCTGCCATAATTCCGAAGATCCGCCAGGACTCGCGCGCGTTGTAGCGCGGCGCGATGCCGTCGGGCACGCTGCGGGGGAGTTTCTCTTTCGCGGTCATGTTGTTCTCGTGTCTCGCAATAAGCCCCCAAGGATCGTTCAGGATGCCCACCCTGCTGCTCGTCGATGGTTCCAGTTATCTGTACCGCGCATTCCATGCGCTGCCCGATCTGCGCAACTCGCAGGGCGAGCCGACGGGGGCGATCCGGGGTGTGTTGTCGATGCTACGTCGGCTGGAAAGCGACTACAAGGCAGAATTCCGCGCCTGCGTGTTCGACGCCAAGGGCAAGACCTTCCGCGACGACTGGTACCCGGAATACAAGTCTCACCGCCCGCCGATGCCCGACGACCTGCGCGCACAGATCGAACCGCTGCACGCGGCGGTGCAGGCCGAAGGCTGGCCGCTGCTGGCGGTCGAGGGCGTCGAGGCCGACGACGTCATCGGCACGCTGACCCGCCAGGCGCTCGAGCGCGGCTGGGAAGTGGTGATCTCGACCGGCGACAAGGACCTGACCCAGCTCGTGCGCCCCGGCGTGCGCTGGGTCAACACGATGAGCGAGGAAGTGCTCGACGCGGCCGGCGTCGCCGCCAAGTTCGGCGTGCCGCCCGAGCGCATCGTCGACTACCTGGCCCTGGTCGGCGACACGGTCGACAACGTGCCCGGGGTGGAGAAGTGCGGGCCGAAGACGGCGGTGAAGTGGCTCACCGAGTACGGCAGCCTCGACGCGCTGGTGGCCAACGCCGACAAGGTCGGTGGCAAGGTCGGCGACAACCTGAGGAAGCACCTGGATTTCCTGCCCCTGGGGCGCCGCCTGGTGACGGTGGCGACCGACGTCGCGCTGCCGGTGACGCTCGACGAGTTGCCCGCGCGCGGCGACGACAAGGCGGCGCTGCGCGCGCTCTACGAGCGCTTCGAGTTCCGCGGCTGGCTGCGGGACCTCGACGGCGAAGCGGCGGGCGGCAGCGCGAGCGTGAGCGCCGCCAAGGCGGCGACCGAGGCGCGCCGCTTCGCCGCCGACACGGCCGACGCCGAGGCCGACGACCCCCCCGCCGCGCCCGGCGCCCACCGCGCCGGCTACGTCGCGATCCTCGACTGGCCGAGCTTCGACGCCTGGCTGGCGAAGATCAGCGCCGCCGCGCTGACCGCCTTCGACACCGAGACCACCAGCCTCGACCCGATGGCCGCGCGCCTGGTCGGCATTTCCTTCGCCACCGTGGCGGGCGAGGCCGCCTACCTGCCGCTCGCCCACCGCGGCACCGCCCCGTTGCCGGATGCGCCGGCGCAGCTGCCGCTCGACGAAGTGCTGGAAAGGCTCAAGCCCTGGCTGGAGTCGGCGCAGCACGCCAAGCTCGGCCAGAACCTGAAGTACGACGCCCACGTGCTCGCCAACCACGGCATCCGTCTCGCCGGCATCGCCCACGACACCCTGCTCGAATCCTACGTGCTCGAAAGCGACAAGACGCACGATCTGGATTCGCTCGCCAAGCGCCACCTCGGCCTGACGACGATTCCCTACGCCGAGGTCTGCGGCAAGGGCGCGAAGCAGATCGGCTTCGACGAGGTCGCGATCGAGCGCGCCACCGAATACGCCGCCGAGGACGCCGACCTCACCCTGCGGCTGCACCGCAAGCTGTGGCCGCAGCTCGAGGCTGCGCCGCGCCTCGCCGCCTTGTACCGCGAGCTCGAGCTGCCGGTGCTCGAGGTGCTGCTCGAAATGGAGCGCACCGGCGTGCTGATCGACCCCTTCCTGCTCGCCCAGCACTCCGAGGAGCTCGGCCGCCGCCTGCTCGAGCTCGAGCGCGAGGCGCACGCGCTCGCCGGCCAGCCCTTCAACCTCGGCTCGCCCAAGCAGCTCGGCGAGGTGCTGTTCGGCACGCTCGGCCTGCCGGTGGTGAAGAAGACCGCCACCGGCCAGCCCTCCACCGACGAGGACGTGCTGAGCCAGCTCGCCGAGGACTACCCGCTGCCGAAGCTGCTGCTCGAGCATCGTGGCCTCGCCAAGCTCAAGAGCACCTACGCCGACAAGCTGCCGCGCATGGTCAATCCGCAGACCGGCCGCGTGCACACCAGCTTCTCCCAGGCCACCGCGGTCACCGGCCGGCTGGCGAGCGCCGAGCCCAACCTGCAGAACATCCCGATCCGCACCGCCGAGGGCCGCCGCATCCGCGCCGCCTTCATCGCGCCGCGCGAGCACCTGATCGTCTCCGCCGACTACTCGCAGATCGAGCTGCGCATCATGGCCCACCTGTCGGGCGACGCCCGCCTGCTCGAGGCCTTCGCCCACGGCGAGGACGTGCACCGCGCCACCGCGGGCGAGGTCTTCGGCGTGCCGCCGGCCGAAGTCACGAGCGAGCAGCGCCGCTACGCCAAGGTGATCAACTTCGGCCTCATCTACGGCATGAGCGCGCACGGCCTGGCGAAGAACCTCGGCATCGAGCGCGCCGCCGCGCAGGGCTGGATCGACCGCTACTT
>JANJTU010000053.1 GCA_024710965.1 Thauera sp. | reverse complement strand
GGGCCTGGTCACCGACGGCGAGCGCTACAACAAGGTCGTCGATATCTGGGGCCGCTGCGGCGACCAGGTGGCGAAGGCGATGATGGAGCAGCTCGGCTCCGAGGAGGTCGTCAACCGCGAGGGCAAGACCGTCCGCCAGGAGTCGTTCAACTCGATCTACATGATGGCCGACTCGGGCGCGCGCGGTTCCGCGGCCCAGATCCGTCAGCTCGCCGGCATGCGCGGCCTGATGGCGAAGCCGGACGGCTCGATCATCGAGACGCCGATCACGACGAACTTCCGCGAAGGCCTGAACGTTCTGCAGTACTTCATCTCGACCCACGGTGCGCGTAAGGGCCTCGCCGATACGGCGCTGAAGACCGCGAACTCGGGCTACCTGACGCGCCGTCTGGTCGACGTCACCCAGGATCTGGTGGTGATCGAGGACGACTGCGGCACGCGCGACGGCTTTGCGATGAAGGCGCTGATCGAGGGCGGCGAAGTGGTCGAGCCGCTGCGCGAGCGCATCCTCGGCCGCGTCTGCGCCGAAGACGTCGTCAATCCGGATACGCAGGAAACGGCGATCGAGGCCGGCAGCCTGCTCGACGAAGACGCGGTCGACCTGATCGAAGGCCTGGGCGTCGACGAAGTGAAGGTGCGCACGCCGCTGACGTGCGAGACGCGCTACGGGCTGTGCGCCAAGTGCTACGGCCGCGACCTGGGCCGCGGCTCGATGGTCAACGTCGGTGAGGCGGTCGGCGTCATCGCCGCGCAGTCGATCGGCGAACCGGGCACCCAGCTCACGATGCGGACCTTCCACGTCGGCGGTGCGGCATCGCGGGCCGCGGCGGCGAGCGGTGTGGAGGCGAAGTCGGGCGGCACCATCCGCTTCGCCGGCAACATGCGCTACGTGGCCAATGCCAAGGGCGAGAAGGTCGTCATCGCGCGCTCGGCCGAAGTGGTCGTCGCCGACGACATGGGCCGCGAGCGCGAGCGCCATAAACTGCCGTATGGCGCCACCCTGCTGGTGGACGACGGTGGTCCGGTGAAGGCCGGCACGCAGCTGGCGTCGTGGGATCCGCATACCCGCCCGATCGTCACCGAGTATGCCGGTACGGTGAAGTTCGAGAACGTCGAGGAAGGCGCTACCGTCGCCAAGCAGATCGACGAAGTCACCGGCCTGTCGACGCTGGTGGTCATCGACTCCAAGCGCCGCTCGTCGACGGGCACGGCCAAGGGCGTGCGCCCGCAGGTCAAGCTGCTCGACGAGAACGGCGAGGAGGTCAAGATCGCGGGTACCGATCACGCGGTGGCGATCACCTTCCAGGTCGGCTCGCTGATCACGGTCAAGGACGGCCAGCAGATCAACGTCGGCGACATCCTGGCGCGTATTCCGCAGGAGTCGGCCAAGACGCGTGACATCACCGGCGGTCTGCCGCGCGTGGCGGAACTGTTCGAGGCCCGTGCGCCCAAGGATGCAGGCATGCTCGCCGAATACACGGGCACGGTGTCCTTCGGCAAGGAGACGAAGGGCAAGCAACGCCTGGTGATCACCGAGCCGGACGGGACCTCGCACGAGTTCCTCATCCCGAAGGACAAGCACCTGATGGTGCACGACGGCCAGGTGGTGAACAAGGGCGAACTCATCGTCGACGGCCCGGCCGATCCGCACGACATCCTGCGCCTGCAGGGCATCAGCGAGCTGGCGCGCTACATCATTGACGAGGTGCAGGACGTCTATCGCCTGCAGGGCGTCAAGATCAACGACAAGCACATCGAGGTGATCGTGCGCCAGATGCTGCGGCGGGTCGTGATCACCGACGCCGGCGATACGCGCTTCATCCGCGAGGAGCAGGTCGAGCGCTCGGAGGTGCTGGACGAGAACGACCGCATCGACGCCGAAGGCAAGCTGCCGGCGCAGTACCAGAACGTGCTGCTCGGCATCACCAAGGCCTCGCTGTCGACCGACTCCTTCATCTCGGCCGCGTCCTTCCAGGAGACGACCCGGGTGCTGACCGAGGCGGCGATCATGGGCAAGCGCGACGAGTTGCGCGGCCTCAAGGAGAACGTCATCGTCGGCCGCCTGATCCCGGCGGGAACGGGTCTCGCCTACCACCGCAGCCGCAAGGCGCAGGAGGAGGGGCTGGATCTCGGCGCCGAGCACGCATGGGCGCCCGCCGAAACCGTGCTGGAAGCGCAGCAGGACATCGAGGCCAGTTGACTTTCTTGACAGCCTCGGACTAAACTCCGGCCTCTTTTTGTGGACTGACCAATCGTAGTCAGTCGCAGCCGGAATAATCCGCCCGAGGCGGCCCGTGGTGGGCTGCCTCGGTTTTTTGGGAAATTCTTAAGCTATGCCAACAATCAATCAGCTTGTCCGCAAGCCGCGCCAGATGGAAGCCTCGAAGAGCAAGGTTCCGGCGCTGGAAGCTTGCCCGCAGAAGCGTGGTGTCTGCACCCGCGTCTATACCACGACCCCGAAGAAGCCGAACTCGGCGCTGCGGAAGGTTGCCAAGGTGCGCCTGACCAATGGCTTCGAGGTCATCTCGTATATCGGCGGTGAAGGGCACAACCTGCAGGAGCACTCGGTCGTGCTGATCCGTGGCGGTCGTGTGAAGGACTTGCCTGGTGTGCGTTACCACATCGTGCGTGGCTCCCTTGATCTGCAGGGCGTCAAGGATCGTAAGCAGTCGCGCTCCAAGTACGGCGCGAAGCGCCCGAAGAAAGCCTGATTGTTGGCACCAGAAATTTAGCGAGAGGTTGTCATGCCGCGTCGTCGTGAAGTACCCAAGCGCGAAGTCCTGCCGGATCCGAAGTTCGGTAATCAGGACGTTTCGAAGTTCATCAACGTGATCATGCAGTCGGGCAAGAAGTCCGTCGCCGAGCGCATCGTCTATGGTGCGTTCGCGCACATCACCGCCAAGGCCAACAAGGACCCGCTGGAAGTGTTTGCGGCCGCCGTCGGCAACGTCAAGCCGGTGGTGGAAGTGAAGAGCCGCCGCGTTGGTGGTGCGAACTACCAGGTCCCGGTCGAGGTGCGTCCGTCGCGTCGCATGGCGCTGTCGATGCGCTGGCTGCGCGAGGCCGCGCGCAAGCGTGCCGAGAAGTCGATGGCCCAGCGTCTGGCGGGTGAACTGCTCGAGGCCGCCGAAGGTCGTGGCGCCGCCATGAAGAAGCGCGAGGAAGTGCATCGCATGGCCGAAGCCAACAAGGCGTTCTCGCACTACCGCTTCTGATTTCTTTCGGTAGCGGTAAATCGGGCCCTGCGAAGGGCTCGAGTCTTTTCTAACGCAACGAACAGTTCATCGCGTCACGAGCGCGACTAACGTAAGGCAGGATTAACGTGGCCCGCAAGACTCCTATCGAGCGCTACCGCAATATCGGTATTTCCGCTCACATCGACGCCGGCAAGACGACCACCACCGAGCGCATCCTTTACTACACCGGTGTGAACCACAAGATCGGTGAAGTGCACGATGGCGCGGCTACCATGGACTGGATGGCCCAGGAGCAGGAGCGCGGGATCACCATTACGTCCGCGGCGACGACCTGCTTTTGGAAGGGGATGGATCTGAACTTCCCCGAGCACCGCTTCAATATCATCGATACCCCGGGGCACGTCGACTTCACCATCGAAGTCGAGCGCTCGATGCGCGTGCTCGATGGCGCGTGCATGGTGTATTGCGCGGTCGGTGGCGTTCAGCCGCAGTCCGAGACGGTGTGGCGTCAGGCGACCAAGTACAAGGTGCCGCGCCTGGCTTTCGTGAACAAGATGGACCGCTCCGGCGCGAACTTCTACAAGGTCGTCGACCAGATGAAGACCCGCCTGAAGGCCAATCCGGTGCCGATCGTGCTGCCGATCGGTGCCGAGGATACCTTTGCCGGCGTCGTCGATCTGATCAAGATGAAGGCGATCATCTGGGACGAGGCCTCCCAGGGTATGAAGTTCGAGTACCGGGAGATTCCCGCCGAGTTGCAGGCGGATGCCGACAACTGGCGTGAGCAGATGGTCGAGGCGGCTGCCGAGGCGTCCGA
>JANJTU010000038.1 GCA_024710965.1 Thauera sp. | reverse complement strand
GCAAGAACGGCCCGACGCACCAGCCGGTGGAGATCCTCGCCGCGCTGCGCGCAATGCCCAACATGCTGGTGATGCGCCCGGCCGACGCCGTGGAGGCCGCCGAATGCTGGGAAGTCGCGCTCGAGCAGCGCCGCACGCCGGCGAGCCTGATCTTCGCCCGCCAGGCCCTGCCCACGCTGCGGTGCGCGCATGTCGACGATAATCTGTCGCGCCGCGGCGCCTATGTGCTCGCCGAAGCCGAAGGCGGCCCGCGCGCGGTGACGCTGCTGGCGACCGGCTCCGAAGTCGCCGTCGCGCTCGCCGCGCGCGCGCTGCTCCAGGCCGACGGCATCCCGACCACGGTGGTGTCGATGCCGTGCTGGGAACTCTTCGACGCCCAGGACGCTGCCTACCGCGCCGCCGTGCTCGGCGAGGGCACGGTGCGCGTCGGCGTCGAGGCGGCGCTGCGCTTCGGCTGGGACCAGTACCTGGGCAGCCGCGGCGGCTTCGTCGGCATGCGCGGTTTCGGCGCCTCCGGCCCGGCCGAGCAGCTGTTCGAGCATTTCGGCATCACGCCCGCGGCCGTTGCCGCCGAAGCCAAGCGCCACCTCTGACCTGCAGGAGAACAAGAACATGCACAAGATCGTCTTCCTCGACCGCGCCACGATCGCGCCGCAGATCCGCCTGCGCCGCCCCGCCTTCGAACACGAGCTGGTGGTGCATGCGCACACCCGCCCCGAGCAGGTCGTCGAACGCCTCGCCGGCGCCGCGATCGCGATCACCAACAAGGTGCCGCTCAGCGCTGACGTGCTCGAGCAACTGCCCGAGCTGCGCCTGGTGGCGGTGGCCGCGACCGGCACCGACTGCGTCGACAAGGCCGCCTGCGCGCGCCGCGGCATCGCCGTCGCCAACATCCGCGGCTACGCGGTCAACACCGTGCCCGAGCACACTTTCGCGCTGATGCTGGCGCTGCGCCGCAATCTCGTCGCCTACCGCGACGACGTCATCGAGGGCGAATGGCAGAAGTCCGGCCAGTTCTGCTTCTTCAACCACGCCATCCACGATCTCGCCGGCGCGCGCCTCGGCATCATCGGCGAAGGCGCGCTCGGCCAGAGCGTCGCCGCCATCGCGCGCGCCTTCGGTATGGTGCCGCTGTTCGCCGCGCACAAGGGCAGGAGCGGCTGCGGCCGCCTGTACACGCCCTGGGACGAGATCCTGGCGACGAGCGACATCATCACGCTGCACTGCCCGCTGACACCCGAGACGCGGGGCATGATCGGGCTGGCCGAGTTCCGCCAGATGGCGCGCCGCCCGCTGCTGATCAACACCGCGCGCGGCGGCCTCGTCGACGAGGAAGCGCTGGTGCAGGCGCTCGACGAGGGTCTCATCAGCGGCGCCGGCTTCGACGTCACGCTGGGCGAGCCGCCCGCCGCCGACAGCCCGATGATGCGCATCGCCGCCCGCCCCAACGTGATCCTGACGCCGCACGTCGCCTGGGCCTCGGACGAGGCGCAGCAGGCACTGGCCGACCAGCTCATCGACAACATCGACCACTTCGTCGCCGGCACGCCGACGAATCTCGTCAAGGGCGCCTATTGAGCGGGGCGGGCGCGGGCGCCCCATTCGCCCCCGCTATCGCCAGCAGGATCAGGGGACAATGCGACTGCATTGACCAGGCAATGCAGTCGCATTACGATCAAAGCACTTCCATCGTCGTTCGTCGAGAATGCCATGCCCGCCACCCTCGAAGTCGAATCCACGCTCACCGACCGCTACCAGACCACGGTTCCGGAAACCGTGCGCCGCGCCCTCAAGCTGGGCAAGCGCGACAAGATTCACTACAGCATCCGCCCCGATGGCGAGGTGGTGCTCAGCCGCGCTGTGCCTGCCGAGGAAGACCCGCTGCTTGAGCAGTTCCTCGCCTTCCTGGCCCGGGATATCGCCAACCACCCCGATCGCCTTCAGTCGGTGGACGCCGCCCTCGTCCAGCGCATCCAGTCGCTGGTCGAGGGCGCCGTCGTCGACCTCGACGCCCCGCTGTCGGCAGACGATGAATGAACGCGGGCAGGCCGACCCCGCTGGTGGTCGATGGCTGGACGATCTTCGCCCATCCCCTCTTCCTCGCCCAGCTCGAGGCCTCGATCGGACAGGTCGAGGCCCTCAAGCAGAAGGATCCCGCCGGCTTCGTCAGGAAGAACGCCACCAAACGCCTGGCGGCCATTGCCAAGCTCGCTTTCGAGGTGATTCCGCGGGATCCGGCCCGCCCCGAGTATCACCAGGGCAGTACCCTCGGCGACGAGCACAGGCACTGGTTCCGGGTGAAGTTCTTTCAGCAGTACCGGCTGTTCTTCCGTTATCACGGGCCGAGCAAGGTGATCGTCTACGCATGGGTGAATGACGAGGACAGCAAACGGGCCTATGGGAGCGATGACGACGCCTACCGGGTGTTCCGCAAGATGCTGGAGCGCGGCCGTCCACCGGACGACTGGGAGCGCCTGCTGGCCGAAGCCAAGGCGGAGTCCGCCCGATGGCAGCAAGTCGTCGCCCACTCGGCGGCGGCACAATCCTGAGCCCTGACGTGGCCTGAAGGTGAACCTCGCCGGGCGGTCGCCGTCCGCCCGCTCGCTCACGGCCCGCCTTGCATCCGCAGGCGTGGTCGGAGTGTCCTACCCTCGCAGCCGCCGCGCCGTATCGACCAGCGCCGCCGCCAGCTTGTCGAGCGTGGCCTGCTGGCCGGGATCGGTCAGCCGCCCATCGGCGCCGACCGCCTCGGCGGCGCGCCCCACCGCGAGCTGCTGCGGGATCACCTGCAGGCCGAGGTAGCCGAGGATGTCGCGCACGTGGAACAGCGCCCGCAGGCCGCCCAGCGCACCGGGCGAGCTGCCCACCAGCGCCGCGGCGCGACCGGCATAGACGGCCAGCCCCGAGCGCGCCGGATCGGCCGGGTTCGGGCGCGAGCACCAGTCGAGCGTGTTCTTCAGCAGCGGCGTGATCGAGCCGTTGTATTCGGGGCTCACCACCAGCAGGCCGTCGCTCGCCGCCAGTTGCTGCTGCAGGCGGACGATGCACTCGGGCAGGCCGGATTCGGCCTCGAGGTCGCCGTGGTAGAGCGGCGCCGGATAGTCGGCGAGCTCGATCAGGTTCACCTGCGCGCCGGCCGCCTCGAGCGGCGCCAGGCAGCCGCGGGCGAGGCGGCGGGCATGGGAGTCGCGGCGGGCGCTGCCGGCGATGACAAGGATGCTGGGAACGTGCATGCGCGGCGTCTCCATCGGGTAGGAAGCGCTATTAGACCATCGTCGCCGGCCGCACGGCACACCCCGGCGCGCTTGAATCAGCCAGCTGCGCCCACATATCAGCAGAACCTGATTTACCGGAAAACCCGATCATGTCCGACGCCCTGCACCTGGTCTGCCCGCACTGCGACGCCGTCAACCGCGTCCCCGCCGCCCGCCTCGGCGAGGCGCCGGCCTGCGGCCAGTGCCACCGCCCGCTGTTCGCCGCCCAGCCGCTGGAGCTCACCGGCGCGAACTTCGACCGCCACGTCGGCCGCAGCGAAGTGCCGGTGCTGGTCGACTTCTGGGCGCCGTGGTGCGGCCCCTGCCGCATGATGGCGCCCGCCTTCGCCCAGGCCGCGGGGCTGCTCGAGCCGCAGTTCCGCCTCGCCAAGCTGAATACCGAAGCCGAGCCGGCGCTCGCCGCGCGCTACGGCATCCGCAGCATCCCGACGCTGGCGCTGTTCCGCGGCGGGCGCGAGATCGCGCGCCAGGCCGGCGCGATGGGCGCGGCCGACATCGCGCGCTGGGCACGCGCGCAGCGCTGAGCGACGGCCCACGCAGCGATCCCAAAAAACGGACAAACTAACCCAAAAAACGACATTGTTTGCCCTCTGGGCCGCCTCTAGAGTCACATCACGGCAGGCCCAGTCACAAACGTCCTCCTGCCAAGCGGGACCTTCCACCGCCCCCTGCGGCCGGCAGAAGCGCGCGACGCCACACCGGGCGACGCCGTCCCCGCCGCGCGCCACCGCGCGCGCGGCGAAACCATAACAACAATCGCATCACCGCCCCGGTCGCCCGGGCGCGCGCCGCCCCGCTGTGGCCGCCGCCGGGCACCGCCCCTGAACAGAGAGGAGAGACTCTTGACCATCTTCGCCCCCGCCGCTGCGCTGCGCGCAGCCGGCACGGCCGTGCTGCTCGCGCTCGGCCTCGCCGCCGCGGCCCAGGCCGCCGCCCCTTCCCCCGCCGCCCCCCCCGCTGCCGACGACAAGGGCCGCCGCTTCTACGAGAAAGTCTGTGCGCGCTGCCACGAAGCCGGCATCGGCCCGGTGCTGCGCGGCCGCGGTCTGCCGCCGGCGCTCTTCACCACGATCGCGCGCACCGGCCTGAACGGCATGCCCGCCTTCCGCGTCTCCGACGTCGATGACGAGACCCTGCAGGCGGTGGCCGACTACCTGGCCACGAGCAAGGCGAAGGAATGATGGAGACCACGACCATGAACCCGATGCGCCGTGAAGTGCTGAAGTCGATCGCGGCCGCCGGCGTGGCGCTCCCCGCCGCGGCCACCGTGCACGCCGGCGTGCACCGGCTCACCGGCAGCGCCGGCGAGGGCCTGCGCGTGCTGCCGGTCACCTCCGGCCAGCCGCTCGATGCCGCCTTCGTGCGCGGTGTCGCGGCCGCTGCGCGCGGCACCGCCACGCTGCTGCCGGCGCAGGCGATCGCCGCCTTCGCCCCCGCCGCCCTCGCTGCCGTCGGGAATGCCACTGAGGGCCGCCCCACCGCGATCGTCGGCCTCACCGACTCGGCGACCGCGCTGCTCGTGCTCGACCGCGTGCGCAGCGCCGGCGGTAGCGTGCTGGCGACCGCCCACCACCGCCTCGCCGCCGAAGCCGACGCCGCCGCCTGGGCGGCCGGCCTCGGCGAACTGGCCGTGGCGCAGGCGCACAGCCGCCCCGCCCTTCCCGCCCTCGTCGATGACGGCGCCACCGGCGCCGCCTATGTCGCCGGCGGCATCTCCTACATGTCCTTCACCTGCATCGTCTGAGCGGAGTCCCCATGAGCAAGTACAACGTCCTGCCGGAGAACGTCTCCGAGCGCGATTTCGATGCCGCCATCCAGGAGTTCGTCGCCATCCTCGGAGCCGACAAGGTGCTGACCAGCGCCGACAAGCTCCACCCCTACGGCAAGATCATGATGGCGGTCGACAACGACAAGCATGCCGCCTCGGCGGTGCTGCTGGCGACCACGGTCGAGCAGATCCAGGCCATCGTGCGCGTCTGCAACGCCTACAAGGTGCCGATCTGGACGATCTCGACCGGGCGCAACTTCGGCTACGGCTCGGCCGCGCCGGTCGCGCGCGGCCAGGTGATCCTCGACCTGCGCCTGATGAACAAGATCCTCCACGTCGACCCCGAGCTGTGCACCGCGCTGGTCGAACCCGGCGTGACCTACCAGCAGCTCTACGACTACCTCGAAGAGAACAACATCCCGCTGATGCTGTCCTTCTCGGCGCCGTCGGCGATCGCCGGCCCGCTCGGCAACACCATGGACCGCGGCGTCGGCTACACGCCCTACGGCGAGCACTTCCTGATGCAGTGCGGCATGGAAGTCGTGCTCGCCAACGGCGAGGTGCTGCGCACCGGCATGGGCGGGGTCCAGGGCGACAAGGCCTGGCAGGTGTTCAAGTGGGGCTACGGGCCGACGCTGGACGGCATGTTCACCCAGTCCAACTACGGCATCTGCACCAAGATGGGCTTCTGGCTGATGCCCAAGCCGCCGGTGTTCAAGCCCTTCGAGATCCAGTTCGACGCCGAATCCGACATCGCCGACATCGTCGAGATGCTGCGCCCGCTGCGCATCGCCCAGGTCATCCCCAACGCGGTGGTGATCGCCGGCACGCTGTGGGAAGCGGCCACCTGCAACACCCGCCGCGCCGACTACATCACCACCCCGGGCGCCACGCCGGATTCGGTGCTGGAGCAGATCCGCAAGGACAAGCACCTCGGCGCCTGGAACGTGTATGCGGCGCTGTACGGCACGCCCGAACAGGTCGAGGTGAACTGGAAGATCGTCACCGACGTCGTCGCCAGGTCGGGCAAGGGCCGCATCATCACCCAGGAGCAGGCCGGCGACACCCAGCCGTTCAAGTATCGCGCCCAGCTGATGTCGGGCGTGCCCAACCTGCAGGAATTCGGCCTCTACAACTGGCGCGGCGGCGGCGGCTCGATGTGGTTCGCGCCGGTCAGCCAGGCGCGCGGCAGCGAGTGCGAGAAGCAGATGCGGATGGCGAAGGCCATCCTCAACAAGCACGGCCTCGACTACGTCGGCGAGTTCATCGTCGGCTGGCGCGACATGCACCACGTCATCGACGTGCTGTTCGACCGCGGCAGCGCCGAGGAGACCGCGCGCGCCAACGCCTGCTTCGCCGAGCTGCTCGACGAGTTCGAGAAGCACGGCTACGCCGTGTATCGCGTGAACACCGCCTTCCAGGAGCGCGTCGCGCAGTCCTACGGCCCGGTCAAGCGCAACGTGGAGCGCGCGATCAAGCGCGCCCTCGACCCGAACGGCATCCTCGCCCCGGGCAAGTGCGGCATCAACATCTGAGCATGGAGAACCTTCGCATGAACACCCCCACCGCGCCGGCCGCCTACACCGGCTTCGAGCTGCAGCCGATCGCCGGCCACTGGCGCGCCGGCCGCTCCGAGCGTCGCCTTACCGACACCAACCCCTTCAGCGGCGAGCCGCTCGCCGACATCCGCCTGGCCAACGTCGCCGACGTCGACGAGGCCTACGCCGCGGCCGCGCGCGCCCAGCGCGCCTGGGCCGCGCGCCTGCCCGAGGAGCGCGCCGAAGTGCTGCGCCGCGCCGCCGACATCCTCGCCGCCCGCGCCGCCGAAGTGCAGGACTGGATCGTGCGCGAATCGGGCAGCACGCGCCTGAAGGCGCTGATCGAATGGGACAGCGCGCGCCGCATCACGATGGAATCGGCCACCTTCCCCAGCCGCGTCGAGGGCCGCATCCTCGCCGCCGGCGTGCCGGACCAGGAGAGCCGCGTCTACCGCTCGCCGCTGGGCGTGGTCGGCGTCATCAGCCCGTGGAACTTCCCCTTCCACCTGACCGCGCGCTCCGTGGCGCCGGCGCTGGCGCTGGGCAACGCGGTGGTGGTCAAGCCGGCGAGCGACACGCCGATCGCCGGCGGCCTGCTGCTGGCGAGGATCTACGAGGAGGCCGGCCTGCCTGCCGGCCTGTTCAGCGTCGTCGTCGGCGCCGGCAGCGAGATCGGCGACCACTTCGTCGACCACCCGGTGCCGAGCCTGATCTCCTTCACCGGCTCGACCGAGGTCGGCCGCGGCGTCGGCCGCCTCGCCACCGGCGGCCGCCACATCAAGCGCGTCGCGCTGGAACTGGGCGGCAACGCCCCGCTCGTCGTGCTCGACGACGCCGACATCGACACGGCCGCCAACGCCGCGGTGGTCGGCCGCTTCCTGCACCAGGGCCAGATCTGCATGAGCACCAACCGCGCGATCGTCGACGCCAAGGTGTACGAGGCCTTCGTCGCCGCGGTGCAGGCGCGCGTCGAAGGCCTCGCCTACGGCGACCCCGCCGACCCGGCCACCGTCGTCGGCCCGCTGATCAACGCCAGGCAGCGCGACGACGTCCTCGCCCGCATCGCGCGCGCCCAGCGCGACGGCGCCCGCCTCGTGGTGGGCGGCGAGGCCCGGGGCAACGTCGTGCCGCCGCACGTGTTCGCCGACGTCGATCCGGCGTGGTCGATCGCCATCGACGAGACCTTCGGCCCGGTGCTGCCGATCATCCAGGCGCGCGACGAGGCGCATGCGCTCGAGCTCGCCAACCAGTCCGAATACGGCCTGTCGAGCGCGGTGTTCACCGCCGACCTCGAGCGCGGCGTGCGCTTCGCCCGCGGCATCGTCGCCGGCATGACCCACATCAACGACATGACCCTGGACGACCAGCCGAACGCGCCCTTCGGCGGCGAGAAGAACTCCGGCCTGGGCCGCTTCAACGGCGAGTGGGCGATCGAGGAGTTCACCCGCGCGCAGTGGGTCACGCTGCAGCACAAGCCGCGCGCCTACCCGTTCTGAGAAATCCGGCGGCCGCGCGCCGCCGCCCTTTCCGGCTTCGAGCCGGCCGCAGCGCCCGCCGTGCCCCGCATGGCGGGCGGGCGAGCGCCTGCGCGCCGTGCCGGCGACGAAACCAACCCCACGGAGACGAGACCATGAACAACTTCCGCCGCGGCCTCGCCGCCTGTGCCCTCGCCGGCCTGGCCGCCACCGCCGCCGCCAAGGAAGGCGCCGACCAGTATCCCAACGGCGCCGAGAACTGGCTTGCCGGCGCGTTGCCGCCGCCGGGCACCTACTTCCTCAACTACTTCGGCTACTACGGCGGCGAGCTCAGGGACGGCGACGGCGACAAGGTGCCGGGCGCCGACGTGAACGCCTGGTTCGACGCCCTGCGCGTCGTGCATGTGTCCGAGCACAGGATCCTCGGCGGCAACTGGGGCTGGTACGCGATCCTGCCGCTGGTGGCGCAGGAAGTCTCGCTCGGCACGACGAACTCGGTCAGCGGCCTCGGCGACGCCACCTTCGACCCCTTCGTCGTCTCCTGGCACCGCGGCGACTGGCACTGGGCGGTGGGCATGAGCATCAACCTGCCCACCGGGCGTTACAGGGAAGGCGACCCGACGCAGAGCATCGGCGCCAACTACTGGAGCGTGGAGCCGCTGTTCGCGGTGAGCTACCTGAACCCGGAGGGCTGGGAGCTGTCGGCCAAGTTCATGTACAACATCAAGGCGAGCAACACCGACTTCCGCCCCGCCCCCGGCGCGCCGAAGATGAAGTACGCCTCGGGCGACGAGCTCCACCTCGACTACCTCGCCGGCAAGCGCTTCGGGCCATGGGGCGTGGGCCTTTCGGGCTATTATCTGCGCCAGGTCACCGACGACGAGCTCGACGGCCAGCGCCTCGCCGCCAACCCCGGCCTGTGGTCGGCGGGGCGGCGCGGACAGGTCTTCGCGATCGGCCCGAGCGCGACCTACACCAATGCGTCCGGGGTCCATTTCATCGCTCAGTGGCAGCGCGAAACCAGGGTCGAGAACCGCTTCGGCGGCGACAAGTTCTGGTTCAAGGCGATCGTGCCGCTGTAGGCGACGGCTTTTCCTCGCCGTCGGGCACGGCCGCGGGCCGCGCCGCAACGAGGGGATGCGCTCCGGCTTGCCAGAACAAGGGGAGACAGATGCAGCAGGCCCCTCTGCTGATCAACAATCGCGACCTCGCGGCCAGCGGCGGCGCCCACTTCGATTGCCGCAACCCGGTCAGCGGTGAGGTCGTCACCCGCGCCGCCGCGGCCTCGGTGGCCGACGCCGGCGCCGCCGTCGATGCCGCCGCCGCAGCCTTCGGCCCTTGGGGCGAAGTGCTGCCGGCGCAGCGCCAGGCCCTGCTCAACGCCGCCGCCGAACTGCTGCTGGCGCGGATGCCGAGCTTCGAGGCCGCGATCGTCGCCGAGACCGCGAGCACGCCGGCGTGGGCGCGCTTCAACTGCCAGCTCGCCGCCGACATGCTGCGCGAGGCCGCGGCGATGGTGACCCACGTCCAGGGCGACATCATCCCGTCCAACCGCGCCGGCTCGATCGCGATGGTGGTGCGCCAGCCGGCAGGCGTGGTGCTCGCCTTCGCGCCGTGGAACGCGCCGGTGCTGCTCGGCGTGCGCGCGATCGCGATGCCGCTCGCCTGCGGCAACACGGTCGTGCTGAAGGGCTCGGAGCTGTCGCCGCTGAGCCACCGCCTGATCGGCGAGGTGCTGCGCGACGCCGGCTTCCCGCCCGGCGTGTGCAACGTCGTGCTCAACGCGCCGGCCGACTCCGGGCCGGTCGTCGACGCGCTGATCGCCCATCCGGCGGTGCGCCGCGTCAGCTTCACCGGCTCGACCCGCGTCGGCCGCGTCGTCGCCGAGCGCTGCGCGCGCCACCTCAAGCGCTGCCTGCTCGGCCTCGGCGGCAAGGCGCCGCTGCTCGTGCTCGACGACGCCGATGTCGACGAGGCGGTCAAGGCGGCGGCCTTCGGCGCCTTCTTCAACCAGGGCCAGATCTGCATGTCGACCGAGCGCATCGTCGTCGACCGCCGCATCGCCGACAGCTTCATCGCCCGCCTCGCCGAACGCGCGCGCGGGCTGCGCGCGGGCGCCGCCGATTGCGCGCTGGGCGCGATGATCAGTGCCGAGGCCGCCGGGCGCATCCGCCAGCTGATCGACGACGCGGTGCGCAAGGGCGCGGAGCTGGTCGCCGGCGGCGACATCGCCGGCAGCATCGTGCAGCCCGCGCTGCTCGACCACGTCACCCCGGCGATGCGCATCTACCATGAGGAGAGCTTCGGGCCGATCGCCGCGGTGATGCGCTTCGACGACATCGAGGAGGCGATCTCGATCGCCAACGACAGCGAGTACGGGCTGTCGGCCGCGGTGTTCGGCCGCGACACCCTGCGCGCCTTCCAGATCGCCCAGCGCATCGAGTCGGCGATCTGCCACATCAACGGCCCCACGGTGCAGGACGAGGCACAGATCCCCTTCGGCGGCCTGAAGGCGAGCGGCTGGGGGCGCTTCGGCGGCAAGCCCGCAATCGACGAGTTCACCGAGCTGCGCTGGATCAGCATCCAGACCCGGCCGCAGGACTACCCGCTGTAGGCGCCTGCCCCATGCAGCCCGCACCCGTGATCGATGCCGCGCACTACCGTCGCCACATCGAGGCCAACGTGTCGATGCGCCGCTTCGGCAGCGCGCTCGGTGCCCGCCGCCACGCGCTGTGGAGCGAACGCGGCGGCCTGCCGCGGGCGGCGATCCTGGTCCCGGCTGGCCAGGCGGTGCTCTCCGACGGCAGCGACGAAGTCGTGCTCGAGGGCCCCGCGCTCGCGCTGCTGGCGGTGCAGGCGCAGCACTTCCTGCGCCTGGCCGCGGGCACGCCGGCGCAGGTGCTGGCCTTCTCCGATCTGCTCGTGGTCGATGCGATCGGCCAGGGCGCCGAATCGGTGCCGCTGCGCTACCTCGCCGACCGCCGCCTGGTGGCGAGCAACGCGCAGGATCCGGCGCTGTTCGAGGACGTGGCCCACGCCTTTCGCGCCATCGAACGCGAGCTCGGGCGCGCGGGCGAAGCCTCGTGGCGTTTCCTCAGCGCGCAGCTGGCGGTGATCCTGATCCAGTGCTGGCGCCTGTCCGGGCTGGAGGCGGCCGGCCGCCAGTCGCCGAGCCCCCAGGGCGCGCTGCTGATGCGTTTCCGCCACCTCGTGGAGCTGCATTTCCGCGAGCACTGGCGCATCGCCCGCTACGCCGAGGCGCTCGGCCTGTCGCACGACCGCCTCCACGACATCTGCGTGCGCACGCTGAAGCGCCCACCGCTCGAGCTCGTGCACGACCGCCTCGCCCACGAGGCCTGCCTGCAGCTGGTGCGCTCCGGCCTGAGCATCGAGCAGGTCGCGGCCGACCTCGGCTTTCGCACCACGGCCAACTTCAGCCGCTTCTTCCGCGCCCGCACTGGCAACAGCCCCGCGCGCTATCGCGCGAGCATCGCCCGCGACCGCAGCGAGCACGAAGACCAGGTCATGGGCAGCTTCGCCGACTGGCCCTAGGCGGCCGACCTCAGGCGCGGCGCCACGCCTCAGTCCGGCAGCGCGTCCAGGCGGGCAAACCAGGGCATGCGCAGCGACTCGGGCACGAAGCTCGCTTCCAGGCTGTTGCGCGCGATGCGCTTCAGCTCGGCGCGGCTCAGGTCGAGCGCGCGCGCCGTTTCCAGGTAGTTCTGCGCGATGTAGCCGCCGAAGTAGGCCGGGTCGTCGGAGTTGATCGTCACCTTCAGCCCGGCCTCCAGCAGCTGGCGCAGGTTGTGCTGCTCGAGGCGCTCGAACACGCACAGCTTGACGTTCGACAGCGGGCACACCGTCAGCGGCACCTGGTCGCGCGCCAGGCGCTCGAGCAGGGCGGGGTCCTCGGCCGCGCGCACGCCGTGGTCGATGCGCTCGACACCGAGCCGATCCAGCGCCTCGACGATGTAGGCCGGCGGCCCCTCCTCGCCGGCGTGGGCGACGACGTGCAGGCCGAGTTCGCGGCAGCGCGCGAACAGGCGCTCGAACTTGGACGGCGGGTGCCCCATCTCGGAGGAGTCGAGGCCGACGCCGTGGATGCGCGCCAGATGCGGCATCGCCTGCTCCAGGGTGGCGAAGCCTTCCTCCTCGCTGAGGTGGCGCAGGAAGCACAGGATCAGGCGCGAGCTGATGCCCCATTGCGCCTGCGCCTCGATGCAGGCGCGCTCGAGGCCGTCGAGCACGGTGGCGAAGGCGACGCCGCGCGCAGTGTGGGTCTGGGGGTCGAAGAAGAGCTCGGCGTGCACCACGCCGTCGGCGTGGGCGCGGGCGAAGTAGGCCAGCGCCAGCTCGAAGAAGTCCTGCTCCTGGATCAGCGCCGCCGCGCCGGCGTAATACAGGTCGAGGAAGCTCTGCAGGTCGGTGAAGGCGTAGGCGGCGCGCGTCGCCTCGACGCTGTCCCAGGGCAGGGCGACACCGTTGCGCTGCGCCAGCGCGAACATCATCTCCGGTTCGAGCGAGCCCTCGATGTGCAGGTGCAGTTCCGCCTTGGGCAGGGCGCGGACATAGGTCTCAAGATCCATCGCGGTCTCCGTGTCGGGTTGGGCGCCGCCCGGGCCGCGCACCGCCGTGCTCGCACGGCCCGCCGGTGCTGCGCCCGGAAGGCAAGGGCGTCGGCATCCATCATATGCGAAGCGGCGGCGCGCTTCGACACTGCTGATGGCCGTCGGCGGCGGGTGGAAACAATCTTGTTCCGCCCTGCCGGTTGTGCCGGGCGCGCAGCGGCGTAAACTCCGGGACACAAGATTGCCCCCCAGGAGAGACACGATGACCCGCCGCAACCCGGACCTGCCCCTGGTCTATTCCTGTTCGGGCTGCTCGAGCGCGGCACAGATGGCCAACCACATCGCGGTGCGGCTCGACCGCCTGGGGGCGGCGGAGATGTCCTGCATCGCCGGTGTCGGCGGCGACGTGCCGCACCTGGTGAAGATCGCGCGCTCCGGACGGCCCATCCTCGCCCTCGACGGCTGCGCGCTCGAATGCGTGCGCAGCAGCCTCGCCCAGCGCGGCGTGGCGCCCACGCGCCACGTGCTGCTGAACGAACAGGGCGTCAAGAAGCGCTACCGCACCGACTTCGACGCCGACGACGCCGAGCGCCTGCTGCAGCACACCCTCGACGTCGTGCGCGAGATGCGCGCCGCCGACTGACCGCCACCGGCCACACCGCGCCGCCGCGCGCCAGCGCCCCACCCCGGCGCCGCGCGCCAGCCCCGCCCGCCGGCCGAGGCGACAGCCCAGCCGCCGTGTCCGGCCGGAGCAGGGGATCGTCCGTGGTCAATCCACCGCAATGCCGCCGGCCTGCGGACGTCATATCGGGTACACTTCGCGCCCGGACCGTGAGCGGCCGCCGCCGGCACGCCGTCCATCCTGACGACACGCGCTGAGGCTCCGAACACATCATGGCCATCTGGGGATACGGACTGCGGGCGAAATCCATCCTCGCCCTGCTGCTCGCCGGCCTCGTCGCACTGCTGCCCGCCGCCTTCCTCGCCTGGCAGGCGCTCGACGCGGTGAAGGCCCATTTCGGCGAGGGCTACGCGCGCAACTTCACCGAGCTGCACCGCGAGCGCATCCTCGGCCCGATCTCGCGCGAGCTCGCGCTCGCGCAGCGCCTGGCCGATTCGGTGGTGGTGCGCCAGTGGCTGCGCGACGAACAGGACGCGACCAAGCGCGCCCTCGCCCTGGAGGAGGCCGAGGGTTTCCGCCGCGTGTTCCGCGACCAGAGCTACTTCATCGCCGGCGCCAGCGCGCTTGGCTTCTACTACAACGACCCGACGAAGGCCTTCAGCGCCGACCCGCGCTACCGCCTCGCCGCCGACAAGCCCGACGACGCGTGGTTCTTTTCCACGCTCGCAGCCCCGGCGCCGTTCAACATCAACATCAACCCGGACCGCTGGCTGAAGCAGGTCCGGGTCTGGTTCAACGTCGTCGTCGAGGACGGCGGCCAGCGCCTCGGCATCGCCGGCAGCGGGCTGGACCTCTCCCGCTTCATCAACGACTTCATCGACGCGCGTGCCCGCGGGCTGACGCCGATGATCATCGACCGCGACGGCGCGATCCAGCTCCACCCCGACACCGGCCTGATCGCCCTCGGCTCCGGTGCCGGAAACGCTGCCCAGGCCCGCACGCTCGCCTCGCTGCTCGGCAGCGCGGCCGAAGGCGACGCGCTGCAGGCCGCGCTCGAGCGCGCCGCCGCCACGCCCGGCGCGGTGGAGACGCTGCGGGTGACGCTCGACGGCGGCCGCCGCCTGCTGTCGCTGTCCTATCTGGCCGAGCTGCGCTGGTACGTGGTGACCTCGGTCGACCTGTCGGTGGCCGAGATCATCGACGGCACCTGGCTCAACGCCTCGCTCGCCACGCTCGCGCTGCTGGTGGTGCTGATGCTCGGCGGCTTCGCCCTCGCCGTGGACCGCCTCGTGCTGCGCCCGCTGAAGGCGCTGCACCACTCGGCGCTCGCGCTCGCCGCGGGCGAGGCGGTGGCACTGCCGCCGCCGGGGCGGGACGAGCTGGGCGACCTGTCGCGCGCCTTCGGCTCGATGGCCAGCCAGATCCAGAGCCACACCGCCGAGCTCGAAGACAAGGTGCGCTCGCGCACGCAGGCGCTCGAAGCGGCCAACCACGCCATGAGCGCGGCGCAGAAGAAGGTCCGTGACTCGATCGAGTACGCCAGCCTGATCCAGCGCGCCCTGCTCCCCGACCAGCGCATGCGCGAGCTGCTCGGCGCACACCACTTCGCCCTCTGGCGGCCGCGCGACACGGTCGGTGGTGACTTCTACCTGTTCCGCGCCGACGCCGAGCGCTACCTGCTCGGCATCGTCGACTGCGCCGGCCACGGCGTGCCCGGGGCGCTGATGACGATGCTGGCGCGCGCCGCCTTCGACGACGCCATGAACCGCATCGGCCTCGACCAGCCGGCGGCGCTGCTGGCGCACGCCGACACCACGCTGCGCGGCATGCTGCAGGCCTCGCCGCTGCCGCGCGCGATCGCCACCAACATGGACGCCGGCCTCGTGTTCGTCGACCGCGCCACGCGCCGGCTGCGCTTTGCCGGCGCGCGCATCTCGCTCTACTGCAGCGACGGCGACGGCGTGCAGGAGATCCCCGGCATCCGCCGCGCACTCGCCGACCGCCGTCAGGCCGAATTCACCCAGACCGAACTCGACTGGTGCCCGGGCGCGAGCTACTACCTCGTCACCGACGGCTACCTCGACCAGGCCGGCGGCGAGCTCGGCTTCGGCCTCGGCAACCGCCGCTTCGCCGAACTCGTGCGCAGCAACGCGCGCCTGCCGATGGCAGAACAGGCGCAGGCACTCGACCGTGCGCTGGAAGACTATCGCGGCGACCACCCCCAGCTCGACGACATCACCGTGCTTGCCTTTCGCATCGACTGAGCTCACCCTACAATCCGCCGGTGCCCTCAGGAACCCAGCTCAATGGAATACCTCGATCTCTTCAGCCTGCGCGACACCTTCAACCGCAACCGCATCCTGCTGTGCTTCAACGGCCCGATCTCGCGCAGCCTGATCGAGGAGATCGGCCACGCGCTGAAGAACTACCTGCAGGCGCAGAACACCGCGCCCTCGGCAGCGATGGATGTCTTCGGCGTCTATGTCGAGATGACGCAGAACATCCGCCATTACGCCTCGGCCCGGCAGTACGACGAGAGCGACAGCGCGGCCACGATCATCGTCGCCCGCGAGTCCGACGGCGCCTATGCGGTGCAGGCCGGCAACGTGGTCGAAGCGTCCGACGGCACCGCCCTCGTCGCCCACGTCGAACGCCTCGCCGGCCTCGACAAGGTCGCGCTCAAGGCCGCCTACAAGGAACAACTGCGCCGCCCGCGCGACACCGCCGCCGCCTCCGGTGCCGGGCTCGGCCTGCTCGACATCGCGCGCAAATCGCGCACGCCCTTGCTCGCCAGCCTCACCACGGCCCCGGGCGGCAAGATGTTCTTCAGCCTGAAGGCAGTGATCTGACCCCCGCGCCATTGCCCGCACACCGACCATGACGACCCTGAACATCCCCGGAACCCAATCGACGCCCGCCATCGAGGCGGACTGGAACACCGGCCTGCTGAAGATGGCCGGCGACTCCTACCCCGAGAATTCCTTCGAGTTCTTCGGCGAAGTCATCGGCTGGGTGGAACGCTTCCTCGCCGACACCGACCGCCCGTTGCGCCTCGAGCTCCAGCTGATCTACATGAACACCAGCTCGGTGAAGGCGATGATGGACATCTTCGACATGCTCGAGGACGCCCACGTCGGCGGCCGCGCGCTGCGCGTGGACTGGTACTACGACGCCCGCAACGAGCGCGTGCAGATGCTGGCCGAGGAGTTCCGCGAAGACTGCAGCTTCCCCTTCGCCATCACCGCCCAGCCATCGTGAGCCGGCCCGCCGACCCCGCCCAATCGACCGAACAGGCGCTGCTCGGCGAGATCCGCGCCCTGCTCGACGACCCAAGCGCACAGGACAACCCCCTGCATGCACCGCTCGCGCGGCTGCATGCGCTCGCCAGCGCCCAGCACGAGCGCATGGAGCGGCTGATCCGCATCTCCGACGGCTATCACGGCCTGTCGCGCACGCAGATGCAGGACATCTCCGCCCAGTTCGACCGCCACGTGCGCCGCCTCGAGAAGCTCGCGCGCATCTCCGACCGCTACCAGAACTCGCTGCGCGAAGTCACCGAGGCGCTGCGCGAGGCGGCGATCACCGACACCCTCACCGGCCTGCGCAACCGCCGCTACCTGATGGAGCGCCTGCACGAGGAAACCGAGCGCGCCAGCCGCACACGGACGCCCTACACGCTGGCGATGATCGATGTAGACCATTTCAAGGCGGTCAACGACCGCTTCGGCCACGAAGCGGGCGACTGCGTGCTGCAGCGCATCGCCGCCACGCTGCGCGACAGCGTGCGCCACTACGACCTGTGCGGGCGCTGGGGCGGCGAGGAGTTCCTCCTCCTGCTGCCGCAGACCCGCCTCGCCGAAGGCCTGCTGCTGGCCGAACGCACGCGCGCCGCGATCCGCGCGCTGCGCATCGACCTCGACGACGCCGCCGGCGTCACCGTCTCGATCAGCGCCGGCCTCACCGAACATCAGCCCGGCGAAGCGCTGACGCGCAGCCTCGCCCGCGCCGACGGCGCGCTGCTGCGGGCAAAGGAACACGGCCGCGACCAGGTCGTCACGCTGTAGTCAACGCACGCGGGAAACCGGCGGCTGGAGTGCCGACGACGCGGAGGCCTTCGAGCGCGCGACCGCCGGCTTGCGCGAGATCGACTCCGATCAGGCCCCGAGCAGCGCCGCGCCGATGCCGGCGATCGCCGCGCCGGCGAGGCGGTGGATACGGTGCGCGGCGGCGCTGTCCGGCGCGAGGCGGCCGAGGAGGTAGCCGCCGCCGTGCAGCAGGGCGGTGGCGAGGGAGAAGCCGAGGGCGTAGAGGGCGAGGCCGGCACCGCCCATCTCGGCCTGATGGGCGGCACCGTGGCAGAGCGCGAAGGCCGCCACCAGCGCCAGGCTGGCGCCGGCCGGCAGACGGGCGGCGAAGGCGAGCAGCAGGCCGAGCACCAGCACCGAGGCGGCGATGCCCGCCTCCACCGCGGGCAGCGCGAGCCCGGCCGCAGCGAGGCCCGCGCCGACGAGCATCGCCAGCACGAAGCCGGCCGGCAGCAGCCCGCGCGCGGCGCCGGCCTGGCGCGCGGCGTAGAGGCCGACGGCGAACATCGCCAGCAGGTGGTCGAGGCCGCCGAAGGGGTGGGCGAAGCCGCTGAAGAAACTGGCGGCCTCGTGGCCGGGGTGGGCGAGCGCACTGCCCGAGGCGAGGGCCAGGGCGGCGGCAGGCAGTGTCTTCTTGATGTTCATGGGGCATCCTCTGTGGCAGTGATCGGGTGAGGTCGGGCCGCACAGCGCGCGGGCGGGGCGAAGCCCGGGCGCGGTCGCGCCGAAGATTGCTGAAATGGGGCGGATCATTCGAACGAAGGCCGCGCGCGGCGATGCACGCCTATGGCGCTGCGGCGGCTGGTGCGGCGAGCAGGCCCTCGCGTTCGATGAAGGCGATGATCTCGGCCAGGCCCTGGCCGGTCTTCTGGTTGGAAAAGACGAAGGGGCGCGCGCCGCGCATCTTCCTCGCGTCGCGGTCCATGACCTCGAGCGAGGCGCCCACCAGCGGCGCGAGGTCGATCTTGTTGATCACCAAGAGGTCGCTGCGGGTGATGCCGGGGCCGCCCTTCCTCGGGATCTTGTCGCCGGCGGAGACGTCGATGACGTACAGCGTCAGGTCGGAGAGCTCGGGCGAGAAGGTGGCGGCGAGGTTGTCGCCACCGGACTCGACGAAGATGAGGTCCAGGCCGGGAAAGCGCGCGTTGAGCCGGTCCACCGCCTCGAGGTTGATCGAGGCGTCCTCGCGGATCGCGGTGTGCGGGCAGCCGCCGGTCTCGACGCCGATGATGCGCTCGGGCGCGAGGGCCTCGTTGCGCACGAGGAACTGGGCGTCCTCCGCCGTATAGATGTCGTTGGTGACGACGGCGATGTTGTACTTGTCGCGCAGCGCCAGGCACAGCGCCAGCGTCAGCGCGGTCTTGCCCGAGCCGACCGGGCCGCCTATCCCGACCCGCAATGGGTCGGGGCGTGAACCTCCGACGCGCAAGGGGTCGGGGCGTGAATCTCCGCCCCTGAGCGGGCCGTGGAGGGAAGAAGACGTCGTGCTCATGATCTGAACAGCCTCGTGTATTGGGTCTCGTGCCGGCTGCTGGCGAGCGCCAGCCCCGGCGTGTAGTTGCTCCAGCGCGCCTCGGGCAGCACCAGTGCGGCCTCGGCCAGCGCCGGGATGCGCGCGCCGAGCGTGGCGAGCAGGCGCTGGCCGGCGCTCTGGCCGAGCGGCACCGCCTTCACCGCCGCCATCACCTGGTTCTCCGCCCAGGCCCACAGGTAGGCGGCGAGCGCCTGCGCCGCCGGCACCTGCCAGGCCGCAGCTGCGGCCGACCACGCGGTCGGGAAGGCCGGCGTGTCCACCGCCAGCAGCCGAGTTCGCCAGCCCGGCAGCGCGGCGAAGGCGTCGAGCTCGGCGAGCAGGCGCAGCAGCGACCAGCCCATCTGCACGGTCTCGGCGCGCAGCTCGGCGGTCTCGCGGCTGGCGAGGAAGTCCGCGTTCAGGCGCGCGACCTCGGCATCGTCGCCCCCGGCCCAGGCGTCGAGCTGGCGCGCCAGCAGCGGCGCCTCGAAGCGCGCCAGACTCAATTCGAGCAGGGCGCCGATCCAGGCCGCGGCATCGGCCTCGCCGCGCACCGCGCCGCTCTCCACCGCCCACTCCAGGCCCTGCGAGTAGGTGTAGGCGCCCACCGGCAGCGCCGGACTGGCCAGTTGCAGCAGGCGCAGCAGCGGCAGCAGGCCGGCCGTCGGCGGGGCGGCCATGCTCACTGTCCCGCCATCAGGTGGATGCGCGCGCCGCTGCCGTCACCCGGGTGCTGGTGGCCGGGGGCGTAGGCGCCGGCCTCGGGCTCGAAGGGCGCGCGCAGCGCGGTGACGCGCGCCCCGAGGCCGGCGAGCATGCCTTCGAGCACGTGGTCGGCCTGCAGGCGCAGCCAGTCGCCCGCGGCATCGCCGCCGAGCTCGACCGCGACGTGGCGGTTGCCGAGGTGGAAGGCGGCGCGGGCGAGTTCGCGCGCGCTCGCGCAGCGTGCCTCGAGCAGGTCCTCGGGCGCGGCGACGACTTCGACGATGCGGCCGTCGCTCGCCTGCAGCTTCTGCCCGCCGCGCAGCACGGTGCCGCGCGGCAGGAAGAGGCCGACCTCGGCGCCGGAGGCGAGCTTCGCGCGCAGCCGGCTCTTCGTGCGGTAGTTGAAGTCGAGCTCGAGCGCGTCGGTGGCGGGCGCTTCGCCCGCGTACAAGGCTTCGATCAGCAGCAGCGCCGGCGCGGCAGGAGGGGATTCGGATGGGTTTGCGTGGCTCATCGGCGGCATGCTCAAAAGAGGAAATAGCGCTGCGCCAGCGGCAGCACGTCGGCCGGCTCGCACGCCAGCAGTTCGCCGTCGGCGCGCACGATATAGGTTTCGGGATCGACCTCGATCACCGGCGTGGCGTCGTTGAGCACCATGTCGGCCTTGGTCACGCTGCGGCAAGCCTTCACCGCCACCAATGGCTTCGCCAGGCCCAGTGCCGCTACGGCCGGATTGGCCAGCGCCGCCTGCGAGACGAAAGTGACCGCGCTCTTCAGCGCGCGGCCGAAGGCGCCGAACATCGGCCGGTAATGCACCGGCTGCGGGGTCGGGATCGAGGCGTTGGGGTCGCCCATCGCCGCCGCGGCGATCATGCCGCCCTTCAGGATCAGGCTCGGCTTGACGCCGAAGAAAGCCGGTTTCCACAGCACGAGGTCGGCGAGCTTGCCCGGCTCGATCGAGCCGACGACATGACTGATGCCGTGCGTGAGCGCCGGGTTGATCGTGTACTTGGCGATATAGCGCTTGACGCGGAAGTTGTCGTTGGCGGGGCGGGCCTCGACCGCCGCGACGGCCTGCGCCACCGCCGCCGTCGCGCCGCGCGCCGGCGCCAGCCAGCCGCGCTGCACCTTCATCTTGTGCGCGGTCTGCCAGGTGCGGATGATCACCTCGCCGACGCGGCCCATCGCCTGCGAGTCCGAGCTCATCATCGAGAACGCGCCGCGGTCGTGCAGGATGTCCTCGGCGGCGATGGTCTCGCGCCGGATGCGGCTCTCGGCGAAGGCGACGTCCTCGGCGATCGCCGGGTCGAGGTGGTGGCACACCATCAGCATGTCGAGGTGCTCGTCGATGGTGTTGACCGTGTACGGCCGCGTCGGGTTGGTCGAGGACGGCAGCACGTTCGCCTGGCCGACCGCGCGGATGATGTCCGGCGCATGGCCGCCGCCGGCACCCTCGGTGTGGAAGGTGTGGATCGTGCGGCCCTTGAAGGCGGCGAGCGTGGTCTCGACGAAGCCCGACTCGTTCAGCGTGTCGGTGTGGATCGCCACCTGCACGTCGAACTCGTCGGCCACGGCGAGGCAGTTGTCGATCGCCGCCGGCGTCGTGCCCCAGTCCTCGTGCAGCTTCAGGCCGATCGCGCCGGCCTCGACCTGCTCGCGCAGCGGCCCCGGCAGGCTGGCGTTGCCCTTGCCGAAGAAGCCGAGGTTCATCGGGAAGGCCTCGGCCGCCTCGAGCATGCGGTGCAGGTGCCACGGCCCCGGCGTGCACGTGGTGGCGAAAGTGCCGGTGGCCGGCCCGGTGCCGCCGCCGAGCATGGTGGTGATGCCCGACATCAGCGCGTCCTCGATCTGCTGCGGGCAGATCCAGTGGATGTGGCTGTCGATGCCGCCGGCGGTCAGGATCATGCCCTCGCCGGCGATGACCTCGGTGCCGGCGCCGACCGGGATCGTCACCCCGGGCTGGATGTCCGGGTTGCCGCCCTTGCCGATCTTCCAGATGCGCCCGTCCTTGAGGCCGACGTCGGCCTTGACGATGCCGGTCACCGCATCGACCAGCAGCGCATTGGTGATGATGGTGTCGGCGACCTCGGCCGCCAGGCCCTGGCCCTGGCCCATGCCGTCGCGGATCACCTTGCCGCCGCCGAACTTCACCTCCTCGCCGTAGATCGTGTAGTCCTGCTCGACCTCGATCAAGAGCTCGGTGTCGGCGAGGCGGACGCGGTCGCCCACCGTCGGCCCGAACATCTCCGCGTAGGCGCGGCGCGATATCTTCGCCATCTCACAGTGCTCCCATGACCTGGCCATTGAAGCCGAACACCTGGCGCGCCCCGGCCAGTGCCACCAGCTCCACCGGGCGCGACTGCCCGGGCTCGAAGCGCACCGCGGTGCCGGCGGCGATGTTCAGCCGATAGCCGCGCGCCGCCGCACGGTCGAAGGCGAGCGCGGCGTTGGTCTCGGCGAAGTGGTAATGCGAGCCGACCTGGATCGGGCGGTC
>JANJTU010000037.1 GCA_024710965.1 Thauera sp. | reverse complement strand
CTGCGGCCGGGCTGACGGGGGCGCCGCGGCGGCCCCGTGTGGTGGGGTGCAGCGAACGCAATTCGCGGCGATGTTGGGTGGCGCACAACAGGGCGCCCGGCCGGCCGCGCCCGCCCCGGCGCAGCGCGTGCAGGCGCGGCTCCGGCCTGACGGCCGCCGCGACAGTGAAGCGCCGCCCCCGCAGCTTGGGCTTCAGCCCGTCGGCGGTCGCACACGCCAGCCGGCGCGAGCCGCTCACGCGTGGTGGTATGCCGCTGCGCCGTCGCCAACACCTCGCGAGCCCATGTTGGCCGAGGGCCGAGGTGCATTGGATCCGCCAGCGCCGAGTCTGCGTAGACTCGTCATGGCGCCCGTGTGGTCGGGCGGTGGGGGGGCGGCGTTTGTACTATATTTTTACTGTCCTGGCGCGGGACCGTGCGGGAAAGACCTGCGTCAGCGAACGACCGTGCCGGGGCTGTGTTACCGTCGGGCACGTCGCCGGGGCGCAGCATGGTGGTGCGGCGCGTGAGCCGCAACCCGGCGGTGCGAGGTGCATCTAATATCGTTCGAGAGGCGAAGAACGAGGGAAGTCGGCGCAGATTCGTATGGCGAGCCTCACCAACGCGATCCACATGTTCCAGCGCGGCGACCAGTCGCGAGAGGATTTCATTGCCGAGATCGACCGCGCGCTGGCGGCAGAGGGGAGCAATTCCGCCCAATTGCTGGAGATCCTCAGCGAGGAGCACACCAAGGTGCCCTTGCCGCCAGAGCTCTATGCGGAAGTGCAGCGGCACATCGAACACCGCGCGGTGCCGCCGGGCGAGATCGGCGACGAGACGCGCATGCAGACCGAGCGGATCGAGGCGGTGAGCCTGCGGGCCGAACTGGGCACGGGTCCGTTCGCGGAAACCGAGCGCGTCAAGGGCGTGGGCGACACGCTGAATGGCCGCTTCGAGTTGACGGAATGCCTGGGTGTGGGGGGCATGGGCACCGTCTACAAGGCGCTCGATCTGCGCAAGCTCGAGGCCTCCGACCGCAATCCCTACATCGCCATCAAGGTGCTGAACGTCCAGTTCCGCGGCCATCCAAAATCGCTGATTGCGCTGCAGCGCGAGGCCAAGAAGGCGCAGACGCTGGCGCATCCGAACATCGTCACGGTCTACGACTTCGATCGCGACGGCGCCATGGTCTATCTCACCATGGAATACCTGTCGGGCCAGCCGCTCAACCGCGTGCTGCGGGCGCCCGGGTTCACCGGCATGCCCTATGCCAAGGCGATGCGTATCGTCGAAGGCATGGGGCGGGCGCTCGCCTACGCGCACCAGCGCGGTTTCGTGCATTGTGATTTCAAGCCGGCCAACGTGTTCCTCACCGATTCCGGCGGCGTGAAGGTGATCGACTTCGGCATCGCGCGCGTCTTCCAGCGGCCGGAGGAGGATTCGGAGGCCACCGTCTTCGATCCGGGCAGCCTGGGCGGGCTCACGCCGGCTTACGCCAGCGCGGAGATGCTGGAGCACCGGGAGCCCGATCCGCGCGACGACCTGTACGCGCTCGGCTGCATCACCTATGAGTTGCTGACCGGCCGCCATCCCTTCGACCGCCAGTCGGCCACGCAGGCGCGCGCGGCGGGCCTCAAGCCGCAAAAGCCGCCCCATCTCGGCAATCGGGAATGGCGCGGGCTGCGCGCCGCCCTCTGCTTCGAGCGTGAACATCGCACGCCCTCGGTGGCCCGCTTCCTCGAGGACATGGACGAGGCGCAGCGAACGCTCACCCCCGGGCGGGTGCTCGCCGGTGCCGGGGCCGTCATGGCCCTGGTGCTGGGCGGCAGTGCCGTGTGGTACTGGGGCGGCTTCCGGGGCGAGACCGTGACGCCGCCGGAACCACCGCTCGCGTCCGCCGTACCGGCCGAGCCCGTCGTCGCTGCCCTGCCGGCGCCCGGGCTGCCCGAGCCGGCGGCGCCCGCGCCGGCTCCGCCCGAGCCTGTGCTCACCCTCGCCGCCGTCACCCCCATACTGTCGGGTGTCCCATGCTCGGCCCTGGTTGCGGTCGTGGACGGCAGTGCCCTCAAGGTTGATGGTTACGTGCCCGAGCGCTATGGCGCCGCGCGCCTGAAGGAGGCGCTCGGCGCGATCCCCGGCGTGAAGCGCCTCGAGGGCGAGGTGGCGCAGGTGGCCGACGATCAGTGCAAGGTGATCGAACCGCTGGCGCCCTACTGGGTCAGCAACCAGCAGGCGGGCCGGGGCGCCTCGATCCGCATGGAAGGTGGGCGCACGCAACTCGTCGCGGGGGATCAACTCGTCTTCGACGTCACGACGCCGGGTTTCGACGGCTTCGTGCATGTGGATTATCACGTGCAGGACGGCAGCGTCGTCCACCTCGTGCCCAATCCGCTGGCGCGCCAGCATCAGGCTCCGCCGAACTACACGGCCACCATCGGCGGGCTCGGCAACTGGGTGATCGGGGCGCCCTTCGGCACGGAACTGATCGCCCTGGTGGTGAGCCCCGTGCCCCTCTTCGACGAACTGCGCGCCGAATCCGAATCGCGGACCGACTACATGCAGGCGCTCGGCGAGCGGCTTTCCCAGCTGGCCGCGCAGCACGGCCGCGAGCGCATCGCGGTCGACTTCGTGCAGATCACGACGCGCGCGCCTTAGCGCGGGCGCAGGGCCCCGTGCGCTGGCCGCACCGGCGTGCTGCGCTCATTGCACGTCGCGCGCGATGCGGAAGCCGTTCTGCGTGAAGCGCACGCTGGCGTCGTAGCGGAAGCGCGTGGTGACGGGCATGTAGTCTGCGCCGTCGAGCCAGGAGCCGCCGCGGATCACGCGTACCCGGCAGTTGGCCTCATCCCAGGCACGGCCGTCCGAGGGGGCGCCGCGGAAGGCGCTGTGCCAGCAGTCGGCCACCCATTCCCACACGCTGCCGTTCGCGTCGTGCAGGCCGAAGCCGTTGGCAGCGTAGGAACCAACCGGCGCCGGCTCCTCCTGGCGCCAGGGTTGCCCGCAATCCTTGCACCCGGCCTTGCCCGGCTGCATCTGCTCGCCCCACCAGTAGCGCGTCGTGGCGCCGCCACGGGCGGCATACTCCCATTCCGCCTCGGTGGGCAGCCGGTAGGGCTTTCCGGTGGTCTTGGCGAGCCAGGTCACGTAGGTCTGCGCGTCGTCCCAGCTCAGGTCGCGCGCCGGCGTGTTGTCGGCCATGGCGGCGACGGTGGCGATGCGCGGGCACGCGCCTGCCTCGACGCAGGCGTTCCACTGCTCGACGGTGACTTCGTACTTGCCGATGGCGAAGGGCGCGCCCAGCGAAACCGCATGCGCAGGTCGCTCGCTGGAATGGCCCGAATTGCTCCCCATCGTGAAGCTCGCGCGTGGCAGGCTGATCAGCACCGGGCAGCTCGGACAGTCCCTGATTTCGGTCGCGGCCGCCGCGGCTGCGGGCGGAGGCGGCGCAGGGGGAGGGGCGGGCCTGGCCGCCGGAGCCGGTTTGGCCGCTGGAGCCGGTTTGGCCGCCGGCTCCGGTTTCACCGGCGGGGCGGTCTGAGGCGGGGTGGCCTGAGGCGGTGCGGCGGGCGGCGTCTTGGGCGCGGAGGCTTTGATCCGCTGCAGGCGGCTGCGCGCCAAGCCCGAGAAGCGTCCCTTCGGGTATGCCTCCAGGTAGGCCTCGTAGTCGCTGGCGTGGTTACTGTCCTTGATCGATTCCCAGAACAGCAGTTCGTATTGTTCGGCGCTGTCCTTGGGCAGGACGCCGGCCTGGGGTGCCGTGCAGAAGCTCATCCCGAGCACCCAGACGATCAAGAGTTTTCGCCACACGGCCGTACCCCCTTTCCCGCGTTGAACACTGACCGACACGCCCGCGCCGCACGGGCGGGGTGCCAACAGCATGGCCGGATGAACGGCCCGGCGCGGCTCTCCAGCCGGAGAGCCGTTGGCGCCGGGCCTGCACTCATTATATGTATCTTTTGCCCGGCTTCCGGCCTATAAACCCGATAGGAGACCGCCGGGCCGGGGCAAGGGGCACGTCCGGCCGACAACGTGTCGAGGGGGGTGGCATGCGAGGATGGACGATGCTGGCCGCACTGCTGGCGGCCGTCGCGATTACACCCGTGTACGCCCAGCGCGCGCCTTCACCGAAAGACGCCGCCGTGTACATCATCTGGCCCTATGACGGGGCGGTGATCAATGGCGGATTCTGGCTGCGCATGGGCTTGCGCAACATGGGCGTGGTGCCGAAGGGAGGCCAGTTTCCTCATGCGGGGCATCACCACGTGCTCATCGATACGGAGTTGCCGCCGCTGGACCAGCAGATCCCGTCCGACCGCAATCACCTGCACTTCGGCGCCGGCGAAACCGAGGCGCGCATCGAGTTGCCGCCGGGCAAGCACACGCTGCAACTTCTCCTCGGGGATCACAACCACGTGCCGCACGATCCGCCGATATATTCGAACAAGATCACGGTGACCGTGCGATGAGGAATGCGGCCGTGCGGCCGGGTGTGGGGGCGGCCTCGGCAAACATGCGGGAACAGGGGGCACAAGCATGAGCAAGGGATTCATGGTCGGTGCGCTGTCGCTGTGGTTGTTCGTCGGCCCGGCGCTCGCCCAGGGTACGCCGGCGCCGGCAAACGCCTATCTCTACATCGGCTGGCCCAACGACGGTGACGTGCTCCCGGCGGGCCGGCCCTTCAAGGTGTGGTTCGGGCTGCGCAACATGGGCGTCGCTCCGAAGGACGCCGAGTTTCCCAACACCGGCCATCATCACCTGCTGATCGACACGGACCTGCCGCCGATGGACCAGGAGATTCCGTCCACCCGCAATTACCTGCATTTCGGGGCGGGCCAGACGGAGACGGTGGTGGAACTGCCGCCGGGCAGGCACACCCTGCAGTTGCTCATGGGCGATGACAAGCACTTCCCCCACAATCCGCCGGTCTACTCACGGAAAATCACCATAACAGTGAGGTGATACGGGCCGGAGGGGGCTCCGGCGGATCGGCACAGGGTGGCGAGATGGATGACACGACCGTTGTTGCCGGACCAGAAAGTGCTGTCACGGCGTACCTCGAGGTCACGGAGTCGGCAACGGTGGGCCCGGCGATGTTTCCCTTGCGCGACGAAGTTGTGATCGGCCGCGATCCGCAGGACTCGCTCGCGTCGGACCGCTTCCTGTGCATCCCGGAACCGACGGTGAGCCGGCGTCACGCGCGAATTCGCCGTCGCGGCAGCGCCTTCTTCGTGGAAGACCTGCACTCCTTCAACGGCACGTTCGTGCTCGGCAGCCGGCTCGCGCCGGGTGTCTGGCATGCGCTGCACGACGGCGACGAACTGGCCGTGGCGTCGACGCGGATGGTGTTCCACTCGCTCGTGCTGCCGCCGCGCGAGGCCATGCCCAGCGTCATCACGACGGCCGTCGATGCCACGCAATACACCTCGCGCCTCACCGCCCGTTCGGCGATCGAGCCCGTGCCCGAAGCGGGGCGTGCCGACGTCGAGCTCACCTTGCGCAAGCTGCACGCCATGGCCCAGGTGAGCATTGCGCTCGGCGCCGTGAAGGATCGCCAGACCCTGATCGAGAAGATCATGAACTTCATCTTCGAGCTCTTCCCGCTCGCGGAGCGCGCCTTCATCCTGCTGCGCAAGGAGGACGGCGAAGAGCCCGTGCCCGTAGCCGCGCGGCGGCGCGACGGCGCGGTGGAAGAGCCGCAGGACGTGAAGATTTCGCGCACCATCGTCGACGAGGTGGTGCGCCGCAAGCAGTCCATCCTCTCGGTCGACACCTTGTCCGACCGCCATTTCGGCAGCCAGGAATCCATCGTGGTGCAGGCCATCCGCAGCGTGATGTGCGTGCCGCTGCTGGTCGAGGGCGAGGTGATCGGGCTCATACAGGTCGATACCACATCCGACCCGTACGCCTTCAAGGCGCAGGATCTGGAGATCCTCACGGGCGTGTGTGCCGAAGCCGCCGTGGCGCTGAAGAATTTCCAGCTCTATTCAGACATCGAGCGCCTGCTGGAAGGCTTTGTGCGCGCATCGGTGCAGGCCATAGAGGAGCGCGATCCGGTCACCGCCGGCCATTCCTTCCGCGTGGCAGCCTACGCGGAGCACCTCGCGCGGGCCGTCGATCGTGCCGACCGCGCCGCGCTGCGCAATGTGCGCTTCACTGTGGACCAGTTGCGCGAGATCCGCTACGCCGCGCTGCTGCACGATTTCGGCAAGGTGGGCGTGCGCGAGCATGTGCTGCGCAAGGAGAAGAAGCTCCACCATGCCGACATGCGCCTGCTCGAGGAGCGCTTCCGCCTCGCCCGGGTCTGCCTCGAGCGCGAGGCCTACCGCCGGCTCACCGATGCGCACGATGCCGGCGCGGCTTCGAGCCCAGCCTTTCGTGCAGCGAAGGCGCGCGCCGACGCGGATTTGCGCGCGGACTTCGCGCGCCTCGAGGCCTTTCTCGACACGATCCGGCGCGCCAACGAGCCGGCCATTTCGTACACCGATCCGCCGCCCGAGCTGGCCGACATCGGTGCCTTCCGCTATCGCGACGTGGACGGCGCGGACGCGGCGCTCATCGACGCGCGGGAACTGTCCGCGCTCTCGGTGCGCAAGGGCTGCCTGACGCCGGAGGAGCGCCGGCAGATCGAGTCGCATGTGGCGGACTCCTACTCCTTCCTCATCCTGATCCCCTGGACCCGCGATCTGTCCGGCGTGCCGGCCATCGCCCACGGCCACCACGAGAAGCTGGACGGCTCCGGCTACCCGATGGGCCTGTCGGGCGAGCAGATCAGCCTGCAGACGCGGATCCTCACCATCTGCGACATCTTCGATGCGCTCACGGCCGCCGACCGCCCGTACAAGAAGGCCATGGCGGTGGACGACGCCCTCGACATCCTCGCCGAGGAATGCCGGGCGGGGCGCCTGGATGGGCGGCTGTTCGACGTGTTCGTGGGTGCAAAGGCCTGGGTGGCGACATGAAGACCAATCCTCCGCTTCCGCCGGCAGCCCCAAATGCGCGCACGCGGCGCCTGCTGTGTGGCCTCACCGCAGCCCTCCTGGCTGCCTGCGCGGACCTGCACGTGCCCGAGTACCGGGGCACGGAAACCCCCGCCAAGGCGACCTGGTCGCGACCGCCGGCGAGCGTCTCGCCGGTCGAGACCATTGCGCGCGACTGGTGGACGGGCTTCGGCGATCCCTATCTCGACCGCCTCGTGGACGAGGCGATCGCGGGCAGCTTCGACCTCAGGCTGCTGGCTGCGCGCATCCAGGTGGCCGAGGCGGGCATCGGCGAGGCCCGTGCGGGGGCTTTGCCCAGCATGGACATCGGCGCCGGTGCGAGCTTCCAGAAGAGCACGGGCCAGCCGCTCTCCAGGCAGTTCAACGTCGCGGCCCAGGTCAACTGGGAGCTCGATGTGTGGGGCAAGGTGGCCAAGGGCGTCGAGGCGCAGACGGCGGAATTCCGCGCCACCGAGGCGGACTGGCGGGCGGGCTACCTGACGCTGGCGGCCAACGTCTCGACCACCTACTTCCAGATCCTCCAGCTCGACGAGCAGATCGACCAGCAGCAGCGGACCCTGCAGAAGAACCGCGAGATCCTGGGCACGTTCGAGGCCATGCATGCCAACGGCCTGATCGCCAACACCGAGGTGCTGCGCCAGCAGGCCGAGATCAACCGGCTCACCCACGACCTCGTGGACCTGCAGCGCGCGCGCGCGCTGGCCGGCAATGCCCTGGCCACGCTGCTCGGCAAGCCGGCCGGGGAATTCCAGGTGCCGGTCGGGCACCTGCAGGACCGGGTCAGCCTGCCCGTCGTGCCGGGCGGGCTGCCGGCGGAACTGCTCAAGCGTCGGCCCGACATCCTCGCTGCGGAGTACCGCGTGCTGTCCTCTTACGATCTGGTCGGCCAGGCGCGGCTCGCGCAATTGCCGTCCATCGGGCTGACCGCACAGGGCGGTTCGGCGAGCTTTGCGCTCACCGATCTGCTCAAGGCCTTCACCTTCGGCTTCCTGCCCAGCATCAACATTCCCGCGCTCAATCCCGGCATCAAGGCGCGGGTGAAGACCACCGAGGCGCAGGTCAAGGTCGCCGAGGCGGACTACCAGCGCACCGTGGTCGCGGCCTTCGAGGAGGTGGAGAACGCGCTGGTGAATCTCGACGCCCACAAGAAGCAGCGCATCGAGCTGCAGCAGCAGGTCGAACGCCTCAACCGGGTTTCGGCGCAGGCCGCGGCCCAATTGAAGGAAGGGCTGGTCTCGCAACTCGAGCTCTTCGAGACGGAGCGCTCGCTCCTTGGGGCGCAACTGGCCCTGCTCGCCAACCACCAGCAGATCCTGTCCGACACGGTGACGCTGTACAAGGCGCTGGGCGGCGGCTGGCCGGTGATCGACGTCAGCAGCGCGGGCAAATGAATGCTGCCCGGGGCCATGGCAGCCAAGGAGAAGACGCCGGCACGCAGATCGGCGGCGCGCGAGCAGCCGGTCCATGTGGTGCTCGTGCCTTTCTCCCACCCCGAGCTCGGTGAGATCCGCATCGAGGACGGTCTCTTCGCCATCGGCCGCAGGGAGCAGCCTTTCGCCTCCTACGGGCAGGCCATTGCGGCGGCGATTTCGCGCCGGCACGCGCGCATCTTCTGCGAGGGCGGCGCGGCCTACGTCGCGGACCTGGCCAGCAAGAACGGCACGACGGTGAACGGCGTCGCCGTGCGGCAGAAGCCGCAGCAACTGCGCAGCGGCGACGAGCTGCGCTTCGGCGGCGATCTCGCCTACCGCGTGGAACTCGTCGTGCCGCCCGAAGCGCCGGCGCGCGCGCCGGCCGTACCCTGCCTCACGCTGATGCCGGAGCGTACGGATCTCGGCCTCCAGCCCGTCGTCCTCACGCGCTTTCCCTTCCTCGTGAGCAAGGCGGACGAGGCCTTCTCGCGCTACCGCGACGCCTATCCGCATCAGGTCAATTACATCTCGCGCCGCCATGCGCACATCTTCCTGAAGGGCGGCGCGCCCTTCGTGGAGGACCTGGGCAGCACCAACGGTACCTTCGTCGATGGCAGGCGCCTGGACGAGCACGCCGCAGCGCTCGCCGACGGCAGTCTGCTGGCCTTCGGCGGCACGCATTTCGTCTACCGCGTGCGCATCCAGGAGGCGTCCGAATCGACGCTCACGCACCTGGCGCCGCCGGACGAGGACGGCGCGCCGGCGCCCGATCTCGACAAGACCACCTTCGTCGCGGCGGCTGACTCCTTCCTCGACATCTTCTGCGTGGACACGCCCCCGCCCGCGGAGACGGCGGAGGCGGCGGACGGCGAAACGGGCGAGGCCGCCGCCCCGGCGGTGCGGCCGCGCCCGCGCTGGGCGATTTTCCTCGCCGAACTGCGCAGCGCGCTGGGCGGCGGCGAGCGCCGGGCGGTGCGCCGCGGGCGGCGCTGGGCCGCCGTCGGCGTGGCCGCGCTGGGCGCCCTCGTGGTGTGGGCGTATCTTGCCGGCGCGCCGCAGCGCGACATGACCGATCTGCTCGCCCGCGGCGAGTTCGCGGCCGCCGCGGCCGAGGCCCACGCCTATCTCGCCCGCCACCCGGAGGACGCGGCCGTGCGCGCGCTCGGGACCGAAGCGCTGATGCGCGCGGAAGTGCCGGCATGGATGGCCGCGCTCGACGCCGGCCGCTTCGACCGCGCCGGCGAGGTGCTGGCGAGCATGCAGGCGCAGGCGCTGCCCAACCCGGATGCGCAGGGCCTCATCGGTGCGCTGGCGGCGATCGGCGACCTGCAGCGCTTCGTGGCCGAACGCGGCGGGCTCGAGGCCCCCGTGCCGATCTACGCCGCGGACGATGCGCTGGGCGCCCTGATCCGCCGCTGGAAGGAGGACCCCGGCGCGCGTCAGCGTGCCTTCACCCGCCTCTCCACCTTCGTGCCGGCCTTCCGGGATCTCTACGCGCAGGCGCTTTCCCGCCTGCGCAAGCTCGAAAGCGACGATGCGCTCTACCGCAGCGCCATCGAGCGCCTGAAGGGGACCATCCGGGCCCGGCTCGACGACAACGAGGCGGCGGCGCTGGAGGCGGTGTTCGACGAGTACGCACAGAAGTATCCGCGCCTCGCCGGCATGGAGGCGCTGCGCGCCGACCTCGCCCGCTACCTCGCGCTCGAGCGCGACACACGCAGCGGCAGCCGGGCCGCCCTGGCGGCGCGCTTCGAGGGCGAACGCTTTGCCACGCCGGCGTTCCGCGAGGCGGCCGAACGGCTGGGCGCGAGCCGGCTCCCGGCCCCGGAGGCGCTCGAGCCGCACCGCGCGCTGCCGGAACTTTCCGGCGTTCCGACGGCCGACGTGTTGCAGGCCAGGCTGGCACTCAGCGGAGGGCGGAGCGATGAAGGACGATGAGCGCGCGATGACGCCGCTCACCGAGGCGCTGGAGGATCACAGCGCCGAGGGCATCGCCATCCTGGCGGCCGAGCCCTGGCGCTTCTCCCAGGCACTCATCCTCACCATGGTGGGGCTGGTGGTGTGCGCGCTGGTGTGGTCCTTCGTCGGCCGCGCGGACGTGATCGTGGTCGCGCCGGGCGTGCTGGCGCCGGAATCGGACGTGCGGCGCATCTACGCGCCCATCGACGGCGAACTCATCGACATCTACATGGAGGCCGGCCAGCCCGTCTCGAAGGGCGACGTGCTCGCGCGCCTGAACGCCCGCGGGGCGGTGGAGGCTGCCACCAACGCGCTCGAAACCCAGCTCAGGCTGCAGGACGCCGAGCGCGACTGGAAGGAGTTCCCGGTGCGCAAGGCCCTGCTCGAGCGGCGTGTGGCCGCGCTCAAGGAGCAGCTGGAAGTGGCCATGCGGCTCTACGAGAAGCGCGCCTCGGAAGGCATGGCGCAGCTCGCCGAAGGCCAGCGCGCGCAACTGCAGCAGGCGCGCACGGCGCTCGACAGCGCGCGCCGTGAGCGCGAGGTGGCGCGCGAGGAATTCGCCAGGTACCAGCGCCTGTTCGCGCTGCCTGGCGGGGGCGGGGTGTCGCAGCTGCAGGTCGAGACCAAGCGCAACGAATATCTCGCCTCCGAGAGCGCCTTCCGCGTGGCCGAAGCGCGGCTCGGCGAACTCACGGCGGCGCTCAGCCAGGAGTCGTCCCGCGCGGGCGCCGAACTCGAGCGCGCCAACCAGGAGCTGGTGCAGCTGCGCCTGCAGTACGACGCGGCCACGCGCGAGGCCGCCACCGAGGAAGACAGGGTGCGCCTCAAGCTGCAGTCGGCGCGCCTGGCGGCCAACGCGGCGGCGCGCATCCAGTTCGAGAACATCGATCAGGACAACTTCCTGCTCATCGTGGCGCCCGTCGATGGCGTGATCACGGATGTGAGCTCCACCCAGCCGGGCGACAAGGTCGCCGCCAACGCGCCGCTCGCCGGCATCGCGCCGAAGGGCGCGCGCTCCGTGGTGAAGATGGAGCTTGCCGAACGCGACCGCGGCTTCGTGCGCGAGGGGCTGGCCGTGAAGCTCAAGTTCAGCGCCTTTCCCTACCAGCGCTACGGGGTCATCGACGGCACGGTCGAGTTCATCTCGCCGACCACCAAAGCCTCGGGCGAGGCCCGCCAGCCGGTGTTCGATGCACGCGTGAGCCTCGCCCGGGATCACTACACGGTGGGGGGGCAGGACTACCCCTTGCGCTACGGCATGACGGCCACGGCGGAAATCGCCGTGCGCGAGCGGCGCGTGATCGACCTCGCGCTCGACCCCTTCCGCCAGGTGGGCGGGTGATGGCAGGCATCCAGCAGGAGGACACCACATGAAGCCGATTGTGCGCATCGACGACGAGACGATCGAGATCGAGGAATGCGTGCGCATCTGGAAGCTCTCCGGGCGCTTCGAGGGCCTGATGGAGGAGCTGGTGCGCGACAAGCTCGCGGTGCATGCGGCGAGGAAGCAGGGCATCCGCCTTTCCGCCGAGGAGATCCAGGACCGCGCGGACCAGTTTCGCCGTGTACAGGGGCTGCACCGCGCGGCCGACATGAACAACTATCTCGATGCCCTGGACATCAGCCTGGACGAGTTCGAGGTCTTCATCACGGAGGGCCTCTACGAGGAGAAGGTGATGGCCGAGGTGGCGAGCCAGGCGGCCGTGGAAGCCTACTTCAAACTCAATTCGCCGCGCTTCGACAGCATCGAGGTGAGCCACATCGTGGTGGACTCGGAAGGCAAGGCGAGGGAACTGATCGCCTTCCTCGAGGACGATCCCGAAGTCTTCGCCGACATGGCGCGCGAGCATTCCATCGCCGACACGCGCGAGGCCGGCGGGCTCATCGGCAAGGTGCTGCGCGGCGCACTCAAGACGGAGGTGGAGGCGCGCGTCTTCAACGCGGCCGAGGGCGAACTGCTGGGGCCCTTCCCCTCGCCGGACGGGGCCTTCTTCGAGATCTTCACCGTGAATGCCAGGCATCCGGCCGCGCTGGACGAGGACACCGCGGCCGAGATCCGGCGCCTGCTGCGCGAGGAGTGGCTCGCGGCGAAGGCGCAGGAACACATCATCGAGACCCTCTGACGGGGCGCGACGCGGATGGATGCGGCCCCCGACCTGCAAGCCCGCGCCGAGTTCCTGGCCTCGGTGGAGATCCTCTCGGCCTTCACGCCCGACGAGCTCGAACGCCTGGCGCCCCGCATCGAGCAGCGCTTCTACGCCTTCGGCGACACGGTGTGCAACGCCGGCGAGCCGGCCGACGGCCTGTTGGTGATCCGCGCGGGCTCGGTGCGCCTCTTCGTCGAGGAGGGTGGCAAGGAAATCAGCATGGGGGTGCGCAAGGAGCGCGAGGTGGTGGCCGAGATGGCCATGCTGCGCGACTACCGGCAGGAAGCCGCGGTGCGCGCCTCGGGCAAGACCGAGCTCTACTACATCCCGCGCGAGGCCATCGAGCCCATCCTCGCGCAGAACCCGGCCGCGCAAGCCTTCGTGACCAGCTTCGTCGCGATCAGCTCGGCGGGCGGCTTCGTGACCCGGCTCTTCGACCTGGGCCGCAAGGTGAGCAAGGCAGAGCTGGAAGAACTGGTGCGCAGCGTGGGCGTCAAGCGCGTGGCGGCCGGGCGCGAGATCCTCACCCAGGACGGGCGGGAGGACCGCCGCCTGTATGTGGTCCGCCACGGTGAGGTGCGCGTGGTGCGCAGCGAGGAAGGCGCCGAGTACCCCCTCGCGACGCTGCGCCAGGGCGAGATCTTCGGCGAGAAGGCCTGCCTGATGCGCCAGGAGCAGGCCGCGACGGTGATCGCCAACGTGGACACGACGCTGCTGGTCATCCCGGAACGGACGCTGCACGCGCTCGTGGAGCGCAACCCCAAGCTGCGCGAGGCGCTCGAGGAGCGCATCCGCTTCGTCGAGCGCGAGCTGCAGCGCCAGAAGAAGCTCGCCGAGCGCCGCAAGCGCCCGGTGATCCTCGATCTGGCCTCGCGCGCCGAGCGCGGCGAGAAGCTGATCCGCCACTTCGCCCTGGTCGAGCAGGCCGAGGAGATGGACTGCGGCGCGGCCTGCCTGGCCATGCTCTGCCGGCACCACAAGATCCCGATGACGCTCGGGAAGCTGCGCGAGCTCGCCAACGTCACCACCGAGGGCGCGACCCTCGACAGCCTGGCGCGGGCGGGCGAAGCGCTCGGCTTCATCACGCGCGGCGTGCAGTGCACCTTCGACTCGCTGCTGGGCTTCGAGCTGCCCTTCATCGTGCACTGGGAGGGCTACCACTACGTGGTGGTGTACGGCATCTCGAAAGAGCAGGTCTGGGTGGCCGACCCCGCGATGGGCTTTCGCAAGATGCGCGTGGAGGAGTTCGAGCGCGGCTGGAGCGGCACCTGCCTGGTGTTCGCGCCCGGGCCGGACATGGTGCAGCTCGCGGCCTCGCGCTCGCCATGGATCCGCTTCGTGGGCTATCTGCGGCCGTACAAGAAGATCCTCGCCAACCTCTTTCTCGCCACCTTCGTGATCCAGGTACTGGGCGTGGTGCCGCCGCTCATCATCCAGAACATCCTGGACGGCGTGATCGTGCACCAGAACGTCAGCCTGCTGCATCTGCTGATCGTGGGGCTCATCATCTCCAGCGTGTTCACCCAGCTCATGGCCACGCTGCGCGCCTATCTGGCGAACTTCATGGTGCGCAACCTCGATTTCGCCATGATGTCGCAGTTCTTCAAGCACACGCTGTCGCTGCCCTTTTCCTTCTTCGCCAAGCGCAAGAGCGGCGATGTCTTCGCGCGCTTCCAGGAGAACCAGACCATCCGCGCCTTCCTGACCGAATCCACGGTCACCACGGTGCTGAACCTGCTGATGGTGTTCATCTACTTCACCATCATGTTCCTGTACAACGTCACGCTGACCCTGGTGCTGATCGGCTTCGTCGTCCCGATCATGGCGCTCACCGTGCTGGTCACGCCCAGGCTCAAGAACTACGCGCGTGACGTGTTCTCCACCGGCACCGACGCCAGTGCCATGCTGATGGAGACCCTGGGCGGGATCGAGACGGTCAAGGGCATGGGCATCGAACGGGCGGTGCGCCTGAAATGGGAGAAGAAGTACGCCAAGGCCCTCGACGTGCAGTATCGCGCGGCGAGCTTTCACATCCTGGTCGGGCTGGCGAGCCAGTTGCTGAACGCCGCCACCACCATCGCCATCCTGTGGGTGGGCGCCTCGCTGGTGCTCGCCCAGGAGCTCACCATCGGCCAGCTGATCGCCTTCAACGCGCTGATGGGCAGCGTGCTGGCGCCGCTGATGGGCCTGGTCGGGCTGTGGAGCCTCGTCAATGATGCGGCCGTCTCCATGGAGCGCCTGGGCGACGTGCTGGACATGGCGCCGGAACAAAAGCCCGAGGAGCTCGCCTCGCGCGTCGTGCTGCCCGACCTCCAGGGCGAGATCCGCTTCGAGGGCGTGTATTTCCGCTACGGCGGCAACGAGACGCCCTACGTGCTGGAGAACATCAATCTGGACATCCGCCCCGGCGAACTGGTGGCCGTGGTGGGGCGCAGCGGCTCGGGCAAGACGACGCTCGCGAAGCTGCTGGTGGGCTTCTATCCGCCCTCGGAGGGGCGGATCATCGTCGACGGCTACGACATGAGCGCGATCGACAAGACCTACTACCGCGCCCAGGTGGGCTATGTGATGCAGTCGAACCTGCTCTTCTCCGGCACCATCGCGGAGAACATCGCCAGCGGGGACGAGAGCCCGGACCGCCGGCGCATCGAGGACGTCGCCAAGATGGCCGATGCCCACGCCTTCATCAGCAAGATGCCGCTGGGCTACGAGCAGGTGGTCGGCGAGCGCGGCGTGGGGCTTTCCGGCGGGCAGATCCAGCGCCTGTGCATCGCCCGCGCGCTCTACCACGACCCGCGCCTGCTGGTCTTCGACGAGGCCACCTCGGCGCTCGACACCCAGTCCGAGAGCAACATCATCGGCAACATGCAGGAGATCCTGCGCGGGCGCACCGCGGTGATCATCGCCCACCGCCTGTCGACCATCATGCGCGCGGACAAGATCGTCGTGCTCTATGAAGGCGCCATCGTCGAGCAGGGCCGCCACGAGGAACTGCTCGAGCGCCAGGGCATGTATTTCCAGCTCATCCAGAAGCAGCTGGCGGCGGCATGAAGCTCTTCAACCAGATTCCGGGCAGCAGCAGTTCGGCCATCTCCTATGCGGGGCTGATCGAAAAGATCGAGATCCTGCGCTCGACACTGCGCTGGGCCTCCCGGCTCGAACGCGCCGACATCGAGAAGCTGCTGCGCCAGGCCAACGCCTTGCGCGATGAAGTGTTGAACCTGTCGCACAAGGAGCGCTTCGTGCAGGCCGCCGCCACCGAGCCGGTGCCGGCGGACCGCTCGCCGGGCGAGCGCCGCCAGGCCCTGCTGGACCGCAGCTTCATCTTCGAGGGCGCCTTCGGCGACAACCCGCGCCTGCTCGCCGCCCTCGAGATGGCCGAGAAGGCGGCGCCCACCGACCTGTCGGTGCTCATCGACGGCGAGAGCGGCACTGGCAAGGAGCTCATGGCCAAGGTCATCCACGCCAACGGCGCGCGCGCCGAGCGCCCCTTCATCTCGGTGAACTGCGGCGCGATTCCGGACAACCTGCTCGAATCGGAACTCTTCGGCCACAAGAAGGGCGCCTTCACCGGCGCCGCGAGCGACCGCAAGGGCAAGTTCGAGAGCGCCCACACCGGCACCATCTTCCTCGACGAGATCGGCGAGCTGCCGCTCTCCGGCCAGGTGAAGCTGCTGCGCGTGCTCGAAGCGCACGAGATCCAGCGCGTCGGCTCCGACGAGCCCATTGCCGTCGATGCCCGCGTCGTCGCCGCGACCAACCGCAACCTGCGCAAGCTCTCCGTGGAAGGCAGGTTCCGCGAGGATCTGTTCTTCCGCCTGTCGGTGATCCACCTCACCCTGCCGCCGCTGCGCGAGCGCAAGGACGAGATCCCGCTGCTGTTCGCCTATTTCGGCGACGAGGCGGCGGAGATGCTCAAGCGCCGGCCGGTGAAGATGACGCCCCGCCTCCGGCGCTTCCTGCTCGACTATGCCTACCCGGGCAACATCCGCGAGCTGCGCAACCTCATCTACCGCATTTCCTGCCTGGCCGGGGAGACGGCGGACCTGGAACATCTGCCCGAAGACATCCGCCCCGCCCTCGCCGCCCTGCGCGGCAAGGCGGATGCGGGCGAGGCCGCGTCGCCCGCATCGCTGGGCGAAGCCAAGCGCGCCGCGAGCGACGAGGCCGAGCGCGCCTTCCTCGAACGCGGCTTGCAGGAAGCGGGCGGCACCGTCGCGGAGCTTGCGCGGCGCATCGACATGAACCGCTCCCACCTGCAGGTGCTGCTGAAGAAGCACGGCATCCAGGCCAAGGCCTTTCGCCACCGCGAAGCGCCGCCTTCCAAGGCGGGGTGAGGCCGCTTCCCGGGCCGAAAAGTGCTGCGCGGCGAGGCGTGCCTGGCCGCCGAGCGCGCCGGAGGCGGCGAGGCAAACCCCTGGCGCACGCTCAGAGCGCGGGATTGAGCAGGGTCTTGTCCGAGTTGTAGAGGTCTTCCGCGCGCGCCACCACGGCCGAGATGTTGTCGCGCCCGCCGCGCGCCAGCGCCAGATCCACCAGCGTTTCCACCGCCACCCGGCAGCTGCCGCGCATCAGCGCGCCGGCCATGTCGGCCGGGGTGACGAGATTGCTCAGGCCATCGCTGCACAGCAGGAAGACGTCGCCGTCGTGCACCGCGAGCGTTTCCTCGTCGATCTTCAGCGCGGCGGCAGCGCCCACCGCGCGCGTGATGGTGTTGCGCGCAAGCTGCGGAACGTCGTCGTCGGTGACGGCGAGGCCCTGGGCGCGCAGCTCCTCGGCCTGGCTGTGGTCGCGCGTGAGCTGGCGCATCTGTCCGTCGCGCAGCAGGTAGATCCGGCTGTCCCCCGCCCACAGGCAGGCGCAGCCGCCCTGGCACGCGAGCAGAAGGGCGACGGTGCTGCCGATGCGGTGCACGTGACGGTTCGCCGCTTCGGTCTGGATCTGTTGGTTGGCAATCTGCAGGCGCTGCTGCGCGGCCGCCACGTAGCTCTCCAGGTTCTGCGGTGGCGGCAGGCTGGCGAGCGCTTCCACCACGGTGCGGCTCGCGTAGTCTCCGACGGCATGGCCGCCCATGCCGTCGGCCACGGCCCACAGGCCGCGCTCCGGCTGGTCGAGCACGGCGTCCTCGTTGCGCTCCCGGACCAAACCCACGTCCGTGCGCGAGGCCGATGTCCACTGGAGCAGGACCGGGGCGGTCATGGGCGTGCCCGGCTCAGCCCGGGACAGCTCCGCCGTGGCCGGGAACGCCGACGCCGAAGTTTGTCGCGTGCTCCACCGCATTGACGTTGATGCTCGCGTTCGCCCCGGTGTTGCGCACATCCACCGTCTGGAACTGGTTGATTACCTGATCGGCAATGATGGTGTTGCTGATCTGATAGAAATTGACCGTCGGGCCGAAGCGCGGCGTATCGGGCGCGTAAGGCCGGATCCAGCCATAGACCCAGGGCGCGGCGCCGCCGCGGATGGTCTGCATGGCCTGCCGGTCCAGGGGGCGGCTGGTCTGCAGGTCGGAAATCGCGATGAGTGCCATGATCTGTCTCCAGGGAGCCTTCCTTGCGGTGCGCCGCGCACGCTTACCGCGCTGGCGGGGGCGGGCGGTGTCGCTCCGCGCCGGACCCACGCCGGACCGCTTGGCTCCGGTGGCATGAAAAAACTATAGACCACGCGTGCTGCCGATGCCCCCGTCACGCAGCGCGGATGCCCTGCGTGACGGGGCCGGGCTACAGCACGGCGGTGGTGCGCGCCCACTGCCTGGGGCTGACGTTCAGGTGCACGGGGCCGAGCTCGGCCCCGATGATGTTGACGTTGTTGAAGGCGGCGACCTCGACGTTCTGGAACTGGAAGATCTCCTGGGCGACGCCGACGTTGACGTTGACGTTGGCGAGCTGGCCCAGGGCCTTCAAGCGGTCATTGCCCCCGCGCACGGTGGCCATGGCCCGACGGTCGAGGGCGCTGCTGTGGGCGAGATCGCGGATGAGGATGGCGGACATGAAACGCTCCTTTCGTGGCCTGGCAGCGCGGCGGCGGGGCAGACAGCGGCCCTGCCGCCGCGGTGGCCGGCCTCAGAACTGATTGATCGTGTTGTTGGCGGACTGATGCGGATTGACGTTCGCATTGACGTGATCGACGAAAGCCGCATTGACCCCGTTCTTGACATCGACGAACTGGGACTGGCCGATGAACTGGTCGGCGGTGAGCTTCTTCGACACCGTGCTGACCGGCGCATAGACCGAGCTCCAGGAGAAGTCGTAGCCGGAGGGGCGGCGGTGCATGCCGCCGCGCACGGCGCCCATGGCTTTGCGGTCGAGGGTTTCGGTGACGGGCAGGTCACGGAGGATGAGGGTTTGCATGGCGTGTACTCCTGAAAGGGGGAAGAGGGGGGGAGCCGGGGGGCGATCAGAACTGATTGATCGTGTTGTTGGCGGACTGGTGCGGATTGACGTTGGCGCGGATGTGATCGGCGAACGCCATATTGACGCCGTTATTGACGCTGACGAACTGCTCCTGGCCGATGAACTGGGAGGCGTCGAGCGTCTTCTTCTCCGAATGGACCGGCGCATAGACCGAGCTCCAGGAAAAGTCGTAGCCGCGGCGGTGCATGCCGCCGCGCACGGCGCACATGGCCTTGCGCTCGAGGGTTTCGATGACGGGCAGGTCACGGATGGCGAGGGTTTGCATGGTGGTATCTCCTTGAATCGACTGTGGGGTGGGTTTGGATCGAGCTCGAATTCGCGCTCGCTGCTCCTACAGCAGAGAGCGTGCCAGGGCTGTCCGTGATGCCGCGTGGCGCGCGCAAGTCGCGGAAAAACAAATAGAAATTGGCAGGCTGCGGCCCTGCGGCCGGGCTGACGGGGGCGCCGCGGCGGCCCCGTGTGGTGGGGTGCAGCGAACGCAATTCGCGGCGATGTTGGGTGGCGCACAACAGGGCGCCCGGCCGGCCGCGCCCGCCCCGGATCGGTGGTTGTGTGAATGGTGTGTATATACAGGCGCTTGCGAGCGCGTCCCGGCGCCAGGCGTCGGGCTGGCACGCAGCCTGCTCGGTGTCCGCCGAGTGCCGGCACGGGATCGATCGAATCCCGGCCCACGCACCGGAGGAGAACCGAAATGAACGCCCAGTCGATCCAGAAGACCCCCGCCCTCCGCCGCCCGGCCCGCGAAGCCTGGCTGCACCTGCAGGTGCGCGTTACCGTGCGCTGCGCCGACTCGCGCGCCGGCCGCATGCTGCTGCACCTGCTGTGCGCCTGCGCCGACCACCAGGTGCGCTGGCACTGGCAGGGCATCGCCCGCGAATTGGCCGGCCAGGCGCTGGCCAGTCGCGGCTGAGGGCCGAGGCATGCAGCTCGCGTCCGTGGCGAGGTGCGCGCGCGATCGGTCCGGCAGGATGCGCGCCTGCAGGCTAGGCGCGCGTCGGGATTTCGTCCAAGCTTGGCGCTGGATGATCTTCTGTGTGTCGTGACAATGTCTTCCCTTTCTTGCCCGAGCGCATCGCCGGCCGGCGTCCCGCCCGCCGGCGACGCGCTGGCCGTGGTCGTGTTCTGTGCCGAATGGTGCGGCACCTGCCGCGAGTTTCGTCCCGTGCTCGAGCGCCTGCGCGCCGCTCACCCGCAGATCGCCTTCAGCTGGGTGGATATCGAGGACGATGCCGAACTGGTTGGCGAGGTCGAGGTCGAGAGCTTTCCGACCCTGGCAATCTTTCGGGCGGGCCAGCCGCTGTACTTCGGTGTCAGCCTGCCGCTCGAGAACGTGGTCGCCCAGCTGCTGCGCGTGGCCGCGACCGCAGGGCGGCCGTTGTCGGCGACGCCCGACGCCGTGGTCGCCTTCGCTGAGCGACTGCGCGCGCGGAGCTGAAGGCCGGCAAGCGATCGGTGGCCGGGGTGCGCAAGATCATCCACTGCGACTGCGACTGCTTTTACGCCGCGGTCGAGATGCGCGACGAGCCTTCGCTGCGCGGCCGGCCGTTGGCCGTGGGCGGGCGGGCGGAGACGCGGGGCGTGATCGCCACCTGCAACTACGAGGCGCGTGCCTTCGGCGTGCATTCGGCGATGCCGACCGCACGCGCGCAACAGCTCTGCCCGCAGTTGATCCTGCTGCCGCCCGACTTCGAGCGCTATCGTGCCGCCTCGCGCCGCATCCTGGCCATCTACCGCGACTACACGCCGCTCGTGGAGCCGCTGTCGCTCGACGAGGCCTATCTCGACGTCAGCGGCGTCGACCGCTGCCAGGGCTCGGCGACGCTGATGGCGCAGGAGATCCGCGCCCGCATCCGCGACGAGGTGGGCATCACGGCCTCGGCCGGGATCGCGCCGAACAAGTTCATCGCCAAGGTGGCGAGCGACTGGAACAAGCCCGACGGCCAGTTCGTCGTGCGGCCGCAGGAGGTGGATGCCTTCGTCGCCGCGCTGCCGGTGAAGAAGCTCTTCGGCGTCGGCAAGGTCACCGCGGCCAAGCTCAGGCGCCTCGGTGTGGACACCTGCGGCGACCTGCGCGCCTGGTCGATGGCCGAGCTCACGCGCGAGTTCGGCAGCTTCGGCGCGTCGCTGCACCGGCTGTGTCGCGGCATCGACGAGCGCCCGGTGTGCCCCGACCGCATCCGCAAATCGCTATCGGTGGAAACGACCTACGTCACCGATCTGGCCGATCTCGGCGCCTGCCGCGCCGCCCTGGCCGAACTCATCGGCGAGTTCCGCCAGCGTTTCGAGCGCGCGCGCGAGGCGCGGCCGGTGCACAAGGCGGTGGTGAAGGTGAAGTTCGCCGACTTCAGCCAGACCACGGCGGAATGCCTGTCGAGTGCGCCGGAAGAGGCCGTATGGCTGGCGCTGCTCGACGAAGCCTGGGCGCGCCGGCGCCGGCCGGTGCGCCTGCTCGGCGTGGGCGTGCGCTTCGCCGAAGAGGAGGCGCCTGGGGCGGGCGGCGCGCAGATCCCGTTGTTCGAGCCGTCCGCCGATGAGGCGGTGCGGGCGGCGGTCGCACGCTGACGCAGGTGCTGCCCGCCGGGGCGCACTGCGTCATGCACGCCCCCGGCCGCATGGAGAGTCGCGCTCGGCGTCGCCATCGCCACCTCCCGCCTGGTCTGGCTGGGCAGCGGGGCTCAGGCCGCCGGTGCTGCAGGGCGGAGGGTGAACACCCGCTCGTCGCTCCAGTGCTGCAGCAGGATGCGGGCGACGCGCTCCTGCCAGAGATGGCCGAATTCTTCCTGCTCGCTGACGTCGGCTTCGCCGCGGGCGCAGCGACCGAGCAGGGCGGGCATGGCAGGGTCGGGCGGCACGGCCGACAACTCGGCCACGGCGTCGATCGCCGCGCCGTTGTCGAGGCGGGTGAAGCGCAGGCTGAGCGGCTGTTCGGCGCCGAAGCGCTGCAGATCGCGGCGCACGAAGCGGCCGCCGATGCCCTTGAAACCGCCCTCCTGGGCTGCGCCGGTGAGCAGGGTCAGCACGCTGGCGATGACGCCGGTGACGCCGTCCTCGAGCCGGTTGGCGAAGTCGATGCGCACGCCGCCGCGCTCGGGCAGCCTGTCCGGGTAGAGCGCGGCGAGCGCGCGGCAGCCCAGCACCCAGGCCGAGGCCACCGTGGGGCAGGAATGGCCGGCGAGCTTGACGGCGTCCTCGTAGCCGTACTCGAGCACGCCGTCCTCGGCCGCGCCGAGGAATGCGGCGAGCGGGTCGCGGACCGTCAGGCGCGGTACCTGTTCAAAGAAGGTGGGCAGCTTCACGTTGGCTTCGTCCTCGATGCGCCGATCGACGGCGGGACGCCGATTCTCGCGCCGCAGCGGTCCGGCCGCCTTGATGCCCCTCAGGTCCCGGCTGGTGCACCCGGCGCGGCCGATCGCCGTTTGGCCGTGCTCAGGCGTTCTTGCGCTTCTGCCACAGCACGTCGCCGCGGCCGCCGGCACGGTTCAGCGTGCGGCCGAGGACGAAGAGCAGGTCCGAGAGGCGGTTCAGGTACTGGCGCGGGCCGTCGTTCACCGCTTCCTCCAGCGCGAGCGCGACCAGCGCGCGCTCGGCACGACGGCACACGGTGCGGGCGTGATGGGCGAGCGCGGCGGCGCGGGTGCCGCCCGGCAGGATGAAGTCCTTCAGTGGCTCGAGGGTGTCGTTGAAGCCGTCGAGTGCCTCTTCGAGTTGGGTGACCTGCTTCGCGGTGATCATGCTCATGCCCGGGATGCACACTTCGCCGCCGAGATCGAACAGATCGTGCTGGACGTCGGTCAGCAGCGTGCGCACCTCGTCGGGCAGCTCCTCGCACAGCAGCACGCCGACCAGGGCGTTGGTCTCGTCGACCTCGCCGAGGGCGTGGATGCGCAGGCTGTTCTTCGACACGCGCTTGCCGTCGCCCAGTCCGGTGGTGCCGGCGTCGCCGGTGCGGGTGTAAATCTTCGAAAGTCGATGTCCCATGGGGTTGATCCATTTTTTTGAGCTGGAAAGGCCGGAATTATAGGCGATGGCCGCACGGCGCACGGTGCCGGGTGTTGCTCGCAACGGTTGCATCGGCTTACCAAGGGTTTCATCAGCTTACCGGAGGAGGGAGGCTATCGCCCTAGCATCGGCCCGTGTTCAAGACGGCCTGCCTGCAGGTC
>JANJTU010000349.1 GCA_024710965.1 Thauera sp. | reverse complement strand
AACCGATGCCCGAGCGCTTCGAGCTCCGGCACGAGTTCCTGGAAGTTGTAGATTTCGCCGTTGAAGACGACGACCACCGAGCCGTCCTCGTTGAAGAGCGGCTGCTGTCCGGCCGACAGGTCGATGATCGACAGCCGCCGGTGCGCGAGCGCGACACCCGGTTCGACGTGGCAGCCGCCCTCGTCCGGTCCGCGGTGGTGCTGGACGTCGCTCATGCGGCGCACGAGTTCGCGGTCGAAATCGCGGGTGCCGCGGAGGTCGAAGAGGCCGGCGATTCCACACATTGCGCCACTCCCCGGTCAGGCGACGTCGCGCGACGGCAGCGCCGCACCGATCATGTGCTGGTAGAGCGCCACGTAGCGATCGACCATGCCATCCAGGCTGAACCCGGCCTCGACGCACCGACGGCCGGCCTCGCCGTGTCTCCGACGCACATCCCCGTACGCAACGTAAGGCGCCAGCGCATCGGCCAGCGCGACGTGATCCGCGGGAGCCGCCAGCGCACCGGTGCGGCCGGGGTCGATCAGTTCGGCATTGCCGCCGACATCCGTCGCCACGACCGGCAGGCCGCTCGCCATGGCCTCGAGGATCGTGTTCGAGATGCCTTCGCCGAGGGACGGCAGCGCGAACACGTCGAGGCTGCGCATCACGTCCGGCACGTCCGCCCGCTCGCCGGCCAGCCATACCCGATCCCCGATCCCGCCGGCACGCACCTCGGACGCGATGGTGTCGCGAAGCGGTCCATCGCCGACGATGGCGAGGCGCAGGCGCTCGGCTCCGCGCGCACGCTGCGCGACAAGATGGGAAACCGCGCGTACGAGCATCGGCTGGTCCTTGACCGCCTGCAACCGGCCGACCGTACCGATCAGCACCGCGTCGGCGGGAACGGGCGGCGCGCCGTCAAGGGCCTGCCGCCCCCCGGCAGCCGGGCGGAAGCGCACGGTGTCGACGCCGTTGCAGATGCGCTCGATACGGGCCGCCGGCACGCCGACAGCCTCGGCGAGGTACTGCGCGATATGGCCCGACAGCGCGACATAGCGCCCGACGAAGGGACGGTAGAGCCGCCGCACCAGCCGGAACGTCGTGCGCGTACCGGCCGGATCGAAAACATCCCAGCCGTGTTCGCCATGCACGCGCACCGGAACGCCGGCCGCCGCCGCCGGAACCACCGCCTCGAGCGCCGCGAGGTTGCGCGTATGCACGATGGCCGGACGGTATTCGCGGAACAGGCGATACAGCCGCGGATACAGGCGGACGCCGTGCCCGGGCGGCTTGTCGAGGGAAACGAATTGGGTGTCGGGCCGTTCGATCCGCGCACGGAACGACGGTACGCATTGCGTGAGGGCGACGACGACGTGGCGGAACCGGTCCGCGGGCATGCGGTTGATGAGATTGACGACACCGTTCTCCAGCCCCCCGACGTCGAAGCGATAGACGACGTGCATCACGAGGCTGCGGCCGCTCATCGTGCAGCCCCCCGCGGCGGGGCCGCCACCGTCGCATCGAGGGCCGCCGCATGGGCCCGCAGGAACCCGTCGAGGCGCCCGTCGGCTTCCTCCGGCCGGTCACCCAGCGGCGTGACGAGCACGATCGCGGCGGAATCGTCCGACCGGCCGGTGATGCGGGCGAACGCGAGTTGCAGTTTCGCGTCGCTATCGCCGGTCAGCGCGCGCCCGTCCACCCGATACCATCGCCATGCGCGCATCCGCCCCTGCGGCGTGAGGAGTTCGGCGCCGAGCACACGGCCGATCGCAGTCACGTGCTCCGTTTCGCCCAGGACACGGACCGCGCCGTACCCGGGCGGGGCCAGACCATTGCCCCACGCGACCATCTCCCGCCCTTCCCGCTGATCGGCATACCACGCGACGTAAACGCCGACCGGTTCGCCGTCCGAGGCGCGATAGGCGGCAAAGGCCGCGCCACGCGCACCGGCGTAATGGGGGCGATAGGCGAGACGGCCCTCCGCTTCGGCGCTCCAGCCGCGCGCCGGGGCGGGCAACTCGAGCTTCACCGCATAATCCCCGACCGGGCGATCGAGCGCCCGCTCGGCGAAGGGAAACACCGCCACCGCAGCCAGCACCGGCACGACTCCGCCCCAGCTCACCCGCCCGGCCGGCGCCGCCACCGGCTCCCGGCACGGAACTGCCGGGGCCGGCTCGCGCCACCGGTTCGCGGTCCAGAACATCAGCACGATCACGACGCCGAAGAATCCCCACCCGTAGATGAGATGATCGACGCCCGCAGCAAGCCGGTTGTCCGTCAGGTAACCCAGCACGACGATCATGTAGGCGCGCATCCAGTTCGCCACGATCGGCACCACCAGCGCGGCCACCATGAACAACAGCCGTCGCCTGAGGGTGGCGAAAGTGAGGTACGCATAAAGTGCCCCGACGGTCACGGATGCGATCAGGTAACGGATCCCGCTGCACGCCTCGACCACCGACCAGTTGCCGTTCGGCACCACGAAATACAGCCCTTCGCGGTACACGGGGATTCCGGACCAGCGTAGCGCATGGACGGTGAACGTCGCCGTGAGATTCATCAGGGTCGGCAGCAGGAAATCGCCGATCGGCACGGCCAGCATCAGGAAGGCGAACGGGAACAGCAGGATCCGCGACAGCCGCCAGCCCAACGCCCCGACCAGGGCGGCGACGATCATCGCCAGCAGCGCGAAATGCGCCGCCGCCGCCACGCCCCCCATCGTCCCGAGCAACCACAACAGCCCCGCCGCCGCGACCGGGAGCGCCATCCACGGCACGGGCTGCGGCAGCAGGCCGCCGATGCGCGCGCGCGCACGCCACACCAGCCAGACGAACACCGGCAGCACGATCAGCCCGTGAGCGTAGGTATCCGAATGCAGCCAGATACGGACGATCCCGGCCGCCGTCGGCCAATACCAGGCCACGCCCCACGCGAAGACCACACCGATCGTCACCGCGACGAGCATGAATGCGCGCGCATGTCCCTCCGCATTTGCGGCGACGCCCGCCGTCACGATGTGTCCCGAATCCAGATCGCGCTTCATCCGCCACTACCCCAGATTGCGCACGATGTGCGGACCCAGCGCATTCGCCACCCGCCGCGGCAGGCGCCGCCACAGCGCGATGAAGGCGCGATATTTCGGATTCATCGGGTTGTTCTCCGGCACCGCGTCGCGCTTGTACAAACGGTACTCGTACGCGAGCGGGCGGGGCTCGAACCCCCAGTTCCGCTTCAACTCATAAGGCCCCGTCCCGACCTTGCTGCGGCCGTAGTCGAACACCTTGCAACCGCGCGCGCAGGCGCGCCGCATCAGCTCCCAGTACTTGAAGTCGTTGGCGGCGAGATCGCGCGCGGCGAAGTCGTCGCCGGCGTAGTAAGGCAGGACCTCGTCGCGGAAGTAGAAGCTGAGCACGCTGGAAAGCGGCGTGCCCGCGGCGTCGCAGACCGTCAGGACCTCGCAGGCCGGGCCGAACGCGGCCTTGAGCTCGGCGAAGAAGCGTTTCGGCAGTGCCGGCGTGCCGTGGCGCAGCACGTTGTCGGCATAGAGCGCGAAGAAGCGCTCGACGCCGGCGTCGATCTCGCTCACCAGGCCGTTCCTGATGCCCTTGCGCACCATTGCCCGCTGCTTGCGCGGGATGGCGCGCAGGTTGTCCTCGAGCTCGGGAAGGATGGCCTTGCGGAAGGTGACATAGAGCGTCTGCCGCGGCCAGTCGGCATGGCGCGGCGCGAGATTGCGGTATTCGAGATGCTGCACGCCCAGCCCCCGGGCCAGCGCCTCGGCTTCGGCCTCGAGCCGGGCGACCGCTGCCGCGCCGGCGTCCTGCGCAGCGGCGATCCCGCCATACACGCAGAACGGCAGCGAGGTCAGCGCATGGCCGAAGAGCCGGCTGCGGACCTCCGCGAGCGGCAGGACGGCAACGATTTCCCCCGCGCGTTCGGCGAACAGGAAATACGTGCGATGGCGAAACACCTTGCGGATGATGTCCTGCCATGCCGACAGGTGGAAAAAGGTCGCCTCGGGGCAGGCCTGCACGAACGCATCCCAGCGCACGCGGTCGGCCTCGTCGAGCCGCTTCACGAGCAAGGGCAAACGGTCCATTTGCGCTCGCTCCGCGCCCGATCAGGCGTCCGCCGCGAACACGCGATCCGCGCGTCCCCACGCGAAATCGCGCAGCAGGCAGTGCAACCGGCGCTCGGTACGTTCGAGATTCACGTAATGGCGGAAACGCGTCTTGATCGACGCATCGCGTACGCGGGGCTGTTCCGGATCGATCTCCCACGGATGGAAATAGAAGATCGCCGAACGCCCCTCCTCGCGGTTGACCCTGCCGATCTGCCAGCGCGACACCGCATAGGGAAGCAGGCGGAAATATCCGCCGCCACCGGCCGGCCAGTTGCGCCCCATCCAGCGCACCGTCGTCACCGGCACCTCCAGCAGGCCGCTGTCCAGCCGATACGGGAAGCGGGGCGCGTCGGGCACCCCGTAGTGGTCGTGACGCACCGGATAGACGCTGGAGCTGTAACGATAGCCGGCGCGGGCGATGCAGTCGTGCGCCCACAGGTTACCCGCGCCGATCGAGAAGCTCGGCGCCCGGTAGCCCGTGACCGGCCCTCCGCTGACATCTTCCAGCACGGTCTTGGCGAGCGCGATGTCGGCCGTAAACGCGTCGGGGGTCATCGCGCTGGCGCGCTCGTGGCAGTAGCCGTGGCTCGCCACCTCGTGGCCGGCGTCGGCGATGCGGCGCACCAGGGTCGGGTAGCGCTCGGCCACCCAGCCGAGGACGAAGAAGGTGCCGCGGGCGCGGTGGCCGTCGAGCAGTTCGAGGATGCGGTCGACGTTGCGCTCGATGCGGCAGGGCACGCTGTCCCAGCAGCTGCGCGGGAAGTGCGGCGCCAGCGCCGAAACCTGGAAGTAGTCCTCCACGTCGCAGGTGAAGGCGTTGATGATGGGGGGCGTGCCGGGCGTGCTCATCTCGCCTCCGTCGCCGGCGGGTCGCCGTCGCGCGCGGCGAGCCATGCGTGCAGGTGCGCGGCGATGCGCTCGGCGCTGCGACCGTCCCAGAACTCGGGCACGCGGCCGGCCTTGCCGCCGCCGGCGAGGATGCCTTCGGCCGCATCGGCGATCGCCTGTGGGTCGACGCCGACCACGGTGTTGGTACCCTGCTCCACCGTGATCGGGCGTTCGGTGTTCTCGCGGATGGTCAGGCAGGGCACGCCGAGCGCGGTGGTCTCCTCCTGGATGCCGCCGGAGTCGGTCAGCACCATGCGGGCGCCGGACATCAGGCCGAGCATCTCCAGGTAGCCCTGTGGCGGCAGGATCAGGAAGCCGGGCGCATCGAGGCGGTCGAGCAGCGCGAAGCGCTCGAGGCTGTTGCGCGTGCGCGGATGAAGGGCGAAGACGAGCGGCAGGCGCCGGCTGACCCGGCACAGGGCGTCGAGGATGGGGCCGAGCGTCTGCGGCTGGTCGACGTTCGACGGCCGGTGCAGCGTGACCACGCCGTAGCCGCCGGCGATGCGCGCCGGGTCGATGCCGACGGCGGCGAGCAGCTCGGCCGCCGGCACCGCCCGTGGCAGGCTGGCGCGCAGGCTGTCGATCATGACGTTGCCGACGAACACGGCGCGCTCGGCGGCGATGCCTTCGCGCGCGAGGTTGTCGTGCGCGCTGCGCTCGGTGGTGTAGAGCACGTCCGCGAGCTGATCGGTGAGCAGGCGGTTGAGCTCTTCGGGCATGCGCCGGTCGTTGCTGCGCAGGCCGGACTCGACATGGATCACCGGGACATGGCGCTTGGCCGCGACCAGCGCGCAGGCAAGCGTGGAATTGACGTCACCCACCACCAGCACCGCGCGCGCGCCATGTTCGTCGAGGACCGGCTCGAAGCGCTTCATGACTTCGGCGGTCTGCACCGCGTGCGAACCCGGCCCCACCGCCAGGTTCACCTCCGGCGCGGGCAGGTCGAGGTCGGCGAACAGGCGGTCCTTCATCGCCGCGTCGTAATGCTGGCCGGTGTGCACCAGCAGGGTGCGGATCGGCGGGCTGAGCGCGGCGCAGGCGCGGATGATCGGCGCCACCTTCATGTAGTTCGGGCGCGCGCCGACAACGCAGATGACGGGCGCCGCGCCCGTGTCGGCCAGCGTCATGGGGTCTTCTCCCCGCTCGGGGTGTCGCGCCGCACCGCCTGCAGCAGCTGGTTGAGCACGCCGAGCGTCGCCGACACCGAGTGCTCGAGCCCGGCCAGGCGCGCCTCGATGCGCTGCATGTCGAAGTTCGACGCCATGCCGGCGACCTGGTCGGCGAGTTCGGACGGCACCTGGAGGCGCTCGAGCGCGAGCTGGTCGAGCGGCAGGGCGCAAGCGCAGGCGCCCTGCTGCACCGGGCGCGCGCCGGTGGCGGCGAACTCTTCCTTGAGTTCCTCGATCACCTCGCGCACGTCGGCCTCGGAGATGGTGTGGCGTTCGGCCAGGTAGGCGCCCAGCAGCAGGCGGTCGCAGAGCGTGTTGATGCGCCGCGGGATGCCGCCGGTGAAGCCGTAGATGACGGTGAAGGCGCCGGGCTCGAAATCCGGGTCGCGGTTCCAGCCGACGCGCACGAGACGGTGCTCGATGTAGGCGCGGGTCTCCTGCGCGTCGAGCGGGCCCAGGTGGTAGGAGGCGATCACGCGCTGGCGCAACTGCTGCATCTCGCCGCTCTGCATGATGTCGCGGAACTCGGGCTGGCCGACGAGGAAGCTCTGCAGCAGGGCGTGGTCCTCGAGCTGGAAGTTGGACAGCATGCGCAGCTCCTCCACCGCCGCAGGCGAGAGGTTCTGTGCCTCGTCCACGATCAGCAGCGCGCGCCGGCCGTCGGCCGCGACCGACACGAGGAAGGTCTCCAGCGCCAGCAGCAGGCCGGCCTTGTCCAGGCTGCGGCTGGGCACGCCGAAGGCGGCGGCGACCATGCGCAGCATGTCGTTGGCGTCGATCTGGGTGCTGACCAGGTTCGCCGCGACGACTCTGGCCGGGTCGAGCTGCTCGAGCAGGCTGCGCACGATGGTCGTCTTGCCCGCGCCGATCTCGCCGGTGATGACGATGAAGCCCTCGCTCTGGTGCAGGCCGTATTCGAGATAGGCCATCGCCCGCTTGTGCCCCCGGCTGCCGAAGAAGAAGGCCGGGTCGGGGTTGAGCTGGAAGGGCTTGCCGCGCAGCCGGAAGTAGGATTCGTACATCGGTCTTCCCGTCAGAATCGCATGCCGAGCGAGGCGGTGATGGCGTTTTCGGTGAAGTCGCGCTCCCGCCCGTCGGCACGCTGGTAGCGATAGCGCAGGCTGCCCTGCGTGCGCGGCCCGAGCCGGGTCGTCACGCCAATCGAGGCGAGCAGGCGCCGCGTCTCGCTCCCGCCCGCATCCAGCGCCTCGGCGTTGGAGCGGGTCAGGGACGCAGTCAGGGACGACAGGCCGCTCAGGCGGTGATCCAGCGCCAGCGTGGCGGCCGTCGTGCGGATCCGGTCGGACTCGGTGAAGTCGCCCAGGAACGGGCTGCCGAGGAGGTCGCTGAGGCGCCGGCGGTCGGTGCGGACGACGGAAAACGACAGCACGTTGCGCACGCCGCGCACCGACACGCCGGCCCTGAGCGCGCGCTGGACGAAATCCGAATTGGTGCGCAAGGTCGCGAACTCGAGGCATTCGGCGAGAAAACCCGCGCGTTCGATCGGGTCCGTCACTTCGGGACGGAAGTCCGGGTCCGTCACCAGCTCGAAGCAGTCCTGCTCGATGAAGGCCACCTGGCCGAGCGTGTTGGCCGTCGAGCTGATGTCGCGCGAGGCCGATGCGAACCAGGTCGCGCGGCGCGTGCGGTGGCTCAGGCTCACGTCGTAGCCGCGACCGAAGATGCGATCCTCGACCGTGGCCGCGAGCTCGGTGCGCTCGGTGGGGTTCCAGTCGACGCCGGCGCCGTACACGCTGCTGCTGTCGCCGTCGCGGCTCTGAAAGTCGTTCGACTCGCGGCCGGCGATGGCGCGCAGGCGCAGCTGGCGCGACAGGTTGATGAACAGGGTCGCGCGGCCGATCTCGGAATTGCGGTCACGGCTGACGTCTTCCTCCTTCCAGCTCGAATTGCTGCGGACGTAGTCCAGCCCCCAGCCGAAGCGTCCGAGCGCGGTGGGGTCGGCCAGCTGCGCGCTCAAGCGCTGCAGGTACTGGTCGTTGAGGCCCGCCGCGCTGCCCGAGTCGATCCAGCGGTTCAGATAGCTGACCGTGCCCCGCGCCTGCTGCCCGAGCTGGAACTCCAGCCGCGGCGTGATCGACCAGATGCGGGTTTCGCTTTCCTTGCCGACGTTGAGCTCGTCGCTTGCGCTGCGCCCGGTGAACACCGACAGATTGCTGCGGGTGATGCCGGCGCTGGCGTCGATGAACAGCAGCCGCTCGACCGCCTCGAACTCGCCCGCGCCGCGCAGGGTCAGGAAGGAGGTGTTGCGGTCGCTGTCGTTGGCGTAAGCGAGATTGCGCAGGCGGGCGTTGAGGTTGCCGTTGAGCCGACCGCTCTCGCGCGCGACGGTGATGCCGGGCGCCGCCTCGAAGATCCAGTCGTGCGCGCCGCCGCCGCCACCGCTGCCGGCGTTGTCGGTCCAGGTGAGGCTGGTGTCGAAGGTTGGCGTCACCGTCACGGTCTGCGCGAAACAGGACCCTGCCGCCGCCAGCACAAGCGCCGGCAGCATGCGCAGCAACGGGCGAGCGCCAGCCCCGCGCTCAGGCCGCTTCGTCACGCGCCTTGTCTCCATACCCATAACCGTATGCATATCCGTAGTAAGAGCCCGGCCCGCGCTGTCGAGACTTGTTCAGCACCATCAGCTTCACCGGGCAGGCCTCGATCGTGGCCAGTGCCTGCTTCACGGTGGCGTGGGTGGTGCGCTCGGCCTCGACGACGAGCACGATCTGCCCCATGTGGGTGGCGAGTACGCGCGACTCGGTGGTCACCAGCAGCGGTGGTGAATCGAACACGATGATCCGGTCGGCATAGCGGTGGGCGATCTGCTCGAGCAGCCGGTTCATGCTCTCCGAGGCGAGCAGTTCGGTGGCACGCGGATGCGGCATGCCGGCCGCCAGGATCGAGAATTTCTCGATATTGGTCCGCAGCAGCACGTCGCTGAGGTCGGTGACATCCCCGGCGAGCACGTCCATCAGGCCGCGCTCCGGCGCCAGCCCGAGCGTCTTCAGCACCGAGGGGCGAGACACGTCGGCGTCGACCAGCAGCACCCGGTAGTCGAGCTCCATCGCCATGCTGATGGCCAGATTGATGGCGCTGAAGGTCTTGCCTTCACCCGGCAGCGCGCTGGTGACCATGATCAGGTTGCCGCTCTCGATCGCCGCCACCCCGGCCGTCGTCGCATTGCGCAACAGCGGCCGCTTGATGACGCGGTACTCCTCGGCGATGGCGCTGCGCGGCAGGTCCGGGGTCACCATGCCGGCATGGGCAAGAACCTGGAGGTCGATCTGCACCATGCGCGAGACGGGCGGATTGGTGCTCGCCATGGACACCCGCGGCACGGCGGACGAATGCGGCCCTGCGTCCGGCGGTTCCTCGCCGCGCCGCTCCCCGGCACTACTTTGCGTTCCATCGGCAGCGGAGAACGCGGGCGGCTCCGTCGGCACTTCGGCAGAGGACGCCTGCCGCAACAGATCGAGGCGCTGGGCGGCTTTTTCAATCAGGCTCATGGTCGTGCTCCGTCATCCCTGAATCAGCTTGAGCGCCACCCCGGCCGCGGCGAACGCGCCCGCGTAGGCGACGAGACCGCCGGCGAAGGCCAGCAGGCCGCGGCGCCTCGCCTTCGTGCGTGTCGGCGTGTTCAGCATCGACACCGCGCCGAGCACGGGCAGGCTGGTGACCTCGCGCAACGAGCGCGCATCGCTGAAGGCGGGCCGCAGCTGGCTGACGAGGAAGGTCAGCGCGAACCCCGCCGCCAGACCCGCGAGACCGGCCAGCGGCACCAGCAGCAGGCGGTTGGGCGCCGAGGGCTGGGTCGGCAGCGAAGGCGGATCGATGACGCGGAAGTCGGCGATACCGGACTGGGTGCTCATCTCGACCGACATGTTGGCCGACTCCCGCCGCTCGACCAGGCTGTCGTAATTGCTCTTGTGCACGTTGTAATCGCGGTTGAGCTGGGCCATCTCCGCCTCGACCTCGGGCACCATGCGGGCGGCATCATGCAATTGGGCGAGGCGGCGTTCGTACTCCGCGACACGGGCGCGCAGCGCCGCCACGCGCGACTCGGACTCGGCCAGCGCGAGCTTCATCTGCTGGAACACCGGGTTGTTGTTCAGCGCGTCGAACGCCGAACCACCCCCGGCCTGCGGCAGCGCGGCGACCTGCTCACGCTTCTGTGCCTCGAGGTCTGCCAGGACGCGGCGCGAGCCGACGACGTCGGGGTGCTGGTCGGTGTAGCGCAGCAGCAGTTCGTCAAGGTTGCGCTTGAGGGTATCGATGCGGCCGTCGAGCTCGGGCATGGACACGCTCGCGGCCGGCGGCACCTGCGGCAGCACCACCGGCTCCTCGCCGACCAGCTGGCGCTGCATTGCGTCGCGCGCGTTCTCGGCCTCGCGCAGTTCGAGCTGCGCCTGCTGCAGCTGGGCGCCCATCTGCGCGATCTGGGTGATGTAGTCGCGCCCGCTGTCACCGAGCAGCGCCATGTTGCGCAGGCGGAACTCCTTCATCCGGTTCTCGGCCTCGGTCAGCTTCTGCTCGTAGTTGCGGATCTGCTCCTCGATGAAGCGGCGCGCGGCATCCGAATCCTGGCGCTTGTTGCCGAGGCCGGATTCGACGAACAGCGACATCAGCGATTGCACGACGCGCTGGGCCCGGTCCGGGCGGGTGTCGGAGTACGTCAGCGTGAACAGGTTGCTGCGGTTGGCCGCGGCGATCTGCAGGTCGCCGCTGAGCGACACGATCAGTTCCTCGCGCTGTTCCGGGCTGCGCACGTCGAGGTCGAGATCGGCCATCGTGATCAGCTTCTCCATGTTCGGCCGGCTGATCAGCGTGCGGCTGAGCATCGCGATCTGCTGGTCGACATTGGGCTGGACCGCCAGCCCGGACATCAGCGGCCGCAACACCGACTGCGTGTCCACGTAGATGCGGGCACTCGATTCGTACTTGTCGGGCATCAGGTAGATCATGACGCCGCCGACGGCGCCCACGACCCATGCCAGCGCGAGCCCCCACCAGCGGAAGCGCCACATGCCACGCATGTAACCGACAATCTGTGTAACGAGCTCTTCCATGCGTGCGTACTCCTGGCCTCGAACCGCAGCGCAGCATCGACGCGCGCTGGCGGCCCCTGGTGGAAGAAGGCGGGCGACGGCCCGTCAGAACCAGCTTTGCGGAATGATCAGCACGTCCCCCGGGCGCATCTCGACGTTGGCCGAGACGTCACCCTCCTTGATCAGGTCATGGATGCGGACGCTGTACTGCTTGTTGCCTTCGGCGGTGCGCAGGATCGTGGCCTCGTTGCCGTCGGCGAACTCGGTCATGCCGCCCACGGCGATCATGACGTCGAGCAGGGTCATCTTCTGCTTGTAGGACAGGACCTGCGGCTCGGCCGCCTCGCCGACGACGCGGATCTGCTCGCTGTAGGGGCCGACGAACTGGGTGACGACGACGGTCACGACCGGCTCGCGGATGAAGCGGGCGAGTTCCTTCTCGATATCTCGCGCCAGGGTGCTGGCGTCCTTGCCGATCGCGGGCAGATCCTCGACCAGCGGCGTGGTGATCTTGCCGTCCGGACGCACCGGCACCGACATCGAGAGCTCCGGATTACGCCACACCACGATATTGACATTGTCGCCCGGCCCGATCACGTAGTTGTATTCGTCATCGGCCGCCGCGGCCGGCGCGGGCGGAAAGGAGGTGGCGCAGGCGGAAAGGAGCAGCCCGGCCAGCACCAGCAGGCCGATGCGCCAGCCACCCTTCGAGACGGACGAAGCACTCATGCACATGATCGAGATCCCCTGTTTGTGATGCGCCATATGATGATACGCCGAGCCGGCTTGCATCAATGCTACGAAGACGCGGAATGCAGTCTCCAGGAACAAATGCACACAATCAGGCCGGAAAAACCCTCTCCGGGACGACAAAATCGCCGAATTTCCGCCATTTCGGCACGATCTTTCCGCTCCCCCGATTCCGTCATTTCCAGGGCGCGCGCCGACCATGCCGTCCGGCTAACGGTGGCGACCGCGCGCCACGCCTCGCCGTGGCATCAGTCCAGCCCCCACTTGCGCAGCCGGTAGCGCAGCTGACGCAGGGTCAGGCCGAGCGCGCGCGCCGCCGCCGCCTGGTTCCAGCGCGCCTTCTCGAGTGCCCGCTGCATGCGCGCGCGCTCGTTGCCGCCTTCCGCCCCCCCGCCCGGGTTGACGACCGCGCCGGCTCCGGCCGGGGCGACGCACGCAGGTGCTCCGGCCTGCAGCTCTGCGGCACCGAAATCCGGCGGCTGCAGGTCGATGTCCGCGGCATCGATCTCGTCGCCGTCGCACAGTGCGCAGGCGCGCTCGAGCATGTTCTCGAGCTCGCGCACGTTGCCGGGGAAGGGGTAGCGCTGCAGCGCCTGCAGCGTGGCGGCGGTCAGCCGGCGCGGCGCCCCACCTTCGCGCTCGGCCAGGCGCTCGAGGATATGCGCCGCGAGCTCGGGGATGTCCTCGACGCGCTCGCGCAGTGGCGGCACCCGCAGCGTGATGACGTTGATGCGGAAATAGAGATCCTGGCGGAAGCGGCCGTCGGCGACCAGGCGCGACAGGTCCTGGTGCGAGGCCGACAGGATGCGCACGTCCACCGTCTCCTCGGCATGCGCCCCCACCGGGCGCACCGCCCGTTCCTGGATCGCGCGCAGCAGCTTGACCTGCATCGCCAGCGGCAGCTCGCCGACCTCGTCGAGGAACAGCGTGCCGCCGCTGGCGGCCTGGAACAGGCCTTCCTTGTCCGCCCCGGCGCCGGTGAAGCTGCCCTTGCGGTGGCCGAAGAACTCGCTCTCCATCAGCTCGGGCGAGATCGCGCCGCAGTTGACCGGCACGAAGGGCCCGCCCGCACGCGCGCCGAGCGAATGGATCAGGCGCGCGATGACCTCCTTGCCGGTGCCCGACTCGCCGTGGATGAACACCGGCGCCTGGTTGCGGGCGAGCTTCCCGGCCTGCGCGCGCAGCTGCTCGAGCGCCGGCGAGCGGCCGATCAGCGCGCGGCCGTCGCCGGCCGGTACGGGCTTCTGATCGAGCTTCAGGGCGTGGGTGACGAGTTCGCGCAGCGCCTTCAACTCGACCGGCTTGGTGACGAAGTCGAAGGCGCCGAGCTTGAGCGCGCGGATCGCGGTCTCGATGCTGCCGAAGGCGGTGATGAGCGCCACCGGCAGGCCCGGCATGCGCGCCTGGATGTGCTCCACCAGCTCCAGGCCGTCGCCGTCGGGCAGGCGCATGTCGGTCAGGCACAGGCGGTAGCGCTTGGTGTCGAGCAGCGCGCGCGCCGCCTGCACGCTGCCGACGCAGTCGGCGCCCAGCCCCATGCGCAGCAGCGACAGTTCGAGCAGTTCGCGGATGTCCTCCTCGTCGTCCACCACCAGCACGTCGATGGCGGGGCGGCGGCGGCGTTCGATGAAGCTCATGGTCGGCTCCGGGCGGTCAGGCGGAAATCGGCCCCTGGCCCCTCGTCGCCGAGCTCGAGCGTGGCGTCGTTGGCCTCGGCGAGCTCACGTGCGATGTAGAGGCCCAGGCCGGTACCCTTGGCATGGGTGGTGAAGAAGGGCTCGAACAGGTGCGTGCGCGTCGCCGCATCGAGCCCGGGGCCGTCGTCCGCCACATGCAGCACGACACGCTCGCCGGCCAGCGCCTCGGCGTGCAGGCGGATCGCCCCCGCCCGCCCGGAACAATGGCGGCGCGCGTTCGACAGCAGGTTGTCGAGGATCTGCTGCAGATGGGCGCGATCGATGGCGAAGGTGAGCGCCGGCTCGATGTCGACGACGTAGATCGCCTGCTCCGCCGCATCGCGGAACACGCGCTCCTCGATCAGGCCGGCAACGAAGGCCGCCAGCGGCAGCGCCTCCGGCAGCGCCTGCTCGCGCCGCCCGAGCGCGAGCACGTCGCGGATCATGCGCTCGATGCGCCGCGCGTTGTCGTTGATGATGCGCACCAGCCGCCCCTGCATCTCGCCGCGCTTCTCCTCGCGCAGCAGCTCGGCCGCGTGGGTGACCGCCGACAGCGGGTTGCGGATCTCGTGTGCCATGCTCGCGGTGAGCCGGCCGAGCGCGGCGAGCTTGAGCTGCTGCATCTGGCGCTGCACGTCCTCGAAGTCGGTCAGGTAGATCAGCGTATCGCCCGCCGCCGCGCTGCCCGGCTCGCCGCCCACGGTGCGGCAGCGCAGCAGGCGGCCGCCCGGACCGAGCCGCAGCAGGCGGCCAGGCTCGGCGTCGCCCCGCGCCAGGACCTCGCCGAACGCGGCGTCGATCGCGGCCAGCGCCCGCCCCTCGAGTCCGCCCTGCCCGGCGCCATCCACGCCCAGCAGCACGGCCGCCTGGGGGTTGGCCTGGCGCACCCGGCCGAGAACGTCGGCAACGATCACGCCGTCCTGCATGTCGCGGATGATGCGCTCGTTCACCGCCTGCTGGTTGGCGAGCGCCGCGCCGCGCTCGAGCGCGAGCGAGGCATTGGCCTGGGCGCGCAGCGCGAGCAGGCGGGCGACGAAGGCGATGCCGAAGAAGCCGGCGCAGAAGATGCCCACCTGCAGGAACTCGACCGGCTGCCCGCCCGCCGCCAGGCGCCAGGCGTTCTCGATCAGCACCGCGATCGTCGCCACCGCGGCGAAGAAGGGCACCATGCGCCCCTCGGCCACCAGCCCGGCGCCGGCGAGCACCACCATCATCAGCACCGGCATGCCGCTGCGGTAGCCGCCGCTGACCCACATGATCGCCGCCAGCGCCAGCACATCGACCAGCACCTGCAGCACGATGACGCGCTCGATGCCGAGCCGGCGCGCCGCGTCGGGAAAGCCGAGCGCGAGCACCGCGCCGAGGTAGGCGATCGCGACGACGCGGAACACGAGCGGGCCGTCGCCGCCGAGGCCGAACTCGCGCCCGGCGACGAGGAACAGGCCGGCGAGGAACAGGCGGAAGAGGTTGAAGTAGCGAAGCGAGGCCCGGCGCGGGTCGACGCCGGCCGGCAGCGCGCCGGCCATGTCAGCCGGCCCGCGGCCCGGCGCGGCGGTGGGCGTCGCAGCAGTAGAAGCGGTCGCCCTCGACGAGGCCTTCGGATTCGGGCACGTTCACCCCGCAGTGGCTGCATTCGCGCATGCGCTCGGGCGCGGCCGGCTGTTCGCCCCCCTTGCCGCGCGGGCCCTTGAGCCGCGTCAGCGCGCGGCGCACCCACCAGACCCCGGCCAGGACAAGGAAGAAAATGAGCAGATTGCGCACGGTGGGGAGAGCGAAGCCGGGTCGCCGCAGGCAGTGGGGAAGGCGCCGATTCTAGCACGCGGCCCCGCGCCGGCCGGCGCGCCAAGGCAAGCACACGAACTGCCGCAGGAGCGGCGGCGGCCGCGATCGGGCAGTGCGGCAACGGCGCGGGGACCCGTTCCTCTGTCGCTTTCGCGGCTGCCGCCGTTAGCCGACCGACAGGCACCTGCCATCGTTCATGCAACTGCCCTGCCGGCACGCGCCGCGGTGTCGCGAGGCGCGCCACTCTTTGCGACAATGCCCGCTCGACCCGTCCTCGCGCGCACCGCCATGCCCACCTTTCCCGCTGCCGTCGAGTCGCGCCTGCCTGGCGTCGGCACGACCATCTTCACCGTGATGTCGCGCCTCGCCCAGGAATGCGGCGCCATCAACCTGTCGCAGGGCTTCCCCGACTTCAACGCCGAGGACATCCTGTTCGAGCGCGTCGCGCACTGGATGCGCGCCGGCCACAACCAGTACGCGCCGCTGGCGGGCTGCCTGGCCCTGCGCGAGGCAGTGGCGGCGAAGGTGGCGGCGCTGTATGGCACCGTCTACGACGTCGAGGCCGAGATCACGATCACCGCCGGCGCCACGCAGGCGCTGTTCACCGCGGTGACCGCGCTGGTGCATCCGGGCGACGAGGCGATCGTGTTCGAGCCGGTGTACGACGCCTACGCGCCGGCGATCGAACTGGCCGGCGGCACGGTCGTGCGCCTCCGCCTGGCGGCGCCCGACTACCGCCCCGACTGGGCCGCGGTGGCGGCGGCGATCACGCCGCGCACGCGCCTGATCATGATCAACACGCCGCACAACCCGACCGCCACGGTATGGCAGCGCGACGACCTCGACCAGCTCGCGGAACTCACCCGCGGCACCGCCATCGTCGTCGTCGCCGACGAGGTCTACGAGCACATCGTCTTCGACGGCGCCGCCCACGCCAGCTGTGCCGCCCACCCGGAACTGGCGGCGCGCAGCCTGGTGGTGTCGAGCTTCGGCAAGACCTACCACATCACCGGCTGGAAGGTCGGCTACGTGCTCGGGCCGCGCGCGCTGATGGCCGAGTTCCGCAAGGTGCACCAGTTCAACGTGTTCACCGTGAACACCCCGGTGCAGCTCGCGCTCGCCGACTACCTGGCCGAACCGGCGCGCCACCTCGGCCTGGCCGCCTTCTACCAGGCCAAGCGCGACTTCTTCCGCGACGCGCTGGCCGGCTCGCGCTTCACCCTGCTGCCCGCACGCGGCACCTATTTCCAGCTCGCCCGCTACGAGGCGATTTCCGCGCTGCCCGACACGGCCTTCTGCGAATACCTGACGCGCGAGGTCGGCGTCGCCGCGATCCCGCTGTCGGCCTTCTTCGCCGACGGTCGCGACGAGCGCGTGATCCGCTTCTGCTTCGCCAAGAACGAGGCCACGCTCGCCGCCGCCTGCGAACGCCTGCGCCGCGTCTGAGCACCGCCCGGGTTCGCCCCGGCGAGCCCCCGCGCTGCGCAGCGCCCGAGCTCGCGCCCCAACCAGACCGGCACGAGCCCCCACCCCACGCCCCCTCACGAACCAAGACCCGCACATGTTCACCCAGCCCATCCCCACCCTGCGCCGCGAGGCCGAATCCCTCGTCATCCTCGACCAGACCCTGCTCCCCTTCCGCAGCGAGACGCGCGCGCTGCGCACGCTCGACGACGTCGCCGAGGCGATCCGCGTCATGCGCGTGCGCGGCGCGCCGCTGATCGGCGCCACCGCCGCCTTCGGCGTCGCGATCGCGCTCGTGCGCGAAGGCGGCGCCGACGCGGTGCTGGACAAGGCGCTGGCGACGCTGGCGGCGACGCGCCCGACCGCGGTCAACCTGCACTGGGCGCTCGAGCGCATGGCGCGCGTGCTGCGCCCGCTGCCCGCCGCCGCCCGCATCGACGCGGCCTGGGCGGAAGCGGCGGCGATCCGCGACGACGACGCCGCCACCTGCGCGGCGAGCGGCGCCCACGGCCTCACCGTGCTCGAGGCGATCGCCGCCCGCCGCGCCGGCCCGGTGCGGGTGATGACGCACTGCAACGCCGGCTGGCTCGCGACCTGCGGCGCCGGCACCGCGCTCGCCCCGGTCTATGCCGCGCGCGCGCATGGCATCGACGTCGAGGTCATCGTCAGCGAGACGCGGCCGCGCAACCAGGGCCTGCTGACGGCCTGGGAGCTGCGCGCCGCCGGCGTGGCGCTGACCCTGATCGCCGACAACGCCGCCGGCCTGCTGCTGGCCGAGGGCCGCGTGGATGTCGTCATCACCGGCGCCGACCGCGTCGCCGCCAACGGCGACGCCGCGAACAAGGTCGGCACCAGCCTGAAGGCGCTCGCCGCGCACGCCGCCGGCGTGCCCTTCTACATCGCCGCGCCGCATTCGACGCTGGATTTCGCCTGCGCCGACGGTGGCGCGATCCCGATCGAGGACCGCGGCGCCGACGAGGTCTGCCGCATCCGCGGCACCGACGCCGACGGCGCGCTCACCGACCTGCGCCTGGCGCCGGCCGACACGCGGGTGGCGAACCCCGCCTTCGACGTCACCGCGGCGCGCTTCATCACCGGCATCATCACCGAGCGCGGCATCGCCCCCGCCGACGAGCTCGCCCGCCTCTACCCGGAGCATGCCCGATGACTGATCCCCATCCGGACGCCGACGCCCAGCCGCCGACCGCCCCCGCGGCCCTGCGCACCGCCCTGCTCGACACCATGCGGGCGATGGGCGCCGCCCGCCTCAACGTCGGCACCGCCGGCAACGCCAGCGTGCGCCTCGCCGCCGCGGGCGACTTCCTCGTCACCCCGAGCGGCATGGCGGTGGAGGCGTGCACGCCCGGCGACATGGTCGTCGTCCATGCCGACGGCCACCACGACGGCGCGCTCGCACCTTCATCCGAATGGCAGCTGCACCGCGACCTCTACGCCGCCTACCCGGCCGCCGGCGCGGTGCTGCACGCGCACGCCCCCTTTGCCACCGCGCTCGCCTGCCAGCGCGCGGCAATCCCGCCCTTCCACTACATGATCGCGCGCTTCGGCGGCAGCACGGTGCGCTGCGCGCGCTACGCCACCTTCGGCACCCAGGCGCTGTCGGACGCGGCGGTTGCCGCGCTGCACACGCGCAACGCCTGCCTGCTCGCCAACCACGGCATGCTCGTGTTCGGCCGCGACCTGGCGCATGCGCTGGCGCTCGCGATCGAGCTCGAGACCCTGTGCGAGCAGTACTGGCGCACCTGCCAGCTCGGCGCCCCGGTGCTGCTGTCGGAGGCGGAGATGGCCGAGGTCATCGAGCGTTTCCGCTGGTACGGCAGGCCGCGCAGCCAAGGCTGAAGGGGCGGCCCCTGGCGTCGTGAAGCGGAGAGACGGGGCCGGGCGGCGGGTCCGTCAGTCGCCGTCCCCCGTCGGCAGCCAGCCCCTTCTCCCCCTCGCTTACGCCCGGCCCTTCTGGCTCCACCGTCTCGGCCCGGTCGGCGCCCCGCTCGTCTCGCTACTCGTCGCGGCCCTCGACGTCCTCGTCGTCATCCTCGCCGACCAGCGCATCGACGCCGGCCGCGGCGATGTCCACCGTGGTCTCGACCACGCTGGCGCCGACCTTCGCCGCCGTCACCCCTACCGTCACCACCGCATCGGCCACCGCCACCACCGCGCAGCCCTGCGCCAGCAGCGCCGCTGCCAGCGCCGCGGCGGCACTACGCATCGCGCCCTTCGAGCACGCGCAGCAGGCTGGCGGTGTCGTCCCGCCCCCAGCCCTGCGCCATCAGCGCATTGAGCTGCTGCCACACCTGCGCCGCGACCGGCAGCGGCGCGCCCAGGCGCGCGGCCTCGTCCATCAGGATGGCGAAGTCCTTGTGATGCAGGCGCGCCTCGATGCCGGCGGCGAAGTCGCGCCGCACCATGCGCTCGCCCATCACCTCGAGCACGCGCGAGCCGGCCGAGCCGCCGAGCAGCGCGCTGCGCACCGCGGCGAGATCGACGCCATGGGCGCCGGCGAGCCGCATCGCCTCGGCGCAGGCCTGGATCGTCGACACCATGATCATCTGGTTGCAGGCTTTGGCCACCTGGCCGGCGCCGGCCGGGCCGATGTGCACGATGCGCCGCCCGAGCGCGGCGAGCAGCGGCCGCACCGCCTCCAGCGTCGCTGCCTCGCCGCCGGCCATGATCGCCAGCGTCGCCTCCTGTGCGCCCTGCGCCCCGCCCGACACCGGCGCGTCGAGCCAGCCGATGCCGCGCTCGGCGTAGCGGGCGGCGAGCGCGCGCGCGGTGGCGGGCGCGATCGTGCTCATGTCGATGTGGATGGCGCCGGGGGCGAAGCCGGCGCCGAGCCCATCCGGCCCGAAGGCGAGCGCCTCGACGTCGGCGCTGGCGGTGACGATGGTGATGACGACCTCGCTGCGCGCGGCCAGCGCCGCCGGCGTCGCGCACAGCGGCACGCCCTCGGCGGCGAGCGCCGCGGCCGATTCGGGCCGGCGCGCCCACAGCGCAAGATCGTGGCCGGCGGCGCGCAGGTGGCGCGCCATCGGTTCGCCCATGACGCCGAGGCCGATGAAGCCGACCCTGATGCTCCGTTCGCTCATCGTCGTCTCCTCAGTCCGCCATGCCGCTCATGCGCTCGAGCAGCTTCAGCATCGCCACCGAGTCGTCCTCGCCCAGGCCGCTGCCGAGCATCGCGTTGAACAGCTGCGCCGTCGCCGCCGCCGCGGGCAGCGCCAGGCCGAGCCGGTGCGCCTCCTCCATGACGATGCGCATGTCCTTGTGGTGCATCCAGGCCTTGAAGCCGGGGGTGAAGTTGCGCTCGAGCATGCGCTGGCCGTGGTTCTCGAGGATGCGCGAATAGGCGAAGCCGCCGAGCAGGGCCTCGCGCACGCGCCCGGCATCGACGCCGCTCTTGCGTGCGAAGTTGAGCGCTTCGGCCACCGCGGCGACGCCGACGCCGGTCAGGATCTGGTTGCAGGCCTTCGCCACCTGGCCGGCGCCGGCCTCACCGATGCGGGTCACCGAGCGGCCCATGGCCTCGAACAGCGGCTTCACGCGCTCGAAGGCGGCGGCATCGCCGCCGACCATGATCGTCAGCGCGGCGGCGATGGCGCCGACCTCGCCACCGGACACCGGCGCATCGAGCAGGGTCACGCCGCGCGCGGCCAGGCCGGCGCCGATCGTCTGCGCCGCCGCGGGCGCGATCGTGCTCATGTCCACGTGGATGTGGCCGGCGCCGGCACCTTCGGCGACACCACCGGCGCCGAGCGTGACCGCCTCGACGTCGGGCGCATCCGCCACCATGCTGATCGTCACCGGTGCGCGCCGCGCGACCTCGGCCGCGCTGCCGCAATCGCCCGCCCCCGCCGCCAGCAGCGGCTGCATCGACTCGCGCCGCCGGCTCCAGACGTGCACCGTGTGGCCGGCCTTGAGCAGGTTCAGGGCCATGGGGCGGCCCATCAGGCCCAGTCCGATGAATCCGACATCCATTCGCATCGCGCTCCCTTTGCTGAGATTTTTCTGGGCGCCGACGGCGCTGCGCTGGCTCGAAGCCGCGATCGCACCGATAATCGCCGCCATGTTTGCTTGTTTCAATCCACGCCCAGCCTCACCGGGCGACAGACCACGGAAGAGCTTGCGCCTCTCCCGTGCCCGATTATCTCCCTCAAGAGGGAGGTTTCCGACCGGACGCTGCTTCCGATGAAATACGGCCCAATCATCAAGGAAATCGGGCGGGGCGCCAAGGGCGCACGTGCGCTCGACACCGCCACCGCCGCCACGCTGTTCGGCGACATCCTCGACGGCCGCGTGCCCGAGCTCGAGCTCGGCGCGGTCCTGATCGCGCTGCGCATCAAGAGCGAATCGCTCGCCGAGCTGCTCGGGTTCAAGCAGGCGATGGACGCACGCACCGCCCAGGTGGCGGTGCCGGCGGGCCCGCGCTGCGTCGTGCTGCCGACCTACAACGGCGCCCGCCGCCAGGCCAACCTGATGCCGTTGGTGGCGCAGCTGCTGGCGCGCGCCGGGGTGCCGGTGCTGATCCAGGGCCGGCATGACTTCGACACGCGGGTCAGCCCCTTCGAGCTGCTCGCCGCGCTCGACCTGCAGCCGGCGGCCGATGCGCAGGCGGCCTCGGC
>JANJTU010000228.1 GCA_024710965.1 Thauera sp. | reverse complement strand
TTGAAACGACGTTTCCCGGCATGGCCTGTCAGTTACCGATCCTCCCTGCCGCACTCACCTAAAAGCATTATCCGGGCCTGAATTAGTAACGCATTGAATGTAAATGTATAAATTTCGATTAACCCCGATCGCAGAAGGGTGGGTGTAAGAAAATTCGACAGAGTGTGAAATTGTTGGCGGTCGAGTGCCGCGGAATTGCATTTGCAGGTATATTTTTTGCTTTCTGTTGGACGCGCGCTGCAGGCCCCTCCGGGCTCCTGAAAGCGGGAAGTCCCTGCTGCACATGGCTTACACGCATGTGACACAATTTCGCGTGCGACACCCGACTTCATCCGAAACAAGAGGACGGTCATGACTGCAATCCGGCATCAGGGCGCGGGCCGCCGGTCCGTGTCCAATCCGTCGCGTGGCTTCACCCTGCTCGAGCTCCTGGTCGTGATGGTCATCGTCGGCCTGCTGGCCGGCTACGTCGGGCCGCGCTTCTTTTCCCAGATCGGCAAGTCCGAGGTGAACACCGCGCGGGCGCAGATCGACGCCTTCGATAAGGCGCTCGACCAGTACCGGCTCGACGTCGGCCGCTACCCGGCCTCCGAGCAGGGGCTGCAGGCGCTGATCGAGGCGCCGGCGGGCGAGGCGCGCTGGAACGGGCCTTACCTGAAGAAGGCGGTGCCGACCGACCCCTGGGGCCAGGCCTACCAGTACCGCCAGCCGGGCGAGCACGGCGAGTACGACATCCTCTCGCTCGGGGCGGACGGGCAGCCGGGCGGCGAGGGGCCGGCGGCGGACATCGGCAACTGGTGAGGCGCCGGCCATGCGCTACCGGGTGAGGGCGATCGGCGCCGATGCGGCGGTGACCGAAACCGAGCTCGAGGCCACGAGCGAGGCCGAACTGCGCGCGCTGGCCGCCGCGCGTGGCCTGTCCGTGCTGTCGGTGCGCGCGCTGGGGGTGGTGCGCGGGCGCTCGCGCTTTCCGCTCATGCTCTTCAACCAGGAGCTGCTTGCCCTGCTGCGCGCGGGCATCCCGCTCTCCGAGTCGGTCGCCGCGCTCGCCGAGAAGGAGAACCGCAGCGCGGTGCGCGCGATCATGGCCGACATGCTGCAGACCCTGCACGAGGGCCGGACGCTGTCGAGCGCGCTGGAGCACGCCCCGGCGGCCTTCCCCGACCTCTACGTGGCGATGATCCGCGCCGCCGAGCGCACGAGCGACCTCGAGCACGCGCTCGCGCGCTACATCGCCTACCAGCACCAGGTCGACACGCTGCGCGGCAAGCTCATCGGCGCCGCGATCTACCCCGCGCTGCTGCTGGGGGTGGGCGGGCTGGTCGTGCTCTTCCTGCTCGGCTACGTCGTGCCCCGCTTTTCCCACATCTACGAGGACCTGGGCGGCGACCTGCCGTGGCTGTCGCGCCTGCTGCTGGAGTGGGGCCTGCTCGTCGAGGGCAACGCGCCGGCGCTCGGCCTGGTGGTGCTGGTGCTCGTCGGTGCCCTGGTCGCGGTGGCGCGCAGCCCCGCGGTGTGGGCGGCGGCGGGGCGGCAGATGTGGCGCGCGCCGCTCATCGGTCGGCGGCTGCGGGTGTTCCAGCTGGCGCGCTTCTACCGCACGCTCGGCATGCTGCTCAGTGGCGGCATCGCCGTGGTGCCCGCGCTCGGCATGGTGGCGGGGCTGCTGTCGCCGGTGCTGCAGGCCCAGCTGTCGGGCGCGGTGGCGCGCATCCGCGAAGGCCGCGGTTTCACCGCGACGCTGACCGAGGCCGGCCTCACCACCGCGGTGGCGCAGCGCATGCTGGCGGTGGGCGAGCGCGCGGGCAACCTCGGCGACATGCTGACGCGCTCGGCCGAGTTCCACGAGGAGGACACCGCGCGCGAGGTCGAGTGGCTCACGCGCCTGTTCGGCCCGCTGCTGATGCTCTTCATCGGCTGCGCGATCGGCCTCATCGTCGTCTTGATGTACCTGCCCATCTTCCAGCTCGCGGAGTCCATCGGATGACGGCGCCGGCCACCGCCGCGGCGCCGTTCGCGCCCGAGGAGCTGGCGGCGGCGCTGCGCGCCGGCGGCCGCATGATCGACGCGCTCGCCGCCGCCGTGCCCGACTCCGCGCTGTGCGCGGCCCGCCTGGCGGCGAGCTGCGGCCTGCCGCTGCTCGCCGGGGCGCGCCTGATGCGCCTGCAGCCCGACTTCGATGCGCTCGGCTTCGAGGCCGCGCTGCGGCGCGAGGCCGTCGCCGTGCGCGACGAGGACGGCGCGCTGCTGGTCGCCGTCGCGGACCCCTTCGACCGCGACCTGCTCGACGGCCTCGGCGCGCGCCTGGCCGAAGCCTTCACCCTCGTCGTCGCCGACCGCGAGGACGTCGCCGCCTGCCTCGCCCGCCACGAGGACGAGGTGCGCCGCGCCGCCGGCCTGGCCGCCTCGCAGGCCGCGCAGAGCGGCGGCGAAGTGGTCGAGGATCTGTCGCTGCAGCGCATCAGCGCTGATGCCAGCCCGGTGGTGAAGCTGGTGAACTCCACCCTCTACGACGCCCTCAGACAGGGCGCGAGCGACATCCATCTCGAGTCGGTGCCGGGCGGGCTGGTGATCAAGTACCGCATCGACGGCGTGCTGTCGCGCGTCGGCGGCGCGCC
>JANJTU010000220.1 GCA_024710965.1 Thauera sp. | reverse complement strand
GTGGCGGCGCAGCGGCGAGTCGGGCGGCAGCGGCTCGGTGGCGAAGACGTCGAGGCCGGCCGCGCGCAGCCGGCCGCCATCGAGCGCCGCGAGCAGCGCGGCCTCGTCCACGATCGCGCCGCGCGCGCCGTTGACGAAGATCGCCCCCGGCTTCATCGCCGCGAACGCGGCCGCGTCCATCAGGCCGCGCGTCGCCGGGGTCAGCGGCAGGGTGACGGCGACGATGTCGGCGCGCGCCAGCACCGCCGCCAGCGGCGCGTGCTCGGCCCGCCCGGCGAGCTCGGGCAGCGCCACCGGGCGCCGGTTGTGGTACAGCACCGGCATGCCGAAGCCGAGCGCCGCGCGCCGCGCCAGGGCCTGGCCGATGCGGCCGAAGCCGAGGATGCCGAGGGTCTTGCCGTGCACGTCCCAGCCGAAGTGCGCTTCGCCGATGTTCGCCGTCCACCGGCCGTCGCGGACGTGGTTGGCGAGCTCGACCAGGCGCCGGCTGGTGGCCATGATCAGCGCGAACAGGGTGTCGGCGGTGGTCTCGGTGAGCACGCCCGGGGTGTGGCACAGCGTGATGGCGCGCGCGTGGAGGGCGGCGAGCGGGTAGTTGTCCACGCCGACCGACACGCTGGAGATCACTTCCAGCCGCGGCGCACGAGCAAGCAAGGCCTCGTCGATCGGATAGGACGAGCCGATCAGGCCCTGCGCGTCCGCCAGCGCGGCCTCGAACGCGGCGCGCTGCTCGGGCCGGCGCGGGTTGGCCACCGTCACCCGGTGCGCCGCCTGCAGGCGGGCGAGCTGGTCGGCGGGCAGTTCGCGGAAGACCAGGATGTGCTTGCGTGTGCTCATTGAACTACCCCTGTCGCGACGTGAGGAGGGCCGGCTTCACACCGCCGATCCTGGAACGAGCACCCCGTTGGGCGGCCGGGCGGGCGCTCACTGCAGTCCGGCCTCGACGAGTTCGGCCCGAGTCGGCAGGCCTTCGGTGTCGCCCGGCACCTGCACCGCCCGCGCGCCGATCCAGGTCGCGCGTCGCAGCGCCGCCTGCAGGCCGCGGCCCTCGAGCAGCGCCGACACCAGGCCGGCGGCAAAGCCGTCGCCGGCACCGACGGTGTCGACGACGCGGGCCACCGGCCAGCCGGGCACGTAGCCGCAACCCGCCTCGCCGTCGAGGCCGCTGTCGAAGTAGGCGCCGTCGGCGCCGAGCTTGATCACCACCAGCTTCGCGCCGCGTGCGCGGTAGAAGCGCGCGATGCCCTCGGGCGTGGCCGCCCCGGTCAGCAGCCGGCCTTCGGCCAGCCCGGGCAGGACCCAGTCGGCCTGCGCTGCGAGGCGGTTGATCGCCGCGCGCATGTGCGCTTCCGAGCGCCACAGCGTCGGCCGCAGGTTGGGGTCGAAGGAGATGCTGCGCCCGGCGCCACGCATCACCGCCAGCGTCTTCTCCGCGGCGGCGAGGCTGCGCTCGGAGATCGCGGCGAAGACGCCGGTGGCATGGAGGTGGCGCGCGCCGCGCAGCCAGTCGGCATCGACGTCGTCGGGGCCGAGCCGGCTCGCGGCCGAGCCCTTGCGGTGGTATTCGACCGGCGGGTCGCTGCCGTCGTCGACCCGGCCCTTGAACTGGAAGCCGGTGCGCTGCGCCGGGTCGCAGGCCACGCGCGAGCAGTCGATGCCTTCGCGCCGCAGCTCGCCGAGCAGGTAGCGTCCCATCCAGTCGGCACCGAGCCGGCTCGCCCAGCCGACCTTGAGGCCGAGGCGGGCCAGCCCGATGGCGACGTTGGTCTCGGCGCCGGCGGTGCGCTTGTGGAAGGCGCGCGCCTGCTCCATCGGCCCGGCGCGGTCGGCGACGAGCAGCAGCATCGCCTCGCCGAAGGTGATCACATCCAGTTCGTGCGTCATGTCTCGCTCATTTTTCGCTTATTTCTCACTCACGCGGCCACGGCCTGCGCATCGGCGGCGAGCGCGCGCAGGGCGTCGAGGTGGGAACGGGTCAGCGCCGGCAGATCGTCGCCGGCGAGCGGGTATTCGATCGCCCACGGCTGGCCGGCGGGCAGCGCGCGCAGCAGGGCGCGCCAGGGCGCACTGGAGTCGGCCAGCGGCACCGCGACCCACTGCCGCGGCGTGCGCTGCACGCCCTTGCAATGCACGTAGCGCACGCGCGCCCCGAGCGCCCGCGCCGCGCCGAGCGGGCATTCGCCGAGCCAGTGCCAGTTGCCCATGTCGAAGGTCATGCCGAGTTCGAGCCCGGCGCGGTCGCAGGCGGCGAAGAAGTCGACGAGCGCGGGCAGCGTGCCGGCACCGACGCTCTGGTCGTTCTCGATCACGAGCTCGACCCCGCGGCCGGCGAGCTGCGCCGCCAGCGCGGGCAGGCTCGCGGCGGATTCGCGGCGGAAGCCGCCGATAGCCATCTTCAGCCGCGCCGCGCCGAGCAGGCGGGTGTGGGCGAGCGCCTGCTCGAGCACCGCGGCGTCGAGTGCGCCGTCCGCGCGCCACAGGCCGAGCGGGCAGGAATAGACCCGTGCGCAGCCGGTCTCGGCGCCGAAGGCGGCGAGCGCGCGCAGTTCGGCCTCGGGCGCGGCGAGCAGTTCGCCGCGCACCTCGACGCCGTCGGCGCCGGCTTCATGCGCCAGGCGCGCAAACCAGAGCTGGCCGTGGCGGCGCACCTCGGCGGCGCCGAACGAGGACAACGAGATCAGCACCGCAGGGCCGGCGGCGGCGCGCATCGGCGGCGACTCAGTGCGCATGGTTCGAACTCAGGATCTGGCCGAGGAAGTTGCGCGTCAGCGCGTGCTTCGGCTTGCCGAAGAAGGCGCGCGGCTCGTCCTCCTCGACGATGCGCCCGCCGGCCATGAAGATCACGCGGTCGGCGACGCTGCGGGCGAAGCCCATCTCGTGCGTCACGCACAGCATCGTCATGCCCTCCTCGGCGAGGCTGATCATGGTGTCGAGCACTTCCTTGACCATCTCCGGGTCGAGCGCCGAGGTCGGCTCGTCGAACAGCATGATCTTCGGGTTCATGCACAGCGCACGGGCGATGGCGACGCGCTGCTGCTGGCCGCCGGAGAGCTGGCTCGGGTACTTGTGTGCCTGGTCGGGGATGCGCACCCGGGTGAGGTACTTCATCGCCACCGCCTCGGCCTCGTCCTTCTTCATGCCGCGCGAGCGCATCGGCGCCAGCGTGCAGTTCTCCAGGATGCTCAGGTGCGGAAACAGGTTGAACTGCTGGAACACCATGCCGACCTCGGCGCGCACCGCATCGACGTTGCGCCCGCCGGCGGTGAGCTCGATGCCGTCGACGACGATGCGGCCCTGCTGCACCGCCTCGAGGCGGTTGATGCAGCGGATCAGCGTCGATTTGCCCGAGCCCGAAGGGCCGCAGACGACGATGCGCTCGCCCGCCTTCACCGTGAGCTCGATGTCGCTCAGGACCTGGAACTGCCCGTACCACTTGTTGACGCCGCTCATCGTGATGATGGGCGCGGCGGCTGCGTTGGTCGTCATCTGCTTCTCTCCGTTGTAGTCGGGGCGGGGCGCATCAGAGCCGCGGCAGGTCGGTGCCCAGCCACTTGCGGTAGAGCTTGTCGAGCTCGCCGTTGGCGGTGTTGCGCGCGACGAAGTCGTTCACCGCGGCGGCGAGCTCTTCCTGGCCGGGGCGCAGCGCGATGCCCATGCCCTGCTGCAGCAGGTTGAACTTGGTCTCGAAGGTGTTCGCCGGCGCACGCTGGGCGATCTGCGCCGCCACCGTCACCGAGCAGCCGATCGCATCGACCTGGCCCGACAGCAGCGCCTGCATCGCCGAGGCGTCGTCGTCGAAGCGGCGGATCTCGGCGCCCTCGGGCGCGGCCTTGGTCACCGCGATGTCCTGGGTGCTGGCGCGCGCCACGCCGATGCGCCTGCCCTTGAGGTCGGCGGCGGAGGCGATCGCGTCCCCACTGCGGCCGTAGAGGACGATGGTGGCCGCGGCGTAGGGCGTGGAGAAGCTCACCTGCCGGGCACGCTCGGGGGTGATCGCGAGCGAGGCGACGAGCACGTCGACCTTGTTCGTGAGCAGGAAGGGAATGCGGTTGGGGCCGGTCACCGGCACGATGTTGGCCTTCACGCCGAGGTCCTGCGCCAGCAGCCTGGCGACGTCGGCGTCGTAGCCGTCGGGCCGGTTGTGCACGTCGGTGGTGCCGTAGGGCGGGAAATCGACCAGCATGCCGACGGTGAGCTCGCCCTTGGCCTTGATGTCGGACACGGACTGCGCCGAGGCTGCCGGCGGCAGCAGCGCGAACGCGGCGCCGAGGGCGAAGGTGGCGGCCAGGCTGGCGCGCTTCAGGAAGTGGGTCATCGTTGTCTCCGCTGTTGTAGGAATGGCAGGGGGTGCGCTGCTGGTTGTGCCCCCGCCCGCTTCGCGGTCGCCCCCCAGGGGGCGGCGTAACCGTCTTGGGGCGGCCCGGCGACGTTACTCAGCGCGCATGGGCGAGCGCCAGGCGGCGCTCCATCCGTGCGGCCAGCAGGGACAGCGGCCAGCACAGCACGAAATAGATCGCCGCGACGACGCCGAACACCAGCAGCGGCTCGAAGGTGGCGTTGTTGATGATCTGGCCGGCGCGGGTCACTTCGGTGAAGCCGATGATGGCGGCGAGCGACGTGCCCTTGATGATCTGCACCATGAAGCCGACCGTGGGCGGCACCGCGATCTTCCACGCCTGCGGCAGGATCACGTCGCGCATCCGCGCCAGGTAGGACAGCCCCAGCGCCTCGGCCGCCTCCCACTGGCCGCGCGGGATGGCCTGGATGCAGCCGCGCCAGATCTCGCCGAGGAAGGCGCTGGTGTTGAGGATCAGGGCCACGCCGGCGGCCACCCAGGGGTTGATGTCGAGGCCGATCACCGGCGCGCCGAAGAAGATCAGGAACAGCTGCAGCAGCAGCGGCGTGCCCTGAAAGATCTGCACGAAGGCGGTGGCGAGGCCGCGCAGCCAGGCCGCTTCCGCCACGCGGCCGAGGGCGACGAGGAGGCCGCCGAGCGCGCCGCCGGCGAAGGCGATCGCCGACAGCGCGAGCGTCCATCTGGCCGCCTCGAGGATGAAGAGGAATTCCTGAAAACCGAAGGTACGCATCACGGGACTCCCCTCACTTGCGGTCCGGATAGTTGAGCGCGAGCTGGAACACGACCTTGAACAGCGCCGAGAAGGCGAGCGACAGGCCGAGGTAGATCGCGGCGACGACGATGTAGATCTCGAAGCTGCGGAAGGTCTGCGACTGCAGGTTGGCGGCGACCGAGGTGAGGTCGTCGGCGGCGATCACCGACACCACCGCGGAACTGAGCATCAGCAGGATGAACTGGCTCGTCAGCGCCGGATAGATCGCACGCAGCGCCGGCTTCAGGACGACGAAGCGGAAGATCTCCCAGCGCTTCAGGTTCAGCGCCAGGCCGGCCTCGATCTGGCCCTTCGGGATCGACTCGATGCCGGCGCGGATGATCTCGGTGGCGTAGGCGCCGAGATTGACCACCATCGCCGTCAGCGCCGCGGTGTGCGGCGTCCACCGCAGGCCGAGCGCGGGCAGGGCGAAGAAGAAGAAGAACAGCTGGACGAGGAAGGGCGTGTTGCGGATCACCTCGATGTAGGCGTTGATCGCCAGGCGCAACGGCCGCGGCCCCGAGGTCTTGCCCCAGGCGCACAGCACGGCGACGACGAGGCCGATCAGCATCGCCGACAGTGACAGCTGGATCGTGATCCAGGTGCCCTGCAGCAGCATGGGCCAGGCGGCGAAGACATCGCCGAACTGAAAACTGTAATTCACGTCCACGACCCCCTTTGTTGGGCAGGATGAAGACCGATGCGAGCTCTGAAACCGGTTTCAGTGTAATGCGTGGATAAACAGAACTTGCATCAGGGAAAACCCTTATACCGGACGCTGGCGGGGGCGCCGACTCAGCGCGGGCGGGACGAGCCGCGGATGCGCAGCCGCCCCGGCAGCAGGATCTCGCGCGGCGCCGCCTTGTCGCCCTGCAGGCGGCGGATCAGGCAGTCGGCGGCGGCGCGGCCGAGCGCCGCGGTGGGCTGTTCGATCGTGGTCAGGCCGGGACCGAGCAGCGGCGCCCAGTCGGTGTCGTCGAAGCCGACGAAGGCGAGCTCCGCGCCGAAACTCCAGCCCAGGCGCGCCACGGCGCGCGCCACGCGCAGCGTGCTCACCGAGTTGCCGGCGATCACCGCCGGCCGCCGCCCGCCGGCGGCCGCGCGCGCCTGCCGCAGCGCCGCATCCAGTGCCGCTTCGTCCTCGCCGGCGTGTTCAAACACGCTGCCCGCCAGCCCCAGCTCGCGGACGCAGGCGCGGAAGGCCGCGTCGCGCTCGCTGCGCGAGCTCACGTCGCGCAGCGGCTCGGTGACGAAGAGCAGGTCCTGGCAGCCCGCCTCGCGCAGGTGCTCGACCGCCATGCGCATCGCCGGGCCGTTGTCGAGCGAGACGAAGTCGGCCTGCAGCGCCGGATAACGCCGGTCGACGAGGACCATCGGCCGCCCCGCCGAGGCCAGCTCGCCCATCACCGCGGCATCCTCGCCGACGCGGTTGAGGATGAAGCCCTCGACCTGGTAGGCCGACAGCGCCTCGATCGCCTGGCGCTCGCGCCCGCGCTCGTTGCCGAGGTTGAACAGCACGACGAGGTAGCCCGCCTCCTGGCAGGCCTGCTCGATGCCGCGCAGCACCGCCACCGAATAGGGGTTGGTGATGTCGGCCACGACCAGCCCGATCAGCTTCGTGCGCCCGCGCTTGAGCCCCTGCGCCATCGGGCTCGGCACGTAGGACAGGGCCTCGATCGCGGTGCGCACGCGGGCGGCGATGTCCGGCGTCAGCAGCGCGTCGCGCTGGTTGAGGACGCGCGACACGGTCGCCTTCGACACCCCGGCGAGGCGGGCGACGTCGGCGATCGTCGCCCGTCCGCCCCCCCCGGCGGAGGCGGGCGGCACGCCCTGGGCGGGAGAGGATGGAACGGGGGCGGAGCGCTTGCGGGGCATGGGGCGGAGACCGTGACGGACGAAGGGATGGCATGCGGCCAGGCCGCGGCAAAAGGCGTCAGAACAGCGGCATCATAGCCGCGCCGCCCGCACAGCACATCCGGCAGCGCGGCGGCCACACCAGCGTCATCCGCCCGGGCCGGCGCCGACCGGCAGCGCGGTGTGGTCGATCACCCGCCGCAGCACGAAGCTCGAATGCACGCCGGTGACGCCGGGAATGCGGGTGATGCGCTGCAGCAGCAGCTCCTGGTAGGCGTCCATGTCGGCGACCACGACCTTGAGCTGGTAGTCCGCGTCCTGGCCGGTGATCAGCAGGCATTCGAGCACTTCGGGGATGCGCCCGACCTCGGCCTCGAAATGGCCGAAGCGCTCCGGCGTGTGGCGGTCCATCGAGATGTGGATCAGCGCCATCAGCGACAGGCCGAGTTTCCTCGCGTCGAGCACGGCGCGAGAGCCGGTGATCCGGGCCGCCTCCTCCAGCGCGCGCAGGCGGCGCAGGCAGGACGAGGGCGACAGGCTGACGCGGTCGGCGAGCTCCTGGTTGCTGATGCGGCCCTCGCGCTGCAGCACCTCGAGGATCTGGCGGTCGTAGCGGTCGAGTTGCACCTTCTGTCCTCCTGAAATCTGAACACGGCCGATTCTTTCACTTGATCGCACGATTGTGAACGTATCTGCCGCATCCTGGCCGTTCCAGGCCTCGATTTGCAATCGTCTGCCGCGGCCTCGCGGGTAAGATTCCCTCATCCGATTGCAGCCTTCCCGCCGAGGACGCCCGCCATGATGTTGCCCGACCCCGCCGCCAAGTACCGCCCCTTCGCCCCGATCGCGCTCGCCGACCGCCAGTGGCCGAACAAGCTCATCGAGCACGCGCCGATCTGGATGAGCACCGACCTGCGCGACGGCAACCAGGCGCTGTTCGAGCCGATGAACGTCGAGCGCAAGATGCGCATGTTCCGCACCGTGTGCGCGATCGGCTTCAAGGAGATCGAGGTCGGCTTCCCGTCCGCCTCGCAGACCGATTTCGACTTCGTGCGCACGCTCGTCGAGGGCGGCCACGTGCCCGAAGACGTCACCATCGAGGTGCTCACCCAGGCGCGCGAGGAGCTGATCCGGCGCACGATGGACTCGGTGCGCGGCGCGCGCCGGGCGATCATCCACGTCTACAACGCCACCTCGCCGACCTTCCGCGACGTGGTGTTCGGCATGGCGAAGTCCGAAGTGGTCGCGCTCGCGGTCGCGGCGGTGCGCCTGATCAAGGAGCTCGCCGCCACCATGCCCGAGACCGAGATCGTGCTGCAGTACAGCCCGGAGACCTTCTCCGCCACCGAGCTCGAGTTCGCCAAGGAAGTGTGCGACGCGGTGACCGCCGAATGGGGCGCCACGCCCGCCAACAAGGTCATCCTCAACCTCCCCGCCACGGTCGAAGTCGCCACCCCCAACATCTATGCCGACCAGGTGGAGTGGATGCACCGCAATCTGGCGCGGCGCGACAGCGTGGTGCTCTCGCTCCACCCGCACAACGACCGCGGCACCGGCGTCGCCGCCGCCGAGCTCGGCCTGATGGCCGGCGCCGACCGCGTCGAGGGCTGCCTGTTCGGCAACGGCGAGCGCACCGGCAACGTGGACATCGTGACCCTCGCCCTCAACCTGTACACCCAGGGCATCCACCCCGGGCTCGACTTCTCCGACATCAACGCCGTCGCGCGCACGGTCGAATACTGCAACCAGCTCCCCATCCACCCACGCCACCCCTATGTGGGGGATCTCGTGTTCACGGCCTTCTCCGGCTCCCACCAGGACGCCATCAAGAAGGGATTCGCCGCCCAAAAGGCCGGCGAGCTGTGGAACGTACCCTACCTGCCGATCGACCCCGCCGACGTCGGCCGCAGCTACGACTCGGTGATCCGCGTCAACAGCCAGTCGGGCAAGGGCGGCATCGCCTACCTCTTGGAGACCGAGTACGGCATCGTCATGCCCCGGCGGCTGCAGGTGGAGTTCTCTCGCGAGGTGCAGAAGGTCACCGATGCCACCGGCGCGGAGATGAGCGCAGCGGCGATCTGGGAGCTGTTCCGGCGCACCTACCTCGACAGCGTGGAACCGGTGCGTTACGTCGAGCACCACCTGTTCGAGCACGGCGCGGCGCAGGGCATCCGCCTCGTGGTCGAGATCGGCGCCACCCGCCACCTGCTCGTCGGCGAGGGCAACGGCCCGATCGACGCCGCGGTGCACGCGCTGCAGGGCGCCGGCCTCCACCTCACCGTGCGCAGCTACGAGGAGCGCTCGCTCGCGCCCAGCCACGACGCCGGCGAGGCACGCGCCTGCGCCTTCCTCGAGCTGACCGCGGAAGGGCGCGGCGACTGCTACGGCGTGGGGCTCGACGGCAACATCGTCACCGCCTCGATCCGCGCCCTCGTCAGCGGCGTCAACCGCCTGCAGCCGGCCACGACCGCGGCGGGCGGCGTCGCCCTGGCGGCCTGAGCGCCGGCGCAGACAGAGCGCGGTCGCCGGCCGGCGCCGCAGCCCGCCCCGGCGCGCGTCACTCGACCACGCCCAGCCGGCCGTTGTGGCTGCCCATGTACCACAGCCGGCCGTGCTGGTCGGTGACCATCTTGCGGATGCCGGCATTGCGCGAAGGCAGCGCGATGACCCGCATCTCGCCGCTGCGCGGATCGAGCCGGACCACGGTGTCGTGCTCGATCTCGTTCGCCCACACGATGCCGCCGCCGTCGACGGTGACCGCATAGGGGCCGGCGTCACCGCCGGGCAGCTCAAGGACCTCGACCACGCGGCCCGCCGCCGGGTCCACCTTCGCCAGCTGGCCGGTACCGTAGTAGGTCACCCACAGCATGCCGTCGGGCGCAGCGGCGATGCGTCGCGGCAGCGTGCCGGCGCCGGTGTCGACCTCGGCCATCTCGCCGCTGCGCGGGTCGAAGCGGCCGAGGCGGTGGTCGCGCATGCGGCAGAACCAGACCCGGCCCTCGCGATCCAGCGCCAGGCCGTAGGGCCCGCCCGAGCTCGGGTATTCGGTGATCGCGCCGCTGGCGACATCGAGACTGGCGAGCTTGTTGCCCGCCTGCAGCGTGAACCAGATCGTGCGCTGGTCGTCGCTGATCACCAGCGTGTGCGGCCCGCCGCCGCCCGAGGGGGTGCGGAACTCGGTCACCGCGCCGGTCGCCGGGTCGAGCCGGCCGATCGTGCCGTTGCCGTTGCCGGTGGTCCACACGATGCCCTTGCGATCGACGAGCAGCCCGTGCGGGCGGTGGCCGGGCGGTAGGTCCCACTCGACGAAGCTCTCGCTGCGCGGGTCGAAGCGCGCCACCTTGTTGCCGTTCATGACCGCGACGAACACGCTGCCGTCCGGCCCGATCGCCGGGTCGCGCGCGAAGCGCGGCGTCGGCACCGGCCATTCGCGCACCGTGCCCGCCAGCTCGGGCCGCGCGCCGGGGACGAAGCCGTAGTTCGAACCGCCGCCGTGGCTGGTGCACGGCAGCAGTAGCGTCACGATGAGCAGGACGAGGCGCTTCATGACATCCCTCCAGGTCGGAACGGCCGCTCGAGGCGACCGCCGCACACCACGCTGACCGCGGTTCGACACGGCGGACGGGGCGAGGGTTGCGCCAACCGGCGCCGATGCAGCGGCGGACGAGGACCGGCGCTGCCGGGTTTGCGCTCGAAGCGGGCGCGAACTAGCTTGAAGACCAGGAACGCTGCGCGGGCCCCCGGCGCCGGCCACGGCGCGGCGCCCCCCACAGACAACGGCAAACCGGGCGGAGAGGAGAACAGGCATGAAACACACGGGCATCGGCGCGGCCGCGCTGTGCATCACCGCGGTCTTCGGCAGCGGCTTCGCGCATGCGCAGTCGACCGACATGAGCTTCTTCGTCACCAGCGTCGGCCTCGGCAAGGGCGCCGACCTCGGCGGCCTCGAAGGGGCGGACGCGCACTGCGCGGCGCTGGCGAAGGCGGCCGGCGCGCCGCACACGAACTGGCGCGCCTACCTGAGCACGACCGCCCCCGGCGGCGAGGCCGGCGTCAACGCGCGCGACCGCATCGGCAAGGGGCCGTGGCGCAACGCCAGGGGCGTGGTCATCGCCAACAGCGTCGACGAGCTGCATTCGGAGGCGAACAAGCTCACCAAGGAGACAGCGCTGACGGAAAAGGGCGACGCCGTCAGCGGCCGCGGCGACGCGGTCAACATGCACGACATCCTCACCGGCTCGGACCCGGCGGGCAACTACTCGACCGCCGGCGGCGACACCACCTGCATGAACTGGACGAGCAGTGGCGACGGCTCGGCGATCGTCGGCCATCACGACCGCGTCGGCCTCAAGGACACGCGCCACATGAAGTCGTGGAACTCCTCGCACGGCTCGCGCGGCTGCAGCCCGGACGGGCTCAAGAGCAGCGGCGGCGCCGGCCTGTTCTACTGCTTCCGCGCGGACTGAAGGCGAGATGCCGCGCCCCCCGCCGTGCTCGCGCGGCGGGAACCGTCTCGCCGGACGCGGGGATGGGGCGGGGGATGCGGCGGGGCCTGCTGGCCGCGCCCGGCGCCCGGCCGCGACAGGGCCCGGCTTGCGCGCCGGGCGTGATGCGGGCTAAATGGTTCTGGACATCCCGCATCCCGCCGCCGCACGCCATGAGCTACCGCCTCGCCATCTTCGACTTCGACGGCACCCTCGCCGACTCCTTCGACTTCTTCCTCGGCGCCTACAACCGCATCGCCGACGAGTACGACTTCGCCCGCATCGACGAGGCGCGCGTGGACGAGCTGCGCCACTACAGCGCGCGCGAGATGATGCAGCGCATCGGCCTGCCGGCATGGAAGCTGCCCGCGGTGTCGCAGCGCTTCATCGCCGTGATGCGGGCCAACGCGGCGCAGGTGCGGCCCTTCGACGGCGTCGAGGCCGCCCTCGGCGAACTCGCGGCGAAGGGGGTGCAGCTCGCCGTGGTGTCTTCCAATGCCGCGGACAACGTCACCACGATCCTGGGGCCGGCGATCATGGGCCGCATCGCCCACCTCGACTGCGGCATGTCGATCTTCGGCAAGGCGGCGCGGCTGCGCAAGGTGCTGCGCGCAAGCGGCGTGGCCGCCGGCGACACGATCTACGTCGGCGACCAGCTCACCGATCTGGAGGCCGCGCGCAAGGCCAGCGTCGCCTTCGCCGCCGTGTCCTGGGGCTATGCGCCACTGGCGGCGCTGCAGGCGCACGGGCCGGACCGGGTGCTCACCCGCGTCGCCGAGCTCGCCGCCCTGGGCGGCGGCTGAGCCGGCGCGGCGCCCCTCAGGGCCGCTCCCACGGCGGCACGGGGCTGAACTGCGCCGCCAGCGCGTCGAGGAACACGCGCACCTTCGGCACCCGCACCCGGCTCGGCGCATAGCAGGCGTAGAGGTAGCGGCCGAAGCGGGTGCGCGGCTCGAAGGCGTCGAGCACGGTCACGAGCTCGCCGCGCGCCAGCGCCGGCCCGCACAGATAGGTCGGCAGCACGGCCAGGCCGTGGCCAGCGAGCACCGCGTCGAGCACGCAGTCGACGTTGTTGAACTGGAAGCGGCCGCGCACCGGCACGCTGTGCTCGTCGCCGTGGCGGTCGAGCAGGCGCCAGACCTTGCTGCCCTCGCCGGCGAGATAGCTGAAGCACTGGTGTTGCGCCAGCGCCTGCGGCGACTGCGGCGTGCCGCGGGCGGCGAGGTAGGCCGGCGCCGCGCACACCACCCGCTTCATGAACGCCAGCTTGCGCGCCACCGCGTCCTCGGGCGGCGCGTCGGTCAGGCGCAGGGCGAGGTCGATGTTGTCCTCGACGAGGTCGACGAGCTGGTCGGTCAGCACCAGCTCGCAGTCAAGCTCGGCATGGCGGGCGAGCAGCTGCGGCAGCAGCGGCGCCACGTACAGGCGGCCGAAGCTGACCGAGGCGCTGACGCGCAGCACGCCGCGCGGCGTATCGCCGAGGTTCTTCACCGCCACCTCGGTGCTCGCGATCGCCTCCAGCGTGCGCAGCGCATGCTGGTAGAACACTTCGCCCGAGGGCGTCAGGCTCAGGCGGCGCGCCGCGCGCTCGAACAGGCGCACGCCGAAGGCGCGCTCGAGCTCGCCCACCTGCTTGCTCACCTGCGCCCGCGTCAGGTCCAGCCGGCGCGCCGCCGCCGCCATGCTGCCGTCCTCGACCACGCGGACGAAACTCTCCCAGCTGCTCAACCATGCCATGCGCACCTTCCTCACGCCGGGCGGCCACTGCCGCCGCACCCCGCTCCGCGCCAGCGCCTGCGCCGCCGCCCACGCCGGTCGCACCACGACCGGCATCGCTGCCCGGCCGCGCGTCCGGCCCCATGTCAACTTTCCGTTGACGTCATGGCGCGCATTTTGGGCTATTCCGTCGCAATTCCGGCAACTATAGTGCGGGCGAAAATCCCCACAAGGCCGATCGCCGCACCGGAAGACCCGACCATGTTTCGTTCCCTCAGCTCGCGCGACGTTCTCGTCACCACCCTGGCCGCGGCCGGCATCCTGATGGTCACGATGGGCGCGCGCCAGTCGCTCGGCCTCTTCGTCAGCCCCCTCAACAGCGCCACCGGCCTGGGCATCGCCACGATCAGCCTGGCGATGGCGATCGGCCAGTTCACCTGGGGCGCGATCCAGCCCGTCGCCGGCGCCGTCGCCGACCGCTTCGGCCCGCGCCGCGTGCTCGTCGGCGGGCTGCTGCTGCTCGCGGCGGGCAGCGCGCTGACGCCCTTCATGGGCTCGGGCTTCGGCCTCGTCGTCAGCATCGGCCTGATGTCGGCGATGGGCTCGGGCGCGGGCAGCTTCTCGGTGCTGATCGGCGCCGCCGCCCAGCGCCTGCCGCTCGAGGCGCGCGGCACGGCCTCGGGCGTGATCAACGCGGGCGGCTCCTTCGGCCAGTTCGTGTTCGCGCCGGTGCTGCAGAAGCTGATCCAGAGCGTCGGCTGGATGGGCGCGATGTGGTCGATGGCGCTGATGACGCTGGCGGCGCTGCCGCTGGTGGGCAAGCTCACCCGCGCGGGCGCCGCGCCGGTGCACCACGCCGAGGCCGACCACGGCGTGCTCAACGCCATCGGCGGCGCGATGAAGCACCCGAGCTACCTGCTGCTGCACCTGGGCTTCTTCACCTGCGGCTTCCACATCGCCTTCCTCGTCACCCACCTGCCGGGCGAAGTCGAGCTGTGCGGCCTGCCGCCGGCGGTGGCGAGCTGGTCGCTGGCGATCATCGGCCTCGCCAACATCTTCGGCAGCCTCTACGCCGGCTCCTGCGTCGCGCGCTACCGCAGCAAGTACGTGCTCGCGGCGATGTACGGCTCGCGCGCGCTGCTGGTCGCCTGGTACCTGATGATGCCGCGCACCGAATGGACCTTCTACCTGTTCGCCGCCGGGCTGGGCTTCACCTGGCTCGCCACCGTGCCGCCGACCGCGGCGATCGTCGGCAAGCTGTTCGGCGTGCGCTACCTCGGCACCCTGTTCGGCCTCACCCTGCTGTCGCACCAGATCGGCGGCTTCCTCGGCGCCTGGCTGGGCGGGCTGGCGATCGTGCAGTTCGGCGACTTCAGCTGGATGTGGTACGCCGACATGGCGCTCGCGGCGATGGCCGCGATCATCAACCTGCCGATCCGCGAGGCGCCGGTCGAGCGCCGCCTGGCGCCGGCCTGAGCGCGGCGCGCCCCGATCGCCGCGCGCGGTCGGGCTGCGCCGCTCGCGCCGTCTCCTCCCATCGCCCCCCTCCATCGCCCCTCCAAGGAGTCTTCACCATGGGCATCCTGCGCCCCGAGGTCTCGATCGAGCTGCTCAACGAACGCGGCAGCGAATACCTGCCCGGCTACCTCGGCATCGAGGTCCTCGAGCTCGCGCCGCAGACGCTGCGCAGCCGCATGCCGGTGAAGAAGCTGCACTTCGCCCCCAACGACTTCCTCCACGCCGCGAGCGTCGTCGCGCTGGCCGACACGAGTTGCGGCTACGCCACGCTCGCCCACCTGCCCGAGGGCGCGCAGTCCTTCACCACAATCGAGCTCAAGAGCAACCACCTCGGCACCGTGCGCGAAGGCAGCATCGCCTGCATCGCCACCGCCCAGCACCTGGGGCGCAACACCCAGGTGTGGGACGCGGTGGTCAGCGACGAGGCGAGCGGGCGCAAGATCGCGCTCTTCCGCTGCACGCAGATGATCCTGTGGCCGAAGGCCTGAGTCAGGCCGGCGCCGTCATCGCCCGCCGCAGGCGCGCCACCGCCTCGTCCGCGCGCGCCTCGTCCAGGTTGCCGTAGCCCAGCACGAGGCCATTGCAGGCGAGCGGCGGCAGCGTGTAGCGCGACAGCGGGCGCGGGCCGAGGCCGAGCGCGGCGGCGCGCCGGGCGACCTCCACGTCAGGCAGCGCCGGCGGCAGCCACAGCACCAGGTGCAGGCCGGCGCCGCCGCCCGTGACCGCCAGCTCCGGCCCCGGCTGGCGCGCGAGCGCAGCACGCAACGCGGCCTGGCGCGCCTCGTAGCGGCGGCGCATGCGGCGCAGATGGGCGGTGTAGTGGCCGCGGCGGATGAAGTCGGCGAGCGCCGTCTGCTCGACGCCCTGGCCGGGGCGGGTGGCCTGGCCGGCGGCGCGCATGAAGGTCTGCGCCACCGCCGCCGGCAGCACCAGGTAGCCGAGACGCAGGCCGGGGTAGAGCGTCTTGCTGAAGGTGCCGGCATACACCACCGGTGCGTCCGCGCACAGGCCGTAGAGCGCCGGCAGGGCGGGGCCGCCGCGGCGGAACTCGCTGTCGTAGTCGTCCTCGACGATCCAGGCGCCGGCGGCGCGGGCGCCCCCGATCAGTTCGAGGCGGCGCGCGAGCGACATCACCGCCCCGCTCGGGTACTGGTGCGAGGGCGTCACCAGCACCAGGCGCGGCGGCTGCACCGCCCAGTCGGCGGCGGTCGGCGCCAGGCCTTCGGCGTCGACCGCGACCGCGTGCAGGCGCAGGCCGGCCAGCCCGAGCGCGGTGCGTGCCGCCGGGTAGCCGGGGTTCTCCACCCAGGCGAAGTCGCCGGCGTCGGCGAGCAGGCGGGCGCACAGATCCAGCCCGGCCTGGGTGCCGCCGGTGATGACGACCTGCGCCGGCTGCACGGCGAAGCCACGCACGGTGGACAGGTGTTCGGCCAGCGCCGCGCGCAGCGCCGGCTCGCCACCGTGCGGGCTGTAGCCGAGCTGGCGCCAGCCGGCCGCGCGCCAGGCCCGCTCCAGGCTCGCGCGCCAGCTGCGGAAGGGAAAGGCGTCGAGCGCGGGCACGCCGGGGGCGAAGGGCAGGCTGTCGCTGTCGCGGCCCGGCTCGGGCTGCAGCGCGGTGGCAGCGCGCGCCGACAGCCCGGGCAGGGCGGTGACGGCCGCAGGCGGCGGTGCCGGCGCCAGCGCCGCCACCCGCGTGCCGTGGCGATCCGCCACCAGGCAGCCTTCGGCGGCCAGCTGCTCGTAGGCGAAGAGCACCGTGTTGCGCGCGATGCCGAGCCCGGCGGCGAGGCTGCGGCTGGCAGGCAGGCGCGTGCCCGGCGCCAGCCGCCCGCCCAGCACCGCCGCGCGCAGGCGCTGGTAGAGCAGGTGCTGGCGCGGCACGCCGGCGGGCAGCGGCGGCGCCAGCAGCCAGTCGAGCTGCATGGTGGCTCCATGTTGGGTCGGATTGGTGGCGCTACGAATGGCACCACCGCGAGCTTACGCTGGAGGCCGTCATCAACGCCAGACCTGGAGCCCTGCCCTCATGACCCCGCCCGTCGAATCCACGCCCATCGACTCCACGCCCATCGAATCGGCCACACCGCCTTCGGCGCCAGCGTCCGGAGCCCCCTCCGCCGCCCATTGCGGAGACGATGCCAAAGCCATATGCTCGACCCACTCCGCGACCCACTCCGCGACCCACTCCGCGACCCACTCCGCGACCCACTCCGCGACCCACTCCGCGCCCCACTCCGTAACCGCCTCGGAGCCCCACTCCACGCCCCCGTCC
>JANJTU010000217.1 GCA_024710965.1 Thauera sp. | reverse complement strand
CGACCTGTCGCGCGCGACCCTGTCCAAGATCCGCCAGAACCTGTTCTTCGCCTTCATCTACAACGTGCTCGGCATCCCGCTCGCGGCCGCCGGCCTGCTCAACCCGGTGATCGCGGGCGCGGCGATGGCGATGAGCTCGGTGTCGGTGGTGAGCAACTCGCTGCTGCTGCGGCGCTGGCGGGCGGGGCGTTGAACCCGGCAGCCTGAACCGCGGAGCAGGGTGCCGGAGCAGGGTGCCGGAGCAGGACCGCGGGGCAGGACGGCGGAGCAGGACCGCGAAGGGGACGGCAGCGGGCGACGGGCGGACGCCGGTAACAGGGTTGCACCCAGGCATTTCAGGATTTTTCCGAGGAGAGCTGCAATGAACGAAGTGACGATCAAGGTCGAAGGCATGAGCTGCGGCGGTTGCGTGAAGAACGTCACCGGCGTGCTGAAGGCGCTGCCGGGCGTGGCAGACGCGGTGGTGTCGCTGGAGAACGCCTCGGCGCGGGTGCGTTTCGACCCCGCGGCGGTGTCGGTCGAGGCGCTGCGCGCGGCGGTGGAGGACGCCGGTTTCGACGCGCCGGCCTGAGCCGCCGTGACGGCGTGGCGGCTTGGCGGCACGCTCCGCCTGCTGCGCCAGGGCGCCGCGGACGATGCCGCGGACGATGCATATGGAACCAATGTCGCAGTGCAATGCGGCGGGCTTTTCCCCTTATAATCCGGCCACTTTTTCCACGGGAGGGAATCATGGGTTTTGATCTGGTCAGCGCCGGCAAGGACGTGCCGAACGACATCAACGTCATCATCGAGATCTCCGCGCAGGGCGATCCGATCAAGTTCGAGGTGGACAAGGACAGCGGCGCCGTCTTCGTCGACCGCTTCATGGGCACCTCGATGCGCTACCCGCTCAACTACGGCTACGTGCCGCACACCATCGCCGGCGACGGCGACCCGGTGGACGTGCTCGTCGTCACCCCCTTCCCGCTCGCCCCGGGCGTCGTCATCCGCTGCCGCCCGGTCGGCGTGCTGAAGATGGAAGACGACGGCGGCGTCGACGCCAAGGTCGTCGCCGTGCCGGTGTCCAAGCTGACCCCGCTCTACGACAAGGTGCAGACCACCGACGACCTGCCCGAGCTGCTGATGAAGCAGACGGTGCACTTCTTCGAGCACTACAAGGATCTCGAGCCCGGCAAGTGGGTCAAGGTGCTGGGCTGGGGCACGGTCGAGGACGCCCGCCAGGAGATCCTCAACGGTCTCGCCGCGGCCAAGAAGTAAACCTGCCCGGAGCAGCCGGCGCCCGCCCCGGGCGCCGCGTTCCAGGCCCGAACCGCAGCACAGGCTGCGGTTTTTTTTCGCCCGCCGCCGGCAGGCGGTGCTGCCGCCGCGCTCCGGATCGGCATAAAGTGATGCCCGACGGGTGGGTGCGCGCGGCCCGTGCGCCGCATTCCGTCCCCGGTGTCGATTCGGTCCAGGCGCGTGTGCGATGCGTATCCAGAGTCTTTCCGTCGACCAGGCACTCCGCAGTCTGAAGAGCGGGGCGGATGGGCTCGGTTCGGCCGAAGCCGCGCGCCGGCTCGCCGAATACGGTCCGAACCGGGTGGAGAAGGTCGGCGGCGAGCCGCTGCTGCTGCGCTTTGCGCGCGAATTCACGCATTTCTTCGCGCTGGTGTTGTGGGTCGCGGCGGCGCTCGCCTTCGTCGCTGAGCAGTTCCAGCCGGGCGAGGGCATGGGCCGGCTCGGCGTCGCCATCGTCGGCGTCATCCTGATCAACGGCCTGTTCTCGTTCTGGCAGGAATACAGGGCCGAGCGCGCGATCGCGGCGCTGCGCCGGCTGCTGCCGCCGCAGGTCGCGGTGCGGCGCGACGGCGCGGCCCGCCTGCTGGCGGCCGAGGCGCTGGTGCCCGGCGACATCGTGCTGCTCGACGAAGGCGACCTCGTGCCGGCGGACTGCCGCGTCGTCGAAGCCTTCGGGCTGCGCGTCAACAGCGCCACCGTCACCGGCGAATCGCTGCCGCGCGCACACGATGCCGAGCCGAGCGCGGAGGAGGCGCTGGCGTTCGCGCGCAACGTGCTGCTCGCCGGCACCGCGGTGGTGTCGGGCCAGGCCCGAGCCGTGGTGTTCGCCACCGGCATGCGCACCGAGTTCGGCCGCATCGCCCACCTGACCCAGGCCGCGGGCGAGGCGGGTTCGCCGCTGCAGCGCGAGATCGCACGCCTGTCGCGGCTGGTGGCGGCGCTGGCCTGTGGTGTCGGCGTGGCCTTCTTCTTCATTGGCCAGGCGCTCGGCATGCCCTTCTGGGCCAACCTGCTGTTCGCCATCGGCATCATCGTCGCCAACGTGCCCGAGGGGCTGGCGCCCACCGTGACGCTGGCGCTGGCGATGGCGACCCAGCGCATGGCGCGGCGCAACGCGCTCGTGCGCCATCTCCCGGCGGTGGAGGCGCTCGGCTCGGCGACGGTGATCTGCTGCGACAAGACCGGCACGCTGACGCAGAACCGCATGGCGGTGCGGCGGCTGTGGGCGGCGGGCGAGAGCCTGCCGGCCGAAGCCCTGGAGGCCCGCGAGTCATGGCGTGCGGCGCTGGCGCCGCTGTTCGACAACGCCGCGCTGTGCCACAACCTCGAGCCTGCGGCGGCGGGCGGCGAGCCGCGTGGCGATCCGATGGAGGTGGCGCTCGCCGCCTTCGGCGCCCGCTTTGGCGCGGCCGCAGAGGGCGTGCGGCGCATCGACGAGATCCCCTTCGACAGCGACCGCAAGCGCATGTCGGCGCTGTACGACACCGCCGACGGGCCGCTGCTCTACTGCAAGGGGGCGCCCGAGACGGTGCTGCCGCTGTGCACGCAGGTCCTCGGTAGGGACGGCGTGGCGCTGCTCGACGACGGCCTGCGCGCCCGCGTCCTCGCCGCAGAGGAGGCGATGACGGGCGCCGGCCTGCGTGTGCTCGCCTTCGCCCACCGTGCGCTGGCTGAAGGCGAGGCCGGGCGGCAAGGCCGGCGGCGCGGCGCGGCCGACGGGCGCGAACGCAGCCTGGTGCTCGCCGGGCTGATCGGCCTGGAAGATCCGCCGCGGCCGGCGGTGCCGGCGGCGATCGCGCGCTGCGGCGAGGCCGGCATCCGGGTCATCATGATCACCGGCGACCATCCGCACACGGCCGCGGCGATCGCGCGCGAGATCGGGCTGGTCAACGGGAGCGAACCGGTCGTCATCGTCGGCGACGAACTGCGGCGCATGTCGGCCACGCAACTGCAACTCGCGCTCGATGCGCCCGAGATCCTGTTCGCGCGCGTCGCCGCCGAGCAGAAGATGCGCATCGTCGAGGCGCTGCGCCACAAGGGCGAGGTCGTCGCCGTCACCGGCGACGGCGTCAACGACGCGCCGGCGCTGAAGGTGGCCGACATCGGCATCGCCATGGGCATCGCCGGCACCGACGTGGCCAAGGCCGCCGCCGACCTGATCCTGCTCGACGACAATTTCGCCACCATCGTCGATGCGATCGAGGAGGGGCGGGCTGTGTTCGCCAACCTCCGCAAGTTCCTGACCTACATCCTGAGCTCGAACATCCCGGAGATCGTGCCCTACCTCGCCTTCGTGCTGTTCCGCATCCCGCTGCCGCTGACGATCATCCAGATCCTCGCCGTCGACCTCGGCACCGACATGCTGCCGGCACTCGCGCTGGGGGCGGAGAAGCCCGACCCCGAGGTCATGCGCCGGCCGCCGCGGCGGCGCGACGAGCGCCTGCTGTCCTGGGGGCTGCTCGCGCGCGCCTACCTCTTCCTCGGCCTGTTCGAGGCGCTGGCGGCGATGGCGGTGTTCTTCGTCGTGCTCGACGCGGGCGGCTGGCGCTACGGCGAGCTGCCGGCGGCGACCGATGCGCTCTACCTGCAGGCGACCACGGCCTGTCTGGTGACGATCGTGCTGATGCAGGTGGTGAACCTCTTCCTGTGCCGGCACCCGACGCGGTCGATGCTGCGCGGCCGGCTGGCACCCAACCGCCTGCTCTTCGTCGGCCTCGCCGCCGAGCTCGCCCTGACCCTGTTCATCGTCTATACGCCGGCGGGCAACTGGCTGTTCGGCACGGCCGCGCTCGGTGGCGAGGTCTGGCTGTATGCGCTGCCCTTCGCGCTGGCGATGGCGGTGGCGGAAGAGCTGCGCAAGGCCTGGGTGCGGCGCGCGAGCAGGCGGCAGCAGGTGCCGCCGGGCGGGTGAGCCGGACACGGCGGCCGGCTTCCGGACGTGGACAGGGCTGCGGCCGCCCCAGCTTCGTGCCGGCGGCGGCCGCGGTGCACTGCGACAGAAAGGCGACGGTGGCGCCGCGGGGCGGCTGCCTCAGCCCGGAATGCGCGCCACGTGCAGCAGGTTGGTGCTGCCGCTACGGCCGAAGGGCAGGCCGGCGATCACCACCACCACGTCGCCGGGCCTGGCGAACTCGCGGCTCACGGCGGCGGCGGTGGCATGCTCGACCATCTCGGCGACGTCATGGATCTCCTCGAAGGGCACCGGGTGCACGCCCCACACCAGCGCCAGCCGGCGCGCGGTGCCGAGCTGCGGGGTGAGTGCCAGGATCGGTGCCACCGGGCGCTCGCGGCTGGCGCGCCGGCTGGAGAAGCCCGCGGTGGTGTAGGCCACCGTGGCCGCCGGCTCGAGCAGCCCGGCGACGCGGCGCAGCGCGCAGCAGATCGCGTCCGGCGTGTTGGCCTCGGCGGCGGTGTGGCTCGCCTCCAGCCCGGCGCGCCAGGCCGGATCCTGCTCCACCTCGCAGATGATGCGGTGCATGATCTCGACCGCCTCGACCGGGTACTGGCCCGAGGCCGACTCGGCCGACAGCATCACCGCGTCGGCGCCGTCGTAGATCGCGGTGGCGACGTCCGAGGCCTCGGCCCGGGTCGGCACCGGCGCGCTGATCATCGACTCCAGCATCTGCGTCGCCACCACCACGGGCTTGCCGGCGGCGCGCGCGGCGCGCACGATGCGCCGCTGCAGCACCGGCACCTGCTGCGGCGGCAGCTCGACGCCGAGGTCGCCGCGCGCCACCATGATGCCGTCGGCCAGGGCGACGATCGGCTCGAGCTGGTCGATCGCAGCCGGCTTCTCCAGCTTGGCCATGATCCAGGCGCGGTCGCCGATCAGCTCGCGCGCCTCGCGGATGTCCTCGGCGCGCTGCACGAAGGACAGCGCCACCCAGTCCACCCCGAGCGAGAGGCCGAAGTCGAGGTCGGCGCGGTCCTTGGCGGTGAGCGGCGAGATCGGCAGCACCACGCCGGGCACGTTGACGCCCTTGCGGTCGGACAGCACGCCACCCACCAGCACCGTGGTGTCGGCGAAGTCGGGGCCGAAGGCGTCGACGCGCAGGCGCAGCTTGCCGTCGTCGAGCAGCAGCTCGGTGCCCGTTTCGAGCGCGGCGAAGATCTCCGGGTGGGGCAGGTTGGCGCGGTGCACATCGCCCTCGGCGGAGCTGAGGTCGAGGCGGAAGTGCGCGCCGGGTGCGAGCGTGACCTTGCCCTCGGCGAAGCGGCCGACGCGCAGCTTCGGCCCCTGCAGGTCCATCAGCACGCCGATCGGGCGGCCGAGCTCCTGCTCGACCGCGCGGATCAGCTTCATGCGCTCGGCGTGGTCCTCGTGGCTGCCGTGGCTGAAGTTCAGGCGGAACACGTCGGCGCCGGCCGCGGCCAGGGCGTGGATGCGTTCGCGGGTGGAGCTCGCCGGCCCGAGGGTGGCGAGGATGCGGGCGCTGCGTTCGCGTTTCAT
>JANJTU010000178.1 GCA_024710965.1 Thauera sp. | reverse complement strand
CAGCTCGAGCGAATAGGCGTAGTCCGAACCGGGGCGAGCCTGCTTGTACAGCCGCGGCACGGTCTCGAGGTTGTGGTTCATGACGTCGGGCGGGGCGGCGTCGAAGATGTCGAGGGCGATCTCCATGCGGCCGCGGAAGTCCGGCACCAGCACCTCGATGCGGGTGCTGGGCGAGGCCGCGCGCGTCTCGCGGATGCAGTCGACGAAGTGCTGGGCGCCGCCGTCGCGCAGGTCGTCGCGGTCGACCGAGGTGATCACGACGTAGTTCAGGCGCATCGCGGCGATGGTCTGCGCCAGGTCGGTCGGCTCGTTGGCGTTGAGCGGCTCGGGGCGGCCGTGGCCGACGTCGCAGAAGGGGCAGCGCCGGGTACAGATGTCGCCCATGATCATGAAGGTGGCCGTGCCCTTGCCGAAGCATTCGTGGATGTTCGGGCAGGAGGCTTCCTCGCACACGGTGTGCAGACGGTGCTCGCGCAGCGTCTCCTTGATCTCGTTGAAGCGTTCGGCCTCCTTGCCGGCGCCGAGCTTGATGCGGATCCAGTCGGGTTTCTGCAGGCGTTCGGCGGGAACGATCTTGATCGGGATGCGGGCCGTCTTGTCGGCGCCGCGCTGCTTGCGGGCGGTGGATTCCATGGTGTCGGTTCTCTGTCGGTTCCGGGGCGGAATGTGTTTGATGTGGAAGCGGATTATGAGGCCGAAGACGGCGCGGCGGCAGTCTGTGCCGTGTTTGTGTCCGCCGCGCGGTCGCCCTCGAGCGCGGGCAGCAGGCGCTGCAGGTGGCCGAGCAGGCGTTCGCCGACCTGCTCGACGCTGGCGGTGACGCCGAAATCCTTCATCCGGATCGTCTTCAGCCCCTCGTAGCCGCAGGGGTTGATCCAGCCAAAAGGGGCGAGGTCGGCATCGACGTTGAGGGCGAGGCCGTGGTAGCTGCAGCCCTTCTTCACCCGCAGGCCGAGGGCGGCAATCTTGGCGCCGTCGATGTAGACGCCGGGCGCGCCGTCCTTGCGCGCGGCGGCAAGGCCGTAGTCGGCCAGGGTGTCGATCAGCGCCTGCTCCATCAGGAACACCAGCTCGCGCACCTTGAGGCGGCGCCGCGGCAAATCGAGCAGCAGGTAGGCGACGAGCTGGCCGGGGCCGTGGTAGGTGATCTGGCCGCCGCGGTCGATGTGCACGAGCGGGATGTTGGCCGGGTTCTGCAGCAGGTGCTCGGGCTTGCCCGCCTGGCCCAGGGTGTAGACCGGCGGATGCTGCAGCAGCCAGATCTCGTCCGGCGTGTCGGCGCCGCGCCCGGCGGTGAACACGCGCATCGCCTCGAGCGCGGGCGCGTAGTCCACGAGGCCGAGGCGCTTGACGATCACAGCACCACCTTCACCATCGGGTGCGAGGTCAGCTCGCGGTACAGGGCATCGACCTGCAGCTGCGACACGGCGCGGAAGGTGCAGGTCACGGCGAGGTAGTTGCCCTTGCTCGAGGGCCGCATCTCGGCGCCGGCGGGATCGAAGTCGGGGGCGTGGCGCAGCACCACCTCGATCACCGCCTGGGCGAAGCCGTCGACGCGCGCGCCCATGATCTTGATCGGGAACTCGCAGGGGAACTCGAGCAGGGTCTGGCGCCCCTGCGGCAGCGGCATCTCAGCCATTTCGCATCACCGTCCGTTTGAACTCCTGGTACCAGGCATACATCTGGCGGCCGAGCGGGCCGGCCCGGCCGTCGCCCACCGGGCGGCCGTCGAGGGTCGTGATCGGCAGCACTTCCTTCGTCGACGAGCTCAGCCACAGCTCGTCGGCCGCGCGCACCTCGGCCTCGAGCAGCTCGCGCACCTCATGCGCCAGGCCGTGCGTGCGCGCGAGCTCGAGCACGACGTCGTAGGTGATGCCGGGCAGCATCAGGTGGCTCTTCGGCGGCACGCGCAGCACGCCGTCCTTGACGACGAAGATGCTCGAGGCCGAGCCCTCGGTGAGGAAGCCGTCGCGGAACAGCACCGTCTCGGCGCAGCCGTGGTCGATCGCGTGCTGGCGCAGCAGGCAGTTGGCGAGCATCGACACCGTCTTCAGGTCGCAGCGCAGCCAGCGGATGTCGGCCGCGCTCACCGCGGCGACGCCGGCGGCGAGCTGCGCCGGTGCCGGCACCGGCAGCGGCTCGCTCATCAGGAACACCGTGGCCTTCACTTCCGGCCCGGGGAAGGCGTGGTTGCGCCTCGTGTCCGCGCCGCGCGTCACCTGCAGGTAGACCGACTGGTCCTCCCACGGGTTGCGCGCGACGAGTTCGCCGATGATCGCCTTCCAGCCCGCGGCGTCGTGCGGGTTGGCAAGCCGCATCGCCGCCAGCGTGCGGGCGAGGCGGGCGATGTGCTCGTCGACGCGGAAGGCGCGGCGCGAATACACCGGGATGACCTCATAGGCGCCGTCGCCGAACAGGAAGCCGCGGTCCATCGGCGAGACGCGGGCTTCGGCGAGCGGCAGGTAGCTGCCATTGACATAAGCGGTGATCATGGCCGACTCCATGTCCGGGCTCACAGGCTCTTGAACCACATCACGATCGCGTCCCACAGGCGGCCGAAGAAGCCGGCCAGCGGCACGTCCTGCAGCGCGGCCACCGGGTACTCGCCGAGCGGCTTGCCGTCGAGGCTGAGCCGGAGCGTGCCCACTTCCTGCCCCTTCTGCAGCGGCGCCACCAGCGGCTGGCGGCTCTCGAGCGTGACCTGGATCTTCTGCGCCGTCTCCTTCGGCAGCGACATCACGAAGTCGCGCGTGAAGCCCACCGCGACCTCGTCGGCCTGCCCCTTCCAGACGCGGAACTGCGACATCGCCTCGTCGGCGCCGTAGAGCTTCACCGTGTCGTAGAACTGGAAGCCGAAGTTCAGCAGCTTGAGCGATTCCTGCGCGCGCACGGTGTCCGAGCTCGCGCCGAGCACGACCGAGATCAGCCGGCGCGGACCGCGCTGCGCGGTCGACACCAGGCAGTAGCCGGCGGTGCTGGTGTGGCCGGTCTTCATGCCGTCGACGGTGGCATCCATGTACAGCAGGCGGTTGCGGTTGGGCTGCTTGATGCCGTTGTAGGTGTATTCCTTGAGCGAGTACAGGCTGTACTGCTCGGGGAAGTCGCGCACGATCGCGCTCGCAAGGCGGGCGAGGTCGTTGGCGGTGGTGTAGAGCTGCGGGTCGGGCAGGCCGGTGGAGTTGGTGAAGTGGGTGTTCGTCATGCCGAGGCGCCTGGCCTCGCGGTTCATCAGCGCGGCGAAGGCCTCCTCGCTGCCGGCGATCAGTTCGGCCAGGGCGACGCAGGCGTCGTTGCCCGACTGCACGATGACGCCGCGGATCAGCTCGTCCACGGTGACCGGCTTGCGCGGCTCGATGAACATGCGCGAGCCCTCCATGCGCCAGGCCTTCTCCGACACCGGCACCACCTGGTCGGCGGTGATCGTGCCCGCCTTGAGCGCGGCGAAGGTCAGGTAGGCGGTCATCAGCTTGGTCAGCGAGGCGGGCTCGATGCGGCTGTCGGCATCCTTGGCGACGAGCGGCTGGCCGGTGGCGTGGTCCACCAGCACCCAGGCGTTGGCGGCCAGCGCCGGCGGCGGCACGGACTGCGCCAGCGCAGCGAGCGAGAACAGCGAAATGAGGAAGGTGATGACAAGACGCATGAGAAAACCCGGGAGGAGGAGGAAGACGGACGGCGGGAGGGGCAAATTATAGGCGCCGCCCCGGAAGAGACCAAAAAGGGAGAAAGTTTGTTTCAACCCGTTGCTGCATGGGCCGCGTGCACGCCCACCCTCAGCGGACGCGCAGGCGGACGACCCAGCGGAGGACTCAGCGCACCACGACAAAGGGCTTGAGCTTGAGCACCGCCCCCAGGCGCTCGGCGGCGACGCGCGCCGCATCCACCGATTCGTAGGGGCCAGCATGCAGGCGGAAACGCGAACCGTCGGCCAGCAGCTCGAGCCGCTCGGCGAAGGCGGCGGCGTCGTCCTGCACCGAGGCGCGGAAGCCTTCGGCCTTGGCGAAGGAGCTGAAGGCGCCGAGCTGGAGGAAGATGCCGGCGCTGGCCGAGGCAATGTGCGGCACCAGGCCCTCGCCTGCGGCGGCCTGCACGCCACCCGCCGCGGCCTGCGGCGCGGAAGGGGTCTCGGTGGCGGGCGCGGCGGCGCTGACGTCGGCGCTGACGTCGGCCGGCGGCAGCGGTGCGAGCGGGCGCTCGCCAGCCTCGGCCGTGGGCGCCTCGGCCGCCCGCCCCGGCAGCGGTGGCACCGGGCGCGCGCTGGCGAGCAGCGGCGCCTCGTCGGGCAGGATCTGCTCGACCTCGACCTCGGCGCTGCCGCCGTTGACGTAGCCCAGCTTGTGCGCCGCGGTGTAGGACAGGTCGATGATGCGGCCCTTGTGGAAGGGGCCGCGGTCGTTCACGCGCACGACCACCGCGCGGCCGTTGGCGAGGTTGGTGACGCGGACGTAGCTCGGAATCGGCAGCGTCGGGTGGGCGGCGGTCATCGCGTACATGTCGTAGGGCTCGCCGCTCGAGGTCGGATTGCCGTGGAAGCGGCGGCCGTACCAGCTCGCCCGCCCGCGCTGGCGGAAGGCCGTCAGCGCGGTCGCCGGCACGTAGCCCTGGCCAAACACGTTGTAGGGGCGGTTGGCGTAGCGGTGCAGCGGCTCGCGCCGCGGCTCGGCGTCGGGAATGGCGTCCAGGTTGGCGGGGGGCACCTCGTCCGGGCCATCGTCCTTGTAGTAGCCGCCGCCGCGCCGCGCCTTGGCGGTGGTCACCGGCTTGTCCGCGCCCTCCGCGGCCTCATCCTGGCCGCGCTTGGGCGCCGAGCCGCAGGCCGACAGCAGGCCCGCGGCCAGCAAGACCATCAGCGGCGCGGCGAGCGCGCGCCAGCGCCGGCGCGCGCGATCGGTGAGGAGGGCAAGGGTGAGGGGGGATGCATGTGCGGGCGTCATCGGAACTCCGGGAAATCAGTTGCGACTGGCCAGACGGCTGCGCTGGATGCTCATCAGGATACCGATACCCAGACACAGTGTGACGAGCGCGGTTCCGCCGTAGCTGATGAAGGGCAGCGGTACGCCCACCACCGGCAGGATGCCGCTCACCATGCCCATGTTCACGAAGGCATAGGTGAAGAAGATCATCGTGATCGCGCCGGCAAGCAGGCGCGTGGCATGGCTGGGGGCGAACGCGGCAATGACGAAGCCGCGCGCGAGGAGCGCGACATAGGTGACGAGCAGCACGAGCGCGCCGACGAGGCCGAACTCCTCGGCGAGCACGGCAAAGATGAAGTCGGTGTGGCGCTCGGGGAGGAAGGCGAGATGGGTCTGGGTGCCGTCCATCCAGCCCTTGCCGGCGACGCCGCCGGAGCCGATCGCGATCGTCGACTGGATGATGTGGAAGCCCTTGCCGAGCGGGTCGCGGGTCGGGTCGAGCAGGGTGCACACGCGCTGCTTCTGGTACTCGCGCAGCACCTGCCAGTCGACCTCGGGCTGGCACAGGGTGTCGCCGAAGGCGACGATGGAGCCGATGCCGATGACGCCGGCCACCACCACGGGCACGATCAGCTTCCACGACAGGCCGGCGAAGAAGATGACGTACAGGCCCGAGGCCGCCACCAGCAGGCTGGTGCCCAGGTCGGGCTGGATCAGGATCAGCCCCACCGGCGCCGCAAGCAGCACGGCGGCGACGAGGAAGTCGGCCAGGCGCGTGCTGCCCTCGCGCTGCTGGAAGAACCAGGCGAGCATCAGCGGCATCGCGATCTTCATCAGCTCCGAGGGCTGGATGCGGGTGATGCCGATGTCGAGCCAGCGCTGCGCCCCCTTCGACACCTCGCCGAACAACTCCACCCCGACCAGCAGCACCACGCCCAGCGCGTACAGCGGCAACGCCAGGCCGAGCAGGCGCTGCGGCGTCAGCCACGCCAGCGCCCACATCGCCGCCAGGGCGACGCCGAAGTGCAGCAGCTGCGAGTCGAGGCGCTCGGGCGAGGCGCTCTGCATCAGCACCCAGGCGTAGCCGAGCAGCACGCCGAGCACCAGCATCAGCACCGGGTCGAGCGGGCGCAGCAGGGCACGCAGCAGCGCGAGCGGGTTCAGGCGCAGCGTCGTCATGGCGCGCGCTCCGGCTGCGCCGGCACACCCGGCGCGGGCATCGAGGCCGCGGGGCCGGCACGCTCATCGACATGCCCGTCCGCAAGCGTCTCGTCCGCCTCGACGTCTTCCGGCGCGGGCGCCCCGGCGCGCTGATGCAGCAGGTAGTAGTCCATCACCTGGCGTGCGATCGGCGCCGCCGACTGGGCGCCGAAGCCGCCGTTCTCGACCAGCACCGCGAGCGCGATCTTCGGCGCCTCGGCCGGGGCGTAGGCGACGAACCAGGAATGGTCGCGCAGGCGCTCGGAAACGCGGCCCTCGACGTAGCGCTGGCCGCGCAGCGAGAACACCTGCGCGGTGCCGGTCTTGCCGCCGGCCTCGTAGGCCGCGCCCTGGAAGGCACGCTTGCCGGTGCCGGACTTGTTGACCTCGACCATCGCCTCACGCACCGCCGCGAGGTGCGCGCGCTTGAGCGGGATCTCGCGCAGCGGCTCGGGCTCGATCGCACGCCGCGCGCCGCCGCGTGCATCGACGACGTGGCGCACCAGATGCGGGCGATAGAGCTTGCCGTCGTTCACCAGCGCCGCCAGCGCGTTGGCGAGCTGCAGCGGCGTGTAGGCGTTGTAGCCCTGGCCGATGCCGACCGAGATCGTCTCGCCGGCAAACCAGCGCTGCTGCTCGGGCTTGCGGAAGCGCCCGCGCTTCCACGCCGGCGAGGGCAGCACGCCGGGGGCCTCGCCCGGCAGGTCGATGCCGGTGCGCGCGCCGAAACCGAAGGGCGCCATGAAGTCGGCGATGCCGTCGATGCCGAGGTCGTTGGCGAGCTGGTAGTAGTAGGTGTTGCACGAGACGACGATCGACTTGTGCAGGTCGACCAGGCCGTGGCCGCCGATCTTGTCGTCCATGAAGCGGTGCTTGCCGAAGTTGAAGTAGCCGATGTCGGCGATCGCCTGCTTGGCGGTGCGCTTGCCCGTCTCCAGCCCGGCGAGCGCCATGAAGGGCTTGAAGGTGGAGCCCGGCGGGTAGGCCGAATAGATGGCGCGGTTGAGCAGCGGATGGTCGGGCGAGTCGTTGAGCGCCTTCCAGTCCTGGGTCGAGATGCCGTCGACGAACAGGTTGGGGTCGAAGGTCGGCGTCGACACCAGCGCGAGCACGCCGCCGGTGGCCGGCTCGATCGCCACCAGCGCGCCGCGGCGCTCGCCGAAGGCGTTCTCGGCGACGCGCTGCAGCTCGATGTCGAGCGTCAGTTCGAGGTCGTTGCCGGCCACCGCCGGCGTGCGCGACAGCGCCCGCACCGCCCGCCCGCCGGCGTTCACCTCGACTTGCTCGACGCCGGTGGTGCCGTGCAGCTCGGCCTCGTAGGACTGCTCCAGCCCGGCCTTGCCGATGTGCTGGGTGCCACGATAGTTGGCGGTGTCGCCCTGCTCCTCGATGCGCTCGACGTCGCGCTGGTTCATGCGGCCGATGTAGCCGATGACGTGCGCGCCAACCGTGCCCTGCGGGTAGTCGCGCAGCAGGCGCGCCTTCACCTCGACGCCGGGGAAGCGGTAGAGCTGGGCGACGACGCGCGCCACCTCCTCGTCGCTGAGGCGGCTGCGCACCGGCACGCTCTCGAAGTTGCGGCTCTCTTCGAGCAGCTTGCGAAAGCGCCGGCGGTCGCGCGCCTCGATGGCGACGATGGCGGCGAGCTCGTCGAGCGTGGCCTCGACGTCGCCCACGCGCGAGGGCGTGACCTCGAGCGTGTAGGTGGCGTAGTTGCGCGCCAGCACGACGCCGTTGCGATCGACGATGGTGCCGCGGTTGGGCACGGTGGGCAGCAGCGCGATGCGGTTGTCCTCGGCGCGGGTGAGGTAGTAGGCGTGGCGCAGCACCTGCAGGTAGTAGAAGCGCGCCGCGAGCAGGCCGAGGCAGATGGTGACGAAGAGCGCGGCCACCAGCACCCGGCGCCGGAAGCGGGCGAGGTCCTGGGCGGGGGGACGAAACTCGGTCATCGGGCCGCGCGCCTCAGATCGGCCGGTTGTCGTCGCGGTCCACCGGCTGGTACTGCGGCAGCAGCAGCAGGAAGGACAGCGGCGTCCACAGCAGCGCGCTGCTGACACTCGACAGGAAGTAGGACCAGCCCGGGAACTCGGCGCCGGCGACGAGGCGCACCAGCACCATCAGCAGCTGCGTCAGCAGCAGCACCGGCAGCAGGTGCAGCGCCTGCTGCAGCGGCGGGAACCACATCACGCGGCGCGCGAGGCCATTGGCGAGGTAGGCGAGCACGACGTAGGCGAGCGCATGCTGGCCCATCGCCGCGCCGAGGCCGATGTCGACCAGCAGGCCGAAGGCGAAGCCCGCCCCCATGCCGATGCGCAGCGGCTCGCGCACGCACCAGAAGGCCAGCACCAGCGCCACCCAGTCGGGCAGGCCGGGCAGGCGGCCGGACGGGATGTACTCGAGACCGAGCGCCACCACCAGGCTGAAGTACACGAACCACAGCTTGACCGGCAGCAGGATGCGGCTGGAACGGTTGGTCGGCTGCATCGCTCAGCGCCCCGCGCCGGTTTCGGCCGCGGGCGGCGGCGGCGGATAGGCGGCGCGGCCGATCACCAGCACCTGCACGCTGCGCTCGACCGCGGCGAGCGGCGCGCAGTCGATGCGGGCGAAGGCGTCGGCCGCGCGGTCGACGCTGCTCACGGTGGCGACCGGCAGGCCGGGCACGAAGACGCCGTCGAGGCCGGAGGTGACGAGGCGGTCGCCGGGCTGGATGTCGGCGTCGGCGAGCACGAAGCGCATCTCGAGTCGCCCGCCGCCGGCACCGAAGAGCACGCCGCGCACGCCGTTGCGCACGACGCTGACCGGGATCGCCTGGTTGCGGTCGGTCAGCAGCGTCACCTCGGACTGCACCGGATGCACCCTTGTGACCTGGCCGACCACGCCCCACGCGTCGACCACGGCGAGGCCGGGCTCCACCCCCTGCTGCGCGCCGCGGTCGAGGATCACCTTGCGCGCGAAGGGGTCGGGCGCGTTGTACAGGATGTCGGCGGCGATGCTCTTCACCGCCACGCGCCCGGACATCGCCAGCAACTCGCGCAGGTGGGCGTTCTCCTGCTCGAGCAACTCGAAGCGCAGCAGGCGCTCGCCGGCACCGAGCTGCTGGCGGCGCAGTTCGGCGTTCTCGAGCTGGACTTCGAGCAGGGTGGCGAAGTAGCGCGAGGCGTTGCGCACGACGTCGGCCGGCGTCGCCGCGGCCATCTGCAGCGGGTAGGTGACGACCGACAGCGCATGGCGCAGCACCTCGAGATAGCGAAAGCGCAGATCGGCGACGAGCAGCACCAGGCAGACCGAGACGAGCACGAACAGGCGCGCCAGCGGCGCCGGTCCGCGCTTGAAGATCGGGGGGGGCTGATGGCCGGAGAAAGACATCCGAAAAAAACCAGGGCCGTCAGGTTGGGAGCGATGTCAGGAGCGCGCCCCGGCATGCGGGCCGGGGCGAAGCCTCACTCGGAGGTGAAGATGGAGGCGAGCTTGTCCATCTTGTCGAGCGCCATGCCGCAGCCGCGCGCGACGCAGGTCAGCGGCTCCTCGGCGACGACCACCGGCAGCCCGGTCTCTTCCATCAGCAGGCGGTCGAGGTCGCGCACCAGCGCACCGCCGCCGGTCAGCATCATGCCGCGCTCGGCGATGTCGGCGCCCAGTTCGGGCGGGGTCTGCTCGAGGCCGATCTTGACCGCGGAGACGATCTGGTTCAGCGGCTCGGTCAGCGCCTCGAGGATCTCGTTGGACGAGATCGTGAAGCTGCGCGGGATGCCTTCGGCGAGGTTGCGGCCCTTGACTTCCATCTCGCGCACGGCGGAGCCGGGGAAGGCCGAGCCGATTTCCTTCTTGATGTTCTCGGCGGTGGTCTCGCCGATCAGCATGCCGTAGTTGCGGCGGATGTAGTTGACGATCGCCTCGTCGAACTTGTCGCCGCCGACGCGCACGCTGCCCGCATAGACCATGCCGCCGAGCGAGATCACGCCGACTTCGGTGGTGCCGCCACCGATGTCGACCACCATCGAGCCGGTCGCATCCGACACCGGCAGCCCCGCGCCGATCGCCGCCGCCATCGGCTCCTCGATCAGGAACACCTGGCTGGCGCCCGCCGCCAGGGCCGCGTCGCGGATCGCGCGACGCTCGACCTGGGTCGAGCCGCAGGGCACGCAGATGATGATGCGCGGGCTCGGCGACAGCAGGCGCGAGTCGTGCACCTTCTTGATGAACTGCTTGATCATCTGCTCGGTGACGACGAAGTCGGCGATCACGCCATCCTTCATCGGCCGGATCGCGGTGATGTTGCCCGGCGTCTTGCCGAGCATCTGCTTCGCGGAATGGCCGACCGCCTGGATCGAGCGCTTGGCGTTGGGCCCGCCCTCGGTGCGGATCGCCACCACGGAAGGCTCGTCGAGGACGATGCCCTTGCCGCGGACGTAGATCAGCGTGTTCGCAGTACCGAGGTCGATGGCCAGATCATTGGAAAAATAGGAGCGCAGGAAACCGAACATGAAGCCTTCCGAAACCGGTGGAATGTGTTTGTCGCGTGCCGCGTCGCGAGCGCCCCGTCCGCTACCGCCAAGCGGTCCAGCCCCGGGCGGGGCAAAGGGGATTATGATAACCTACAAACCTTTGTCGACTAAGCAGGTTTTGTAACTCATGTCGCTGTCCAATGAACAAGTCGGGCACGTCGCCCGCCTCGCGCGGATCGCGCTCACCGAGGCCGAAATCGACGCCACCCGGCGCAAGCTCGACGACATCTTCGGCCTCATCGAGCAGATGCAGGCGGTCGACACCGCCGGCGTCGAACCGATGAGCCATCCGCAGGAGCTGGCCACCCGCCTGCGCGCCGACGCCGTCACCGAAGCCGACCGCCGCGAGGCCTTCCAGCGCGTCGCCCCGCAGACCGAGGCCGGCCTCTACCTGGTGCCGAAAGTCATCGAATGATCCGCCTCCGGCGGCGCTCCGTGGCGCCCCCGGCCGCACCTCCCGGTCCCGCCCCTCCGCGTCCCGCCCCCTTTTCCAGCCGAACTCCATGATCAACGCCTCCCTTCCGGAACTGCGCCGCGCGCTCGACGGCGGACAGATCTCCAGCGTCGAGCTCGCCACGCTGTTCCTCGACCGCATCGACGCCCTGAACCCGCAGCTCAACGCCTTCATCACCGTCGACCGCGACGGCGCGCTCGCGGCCGCGCGTGCCGCCGACGCCCGCATCGCCGCCGGCACGGCCGGCCCGCTGACCGGCATCCCGCTCGCGCACAAGGACGTGTTCTGCACCGAAGGCGTGCTCACGACCTGCGCCTCGAAGATGCTCAGCAACTTCGTCAGCCCCTACGACGCCCATGTCGTGAGCCTGCTGAAGGCCGCGGGCGCGGTGAGCCTGGGCAAGACCAACATGGACGAGTTCGCGATGGGCTCGTCGAACGAGAGCTCCTTCTACGGCCCGACGAAGAACCCGTGGAACCCGGCGCGCGTGCCCGGCGGCTCGTCCGGCGGCTCGGCCGCGGCGGTCGCGGCGCGCCTGGCGCCGATCGCCACCGGCACCGACACCGGCGGCTCGGTGCGCCAGCCGGCGGCCTTCTGCGGCATCACCGGGATCAAGCCGACCTACGGCCTGGTGAGCCGCTGGGGCATGATCGCCTATGCCTCCTCGCTCGACCAGGGCGGCGCCTTCGGCGCCTCGGCCGAAGACTGCGCGCTGCTGCTCGCCGCGATGACCGGCTTCGACGAACGCGACTCCACCAGCCTCGAGCGCCCTGCCGAGGACTACGCCGCCGCGCTCGTGGACTCACCGGCCGGTGCGAAACCGCTCGCGGGTCTGCGCATCGGCCTGCCGCGCGAGTTCTTCGCCGAGGGCATGGCCGACGAGGTGCGCGCCGCGGTCGACGCTGCGCTGGCGCAGTACCGTGCGCTCGGCGCGACCACGGTCGAGGTCAGCCTGCCGAACGCGAAGCTGGCGATCCCCGCCTACTACGTGATCGCGCCGGCCGAGTGCTCGAGCAACCTCAGCCGCTTCGACGGCGTGCGCTACGGCCACCGCGCGGCGGACTACGGCGACCTCGCCGACCTGTACAGCAAGAGCCGCGCCGAGGGTTTCGGCGCCGAGGTCAAGCGCCGCATCCTGATCGGCACCTATGTGCTGTCGCACGGCTACTACGACGCCTACTACCTGCAGGCACAGCGCCTGCGCCGCCTGATCGCGGAGGACTTCCGCGCCGCGCTGGCGCAGTGCGACCTGATCGCCGGGCCGACGACGCCGACCACCGCCTGGGCGCTCGGCCAGATGGCCGACGACCCGGTGCAGATGTACCTGTCGGACATCTACACGATCGCGGTCAATCTCGCCGGCCTGCCCGGCCTGTCGCACCCGGCCGGCTTCGGCGCCGACGGCCTGCCGGTCGGCCTGCAGCTGGTCGGCGACTACTTCGCCGAAGGCCGCCTGCTCGAGGCCGCGCACCGCTTCCAGCAGGCCACCGAGTGGCACGCGCGGCGGCCGGCCTGCGCCGACTGAGGGCCAGCAGCGTGCGGCGCTCGCCCCTTCGTCGTCCGGCCCACCTCGCCGCGCTCGCCGCGGCGGTGCTCCTTGCCGCCTGCGCGACGCCACCGACGGTGTCGCCCGAGCAGGCGACGAGCCCGGCGGACGAGCGCATGATGGCGCACCCGAGCGAGGCCCCCGCCCGGCTGCGGCCGATGCCGGTGCGCCCGCTCGACGTGCAGGCGGACTGCCGCTTCAAGGACGAGGCCGGCTACGCCGCGGCGGCGATGCTCGACATCAGCCACTCCGACGTGAAGGCCTTCAGCGCCCGCGTGGACGTCCCGCGCCGCGGCAGCTGCCGCTTCGACGGCGCGTTCACCCAGACCCGGCGCCTGCCCAGCGTCGAGCTGAAGGCGAAGGACGGCTGCACGGTCAACATCTGGGAACAGGGCGACAAGGTGACGGTGGGCTTTGCCGACTGCGCCGGCCGCTGCAGCCGCGGCACTTTCGATTATGTGTGGCCGATCATCGTCGATCGGTCCAGCGGCGAGTGCCACTGAGCCGGCCGGCACGCCGCACGCAACAACGGAAACGAACATGAGCAGAACGGATTGGGAAGTCGTCATCGGCCTCGAAGTGCATGCCCAGCTCAACACCGCGAGCAAGATCTTCTCCGGCGCCAGCACCGCCTTCGGCGCCGCGCCCAACGTGCAGGCGAGCGCGGTGGACATCGCCCTGCCCGGCACGCTGCCGGTCTTGAACCGCGGCGCGGTCGAGCGCGCGATCCGCTTCGGCGTCGCGATCGGCGCCGAGGTCGCGGACAAGAGCGTGTTCGCGCGCAAGAACTACTTCTACCCCGACCTGCCGAAGGGCTACCAGATCAGCCAGTACGAGCTGCCGGTGGTGGTCGGCGGCCAGGTCACGATCCAGGTCGGCGAAGGTGAGCAGGCCTACGAGAAGACCGTGCGCCTCACCCGCGCCCACCTCGAGGAAGATGCCGGCAAGAGCCTGCACGAGGACTTCCACGGCATGACCGGCATCGACCTCAACCGCGCCGGCACGCCGCTGCTCGAGATCGTCTCCGAGCCCGACATGCGCTCCTCCGCCGAGGCCGTCGCCTACGCCCGCGCGCTGCATGCGCTGGTGCGCTGGATCGACATCTGCGACGGCAACATGCAGGAAGGCTCGTTCCGCTGCGACGCCAACGTCTCGGTGCGCAGGCGCGGCACGCAGAAGTTCGGCACCCGGCGCGAGATCAAGAACCTGAACTCCTTCCGCTTCCTGCAGCAGGCGATCGATTTTGAGGTGCAGTGGCAGATCGACACGATCGAGGACGGCGGCACGATCCAGCAGGCGACCGTGCTGTTCGACCCCGACACGGGCGAGACGCGCATGATGCGCTCCAAGGAAGACGCCCACGACTACCGCTACTTCCCCGACCCCGACCTGCTGCCGCTGCTGATCTCGCCCGAGTGGAAGGCGCGCGTGCAGGCGGCGATGCCCGAGCTGCCCGAGGCGCTGCGCGCGCGCTTCGTCGGCGAACTGGGCCTGTCGGCCTATGACGCGGCGACGCTGACGGCATCGAAGGAGCTCGCCGACTTCTACCAGGCCACGGTCGCCGCCGCCGGCGCGGCGCTCGCCAAGCCCTGCGCCAACTGGGTCATGGGCGATCTGGCCGCGCGCCTGAACAAGGCCGAGCTCGACATCGCCGCGTCGCCGGTGTCGCCCGCGCAGCTCGCCGGCCTGGTCGCGCGCATCGCCGACAACACGATCTCGAACGCGATCGGCAAGAAGGTGTTCGAGGCGCTGTGGAACGGCGACGGCGGCAGCGACGCCAACGCCGCCGACGCGATCATCGAGCGCCAGGGCCTGAAGCAGGTCACCGACAGCGGTGCGATCGAAGCGATGATCGACGCCGTGCTCGCCGCCAACCAGAAGTCGGTCGACGAATTCCGCGCCGGCAAGGACAAGGCCTTCAACGCGCTCGTCGGCCAGGTCATGAAGGCCAGCAAGGGCAAGGCCAGCCCGGCGCAGGTCAACGAGCTGCTGCGGCGCAAGCTCGACGCCTGACCCTGGCAGCACCCGGGAGCGCCCGCCCCCGGCGGCCGGCGGTGAAGTGCGGCGCCTGCCGCCGCCAAGCCGGCTCGAACGCCGGGGCCGAGGGCGTCACCCCTTCCCCGCCTGCGGGGCGCTTGTCCTGCGTCAACGTCACGCCCTAAATTTCGTCACATTCTTATATTCTTGAATGCTGACGAACCGGCCTCTGCCGGCGCAGGAGGGCACGATGGCGCATGCGCTCGATCTGATCGACTGGCTGGGCGAGGAGCGCAGCCTCGCGCTTGGCGGCCTCGTCATCGGCGCGCTGTTCGGCTTCTTTGCCCAGCGCGCGCGCTTCTGCCTGCGCGCGGCGGTGATCGAGGTGGCGCGCGGCACCCCCGGCGCCAGGCTCGCGGTGTGGCTGCTGGCCTTCGCCAGCGCGCTCGTCCTGACCCAGGCGCTGCTGCTCGCCGGCCAGTTCGACACCGGCAGCGTGCGCCAGCTCGCCAGCCGCGGCAGCCTGTCGGGCGCGCTCATCGGCGGCCTGCTGTTCGGCATCGGCATGGTGCTGGCGCGCGGCTGCTCGAGCCGGCTGCTGGTGCTGGCGGCCAACGGCAACCTGCGCGCACTGCTGTCGGGGCTGGTCTTTGCCGTCACCGCGCAGGCCTCGATGAGCGGCATCCTCTCGCCCTGGCGCGAGGCGCTCGGGGCGCTGTGGACGATAGACGGCGGTGCCGCGCGCGACCTGCTTGCCTTGGGCGGCTTCGGCCGCGGCGGCGGGCTGGCGTTCGGCCTCGTCTGGCTCGCGGCGGGGATCTGGGCGGGGCGCCGCCACCGCATCGGCCCCTGGGGCTGGATCGGCGCCGGCGGCGCCGGGCTGATGGTGGCGGGCGCGTGGTGGTTCAGCTACCGCATGGCGGCACTGACCTTCACGCCGACGCCGGTGCAGAGCCTGTCCTTCACCGGCCCGTCGGCCGACGTCCTGATGCTGGTGCTGTCGCCGCCCGGCCAGGCGCTGAACTTCGACCTCGGCATGGTGCCGGGCGTCTTCCTCGGCTCCTTCGCCGCCGCCGTGCTCGGCCGCGAGCTCAGGCTCGAAGGCTTTCAGGGCGGCCACGCGATGCGGCGCTACATTGCCGGCGCCATGCTGATGGGCTTCGGCGGCATGCTCGCCGGCGGCTGTGCGGTGGGCGCCGGCGTGTCGGGTGCGGCGGTGTTCGCCCTCACCGCCTGGGTGACGCTCGCCGCGATGTGGGCCGGGGCGACCCTCACCGACCGCCTGCTGGACCGCCCCGCGGCGGCGCTCGCCGGCGCCGCGCCCAGCCCGCCCTGACGACGATGCCGTGACCGGCGCGCGGCCCCCTTCCAGGCCCCCGCCCAGGCCCCGGGGCGGGCTTCAGCGCGGCGGCCCGCGCCGGAATCCGCCCCAGGATCCGCCCGGGGCGCGCCGCGCGCCGCGGCAGCCGCGCGCTGCGGGCGCTTCGCTATACTTCGCTTCATCCCCCGTGCAACCGGAGCCCGACCGATGTGCCAGCTGCTCGGCATGAACTGCAACGTGCCGACCGACATCTGCTTTTCCTTCGCCGGCTTCCGCGCGCGCGGCGGCCTCACCGACCACCATCGCGACGGCTGGGGCATCGCCTTCTTCGAGGGCAAGGGCGCGCGCGTCTTCCTCGACCCCAGCCCGAGCGCCGACTCGCCGGTGGCGGAACTGGTCAAGCACTACCCGATCCGCTCGCTCAACGTCATCGCCCACATCCGCAAGGCGACCCAGGGCGCGGTGCGGCTGGAGAACACCCACCCCTTCCAGCGCGAGCTGTGGGGGCGCTACTGGATCTTCGCCCACAACGGCAACCTGAAGGGCTTCGCGCCCGCGCTGTCGGGCCGCTTCCTGCCGGTGGGCAACACCGACTCCGAGCGCGCCTTCTGCCACCTCCTCGACACGCTGGCACAGCGCTTCCCCGCCGGTGCGCCGGCCGCGGCCGAGCTGCATGCCGCGCTGCGCGCGCTGGCGAGCGAGATCGGCGCGCAGGGCGAGTTCAACTTCCTGCTCTCGGACGGCGACTGGCTGTTCGCGCACTGCTCCTCGCGCCTGTGCTACATCGTGCGCCAGGCGCCGTTTCCGGTTGCGCACCTGGCCGACGAGGACGTCACCGTCGACTTCAACCAGGTGACGACGCCTTCGGACCGCGTCGCCGTGATCGCCACCACGCCGCTCACCGACAACGAGGCGTGGCGGCAGATCCCGCCTGGCAACCTGCTCGCCTTTCACGACGGCGCCCCGGTGGCGCTCGGCGCGACCGCCACGGTGGCGCAGGACTACCCGCGCCGGATCACGGACGAGTAGGAATTCCTCACCCCGCACACGGCAAAGACGCTACAGTTTCCACCCAGACGACATCGAGGATCGAGATGAACTGCCCGCTGTGTGCACTACCCCCCGCGCGGGTAGTCTGGGAGGACGCGCGCTGCGGCGTGATCCAGGTCGACGACGACGCCCACCCCGGTTTCTGTCGCGTCGTCTGGCGCGAGCACGTCGCCGAGATGACCGACCTGCTGCCGGCCGACCGGCGCCACCTGATGGAAGTCGTCATGGCCACCGAAGCCGCCCTGCGCACCCTGCTCCGCCCGGACAAGATCAACCTCGCCAGCTTCGGCAACATGGTGCCGCACCTGCACTGGCACGTCATTCCGCGCTACCGCGACGACCGCCACTTCCCCGAGTCGGTGTGGGGTGCGCCACAGCGCCCCGGCGTCGCGCACCCGGCGGCCGAGCCGGTGGCGCTGGCGCGCGCGATCGACGACGCGCTGAACCAGGGCGCCCATCCCTGACCCCGGCCGCGCCGTCGAACCCGACCACGGAGGCGCCATGGACCTCGCCAATCCGGCCACCTGCCTGGAGCTGCTGCAGCGGCTGCATCCGGTCGACGTCGACGCCACGCACGCGACGCTGACCCGCATCGTCGACAGCCTGCTGGCCGCACGGCCGGCACCCAACCAGCACCTCGAGGTGCTGGAAGCGGCGCGCGAGCTGATGTTCTTCTGCCAGGGCGAACTCGCCCGCCGCTATGCCGCCCACCCGCTGCCGCCCGACGGCGACGAGAACGCCACGCTGCTGCGCGTGGTGCGGCTGTGGAACAGCATGGCCGGTGCCTATGGGCTGATCGCCCGGCAGGACGCTGCCGCGGGCACGCTGGCCGACCAGCGCGCGCTCCTTGCCCAGCGCCGCATCCACTACAACGGCATGGCGCTGATGGAGTATTTCCGCGCCCACCGCGCGGTTCCGGCCGGTAGCTGGAGCGCGCTGCATGCCGGCTTTGGCGCCGCGCGCGAGGCCGGTCTCGACCGCATCCGCGTCGCCGACCCGCTGAACAAGGTCTGGCATGCGCAGAGCCCGCTCGAGGCCTATGTCAGCCTGCTGCTGGTCGAGCTCGCCAACCCCTTCGGCCGCAGCGAGCGCGAGCTCGACTGGGTGATGCGCTGGGCGCAGCGCTTCGCCCCGTACTGCACGCTGCATGCCGACGCCGTCGCCCCCAGGCCCAACGCCTACGGCATCGCCCTCGACAGCGACCAGGGCCTGCGCCCGCTCGGCCTGATGCCGCCGTCGCCGGCCCTGCTGCGCTTTGACGGCAGCGCGCTCGCCCCGCAGATGCAGAGCGTGCTGACGCAGTTCAGGCGCGGCGTGAAGCCGGCCGCGCTCGGCCTCGGCGACAACTGCCCGCCCGAGGCCGGCGCGCGCCTGCTGCTGTCGCTCTACCGGCCGTGGGGCCTGACCGCGGCCGGACGCCGCTTCCCGCGCCGCAGCCAGCAGGGCAGCATCGAACTCACCGGCAACTGGCTCGCGATCGGCTTTGGCGTGCAAGGCGAAGTGTTCCGCCAGCCGAAGACGAATGCCGCCGGCCACAGCCTGGGCCACGACGTCGCGCTGTTCACCTTCGGCGAGCGCGCGATGGAGGTGGCCGACTCGGCGCATGCGCGCGAACGCCGTCGCCGCGAGGCCGAGCGCCTCGGCCTCGAATGCGAACGCTGGGCGCTGCTCGACCAGTCGGTCAGCGGTTTTCGCGTCGAGCGCCGCGAACCCGGCGAGCGCCTCGAGTATCACCAGCTCGCCGGCCTCAGGCCCGCGGACGGCGAGCAGTTCCTGATCGCCGACGTCAGCTGGCTGATGTACCGCGCCGACGGCGTGCTCGAGGCCGGACTGCACGTGCTGCCCGGCGTTCCGCGCGTCATCGCGGTCCGCCAGGCGGAGCAGCCCGGCATGCGCACCCCCTTCCAGCAGGCCTTCCTGCTGCCGGCGATGGCGGCGCTCAAGACCGAGGCCTCGCTCGTGCTGCCGGGTTTCTGGTTCCAGCCCGGACGCGTGATCGACGTCCATGAGGACGGCACGCTGCGCCAGCTCCGCCTCGAGCGCCTGCTGTTGCGGGGCACCAACTTCGACCGCTGCAGCTTCGTGAGCGTGTAGCGACGCCCCCGCCCGCCCGGCTTTGCCGCCCGCCTGCGGCGGAACGGCTACGGGGCAGGCGGGCGGCTGCGTGTCCATGCCCCGGCGCCCATGGCCGTCTGCAGCCGGCCCGGCGACGGCGTGCTCAGTCCGGCCGGATGCGCACCGGCGGGAAACGCAGCGCAAAGCGGCTGCCGCGGCCGGGCGCGCTGTCGATGCGCAGCTCGCCCTGATGGCGCGTGACGACGTGCTTGACGATCGCCAGCCCCAGCCCGGTGCCGCCGGTCTCGCGCGAACGGCCGCGGTCGACGCGGTAGAAGCGCTCGGTCAGGCGCGGGATGTGGACGGGATCGATGCCGATGCCGTCATCGCGCACCCAGTACTCGCCGCCTTCCGCGTCCGTCCGCCAGCCGATCTCGATGTGGCCGCCGGCCGGGGTGTAGCGCACCGCGTTGCTCGCCAGGTTGGAGAAGGCGCTGAGCAGCTCCTTGCGGCTGCCGAGCAGGGTGCCGCCGCCTTCGAGCACCAGCCGCACCTCGTGTCGTCCGGCCGACAGCAGCTCGGTCTCGCGGCCCACGTCGCGCACCAGCTCCGCCACCTCGACGCACTCCTCGAGCGGCGCCGGCGCCCCGGTCTCGAGCGCGGACAGCGTCAGCAGCTCCTCGATCAGGCGCTGCATGCGGGTGGACTGCTCGCTGGCGAGGCGCAGGAAATGGAGCACGTCCTCGCGCGAGAAGTCGTCGATGCCGTCGATCAGCGTTTCGAGGAAGCCGCCGACCACGGTGAGCGGCGTGCGCATCTCGTGCGAGACGTTGGCGACGAAGTCCCGCCGCACGTTCTCCAGCCGCTCGAGCTGGGAGATGTCGCGCGACAACACCATGCGGCGGTTGCCGGCGAAGGGGATGACCTGCACCTGCAGGGTGCGCTCCCGGCGCTGCAGCGACTGCATCACGAGCGGTTCGGCGTACTGGCGGGCCTGCAGGTAGTGGACGAACTCGGGCTGGCGCACGAGGTGCACGAGCGGCGTGCGCAGGTCGCGCCGACGGTCGAGGCCGAAGTGCTGCTCGGCCATGACATTGAGCCATTCGATGCCGTCGTCGTCGGCGAGATAGAGCACGCCGTCCGGCATCGCCTGCGCCGCCTGCTGGAAGCGGCCGAGCTCGGCAGCGAGCTTCTCCTTGACCTCGTGGTCGCGCTGGACGCGGTCGCCCAGTTCGGCGAACAGGCTGCCCCACAGGCCCTCGCCCTGCGGCGGCGAAGTGCCGGGCGGCTGGCGCGCCCACTCGGCGAGCTGGCGCATCGCCCGCGCCTGCATGATCGCGAGCGCGACGAAGCCGACCGAGGCCAGCGCCAGCGCGGCATCGGCCCCGCGCAGCAGGCCGGCGAGGGCGGCAAGCACGATCAGCGCGGCGACGGGGATGGCGACGCCGGTGCCGACGTAGGCGAGAGGACGATGGATCATGCGCAGACCCTGCAGCGGCGAAGCCACGATTATCGCGCCGGCGCGGTCTGCTGCGGCTGGGTCGAGAAGCGGTAGCCGCTGCCGCGCACGGTCTGGATCAGCGCGTCGTGAGCGCCGGGTTCGAGCGCGCAGCGCAGGCGGCGGATGTGCACATCGACCGTGCGCTCCTCGACGAAGACGTGGTCGCCCCACACCTGGTCGAGCAGCTGCGCGCGCGAATGCACGCGCTCGGGATGGGTCATGAGGAAATGCAGCAGGCGGAACTCGGTGGGGCCGAGCGCGAGCGCCTGTTCGCCGGCGGTGACGCGGTGGGTGGCGGGGTCGAGGCGCAGGCCGCCGAGCTCCACCGCGTCCTCGGTCGCCTGCGGCGCGCGCCGGCGCAGCACGGCCTTGATGCGGGCAACGAGCTCACGCGGGCTGAAGGGCTTGGTGATGTAGTCGTCGGCGCCGGTCTCGAGCCCGGTCACCTTGTCCTGTTCCTCGCCGCGCGCGGTGAGCATGATGATCGGCCCGCCCCGGGTGCGCTCCTCGGCGCGCAGGCGGCGGGCGAACTCGATGCCCGAGGCGCCCGGCAGCATCCAGTCGAGCAGCACCAGATCGGGCAGCGCCTCGCGCACGATGCGCTGCGCCGTCTCGGCATCGCCCGCGCGCACCACGTGATGGCCGGCGCGGCCGAGATTGGCGGCGATCAGTTCCTGGATCGCCGGTTCGTCTTCCACGAGCAGAATGGTCGCTGGCATGTCTGGCCTCCCTGTGAGCGCGCTTAGTCTATTGCAGCCGTTTGACGCTTTCATGACACGTCACGCCCTTGAAACACGCAGCGGCCGGGCGGGAAACGGCCGCCGGGCGATTCGGGTATGATTGTGCCCCCCGACACCGAGGCTGAAGCCATGGCCGGACTGGATCAGAACACGCCGCTGCCCACCGAGATCACGCTGCACCGCAAGTCCCGCGTGCTCGAGATCGCCTTCGACGACGGCAGCCGCTTCGAGCTGCCCTTCGAGTTCCTGCGCGTCTATTCGCCTTCGGCCGAAGTGCGCGGCCACGGCGCCGGGCAGGAGACGCTGCAGCAGGGCAAGCGCGATGTCGACATCGTCAGCCTCGAGCCGGTGGGCAACTACGCGGTGAAGCCGGTGTTCTCCGACGGTCACGACAGCGGCCTGTACTCCTGGGACTACCTGTTCATGCTCGGCCGCGAGCACGGGCCCCTGTGGCAGGCCTATCTCGAGCGCCTGGACGCGGCCGGCGGCACGCGCGACCCGTCCAAGGTGCCGCCACCGGCCCCGAAGGGCGGCTGCGGACATCATCACTGAGAACATCATGAGCGACAAGACGACGCACTTCGGCTTCGAGACCGTGGCCGAGGAAGTGAAGGAAAAGAAGGTGGCCGAGGTCTTCTCCTCGGTCGCACAGAAATACGACGTCATGAACGACCTGATGTCGTTCGGCCTGCACCGGCTGTGGAAGGCGTTCACGATCCAGATCTCGGGCGTGCGCGAAGGCGACCGCGTGCTCGACGTCGCCGGCGGCACCGCCGACCTCTCGCTCGCCTTCGCGCGCAAGGTCGGCACGAAGGGCCAGGTGTGGCTCACCGACATCAACCACGCGATGCTGTCGCGCGGGCGCGACCGCATGCTCGACCACGGCTTCGCCAACCCGGTGGCGCAGTGCAACGCCGAGAAGCTGCCCTTCCCGGACGACTGGTTCGACTGCGTGACGGTGGCCTTCGGCCTGCGCAACATGACGCACAAGGACGTCGCCCTGGCCGAGATGCGGCGCGTGCTGCGCCCCGGCGGGCGGCTGCTGGTGCTGGAATTCTCGCGCGTGTGGAAGCCGCTTGCGCCGATCTACGACCTCTACTCCTTCAAGCTGCTGCCGTGGATGGGCGAGAAGGTCGCGCAGGACGCCGACAGCTACCGCTACCTGGCCGAATCGATCCGCATGCACCCGGGCCAGGAAGAGCTGAAAGTGCTGATGGAACAAGCCGGGCTCGCCCGGGTCGACTACTTCAACCTCAGCGCCGGGGTGGTTGCCCTGCACCGTGGTTACAAGATCTGAACCTGGAGACTGCCCGCCAATGAAGAACCTCATCCTGACCTTGATCGTCGGCATCCTGTCCTTCGGCTTCGGCGCGCCCGACGCGGAGGCGAAGCGCCTCGGCGGCGGCAGCAGCTTCGGCATGCAGCGCCAGGCCACGCCGCAGAGCGCACCGCGCCAGCCCGCCGCCACGCCGCAGAGCCCGGCTTCGACCGCCACCCCCGCCACTGCGCCGAAGCGCTCGTGGATGGGGCCGGTCGCCGGCCTCGCCGCCGGCCTCGGCCTCGCAGCGCTGTTCTCCCACCTGGGGCTGGGCGAGGAGATGGCCTCCTTCGTCATGATCCTGCTGCTCGCCGCAGCCGCCTTCTTCGTCTTCCGTCTGCTGTTCCGCCGCGGCAGCAATGCGCCGGCGCAGCCCCACCAGGGCCTGCAGTATGCCGGCGCGGCCGGTGGCGCCACGCCGCTGCGTCCCGCCCCGGCGGCCGTGCCGGGCAGCGCGACAGCGGCCAGCGGTCTCGAGCGCGCGATCGCCTCGGGCTTCGACGTCGCCGGCTTCGCCCGCCAGGCCAAGCTCAACTTCATCCGCCTGCAGGCCGCCAACGACACCGGCAACCTCGACGACATCCGCGAGTTCACCACGCCGGAAGTGTTCGCCGAGATCCGCATGCAGTTGAGCGAGCGCGGCACCGTCGAGCAGCGCACCGACGTCGTCGAGCTCAATGCCGAGGTGATCGATGTCGCCGAGGAGGAGCAGCGCTACATCGTCAGCGTGCGCTTCAACGGCCTGCTGCGCGAGGAGGCGGGCGCTGCGCCCGCGCCCTTCGACGAGATCTGGCACCTGACCAAGCCGGTCAGCGGCGCCGGCGGCTGGCTCGTGGCCGGCATCCAGCAGCTCGCCTGACACTCCTCCCGCTCTGCGGGGAGCGGCCAGCCGCTCCCCGCCTTCCGCCCATGCTGTCCACCATCTTTCTTTCCGCGACCAATCACCTGCTCGCCCAGGCCGGCTGGGCACGCGCGCGCCTGCAGGCGCATGCGGGGCGTACCGCCAGGCTGGCACTGGTACCGCTGGCGACGATCGACTTTTCCGTGAGCGCCGACGGCCATGTCGCCGAATGGGCGGGGGAGGACGCGCCGGAAGTGACCCTGCGCCTCGCCGTCGTGGATCTGCCCCGGCTGCTGGTCGACGGCCTCGAATCGGCGATGCGCCAGGTGCGCATCGAAGGCAACGCCGACTTTGCCGAGGCGCTCGGCTTCGTCTTCCGTCACCTGCGCTGGGACGCCGAGGAGGACCTGGCGCGCGTCTTCGGCGACATCGCCGCCCACCGCCTGGTCGACACCGCACAGTGGCTGGCGGGCGAAGGCCGGCGCAGCGCCGAGCGCGCGGGCGGCAATCTGGTCGAATACCTGACCGAGGAAGCGCCCCTGCTCGTGCCGCGCGCCGCCCTACCGGGTTTCGCCCAGGAAGTCGCCGCGCTGCGCGATGCCGTCGGCCGCCTCGACAAACGGCTGGAGCGGCTCGAACGGCGGCGCTGAGCGGCGGCGCTGAGCGGCGGCGGCCGCGAGCGGACAAAAAAAAGCAGCTCTCGCGAGCTGCTTTTTTTGTCGGTACGTCCGCTTCCCCGGATGACCGCTCGATCAGTGACCGCGCTTGCGCAGACGCTGGATCGCGGCCAGCTGTGCCACGGCTTCCATGAGCTCGGCTTGCGCCTTCGCATAGTCGAGGCGGGCGGACTGATTGGCCATCGCTTCTTCGGCCTTCCGCTTCGCCTCCAGCGCCTTCGCCTCGTCCAGATCCTTGCCCCGGATCGCCGTATCGGCCAGCACCGTCACCAGCCCGGGCTGCACTTCGAGCAGGCCGCCGGCAACGAAGACCAGCTCCTCGTCGGCCTGGTTCGGCACCTTGACCCGCACCGCGCCCGGCTTGATCCGGGTCATCAGCGGCATGTGGCCGGGCAGGATGCCGAGCTCACCCGCCTCGCCCGGCAGGGCGACGAACTCGGCGAGGCCGGAGAAGATCTGCTCTTCCGCACTGACGATGTCGACATGAACCGTCATAGCCATAGTGTTTCCTTATCAATTCCGCGCGGCGCGACGCGCACCGCGCGGGCAGGCGGATTACTGGAGCTTCTTCGCCTTCTCGATGGCCTCGTCGATGTTGCCGACCATGTAGAAAGCCTGTTCCGGCATGTGGTCGCATTCGCCGCTGACGATCATCTTGAAGCCGGCGATGGTGTCCTTGAGCGGAACGTACTTGCCCGGCGAGCCGGTGAACACTTCGGCGACGTGGAAGGGCTGCGACAGGAAGCGCTGGATCTTGCGCGCGCGGGCCACGGCGAGCTTGTCGTCGGGCGACAGTTCGTCCATGCCCAGAATCGCGATGATGTCGCGCAGTTCCTTGTAGCGCTGCAGCGTCATCTGCACCTGGCGGGCGACACCGTAGTGCTCTTCACCGACGACCAGCGGGTCGAGCTGGCGCGAGGTCGAGTCGAGCGGATCGACGGCGGGGTAGATACCCAGCGCGGCGATGTCACGCGACAGAACGACGGTCGAGTCGAGGTGCAGGAAGGTCGTTGCCGGCGACGGGTCGGTCAAGTCGTCCGCAGGGACGTACACGGCCTGGATCGAGGTGATCGAGCCGACCTTGGTCGAGGTGATGCGCTCCTGCAGGCGGCCCATTTCTTCCGCCAGCGTCGGCTGGTAGCCCACCGCGGACGGCATCCGGCCCAGCAGCGCCGACACTTCGGTACCGGCCAGCGTGTAGCGGTAGATGTTGTCCACGAAGAACAGGATGTCGCGGCCCTCGTCGCGGAAACGCTCGGCCATG
>JANJTU010000147.1 GCA_024710965.1 Thauera sp. | reverse complement strand
TTCTGGAATCCTGTTCAACACCCTCGCCCAAGGGACTGATATGACGCAAAAAACCGTACTCAACGACGTCCATCGCGCAGCCGGCGCCCGCATGGTCGATTTCGGCGGCTGGGACATGCCCGTCAACTACGGCTCGCAGATCGAGGAGCACCACGCCGTGCGCCGCGACTGCGGCATGTTCGACGTTTCGCACATGTGCGCCGTCGACGTCGTCGGCCCGGACGCCAAGGCCTTCCTGCGCCGGCTGGTGGCCAACAACGTCGACAAGCTGAAAACACCCGGCAAGGCCCTCTACTCCGCCATGCTGAACGAGGCCGGCGGCGTCGTCGACGACCTGATCATCTATTTCCTGAACGACACCACCTACCGCGTCGTCATCAACGCCGGCACGGCAACCAAGGACCTCGCCTGGATGGCTGCCCGCCAGAAGGACTGGGCCATGAAGCTGACGATCACCGAGCGCCGCGACGGCAACGACCCGCTCGGCATGATCGCCGTGCAGGGCCCGAACGCCAAGGCCAAGGTCTGGCAGGTGCTGCCGCAGGTGAAGGCGGCGACCGAGAATCTCGGCCCCTTCTTCGGCGTCCAGGTCGGCGACTATTTCGTCGCCACCACCGGCTACACCGGCGAGGAAGGCTTCGAGATCGCACTGCCCGCCGCGCAGACGGCCGACCTGTGGCGCCAGCTGCATGCCGCCGGCGTCGCCCAGTGCGGCCTCGGCGCACGCGACACGCTGCGCCTGGAAGCCGGCATGAACCTCTACGGCAACGACATGGACGAAACCGTGTCGCCGCTCGACGCCGGGCTGGCGTGGACCGTCGACCTGAAATCGGAGCGCGCAGATGGTGATTTCGTCGGCAAGGCGGCGCTCGTCGCCAACGGCCAGAAGGCACAGTTCCTCGGCCTCGTGCTGCAGGACAAGGGCGTGCTGCGCGGCCATCAGAAGGTGGTCACCGCGCACGGCGACGGCGAAATCACCAGCGGCACCTTCTCGCCGACGCTGCAGCAGTCGATCGCGCTCGCCCGCCTGCCGCTCGGCGTCGCCATCGGCGATACCGTCGACGTCGAAATCCGCGACAAGCGCCTGAAGGCGAAGGTCGTCAAGCCGGTCTTCGCCCGCAACGGCAAGGCTGTCGTCTAGTTCAGAAATCCGGCATTCACCCAAGGAGAAAGAAAATGTCCAACGTACCCGCCAACCTGAAGTACACCGAAAGCCACGAATGGGTCCGCGCCGAGGCGGACGGCACCGTCACCGTCGGCATCACCGACCACGCGCAGGAAGCGCTCGGCGACCTCGTCTTCATCGAGCTGCCGGAAGTCGGCAAGACCTACGCCGCCGGCCAGGAAACCTGCGTCGTCGAATCGGTGAAGGCCGCCGCCGACGTCTATGCGCCGATCGCCGGCGAAGTCACCGAAGTGAACCAGTCCGCCGTCGACGCGCCGGAGAGCGTGAACCAGGACGCCTACGCTTCCTGGCTGTTCAAGCTGAAGCCGGCCAACGCCGACGATGTCGCCGCGCTGATGGACGCCGCCGGCTACGAGGCCGAGATCGCCCAGGCCTGATGCCGCTCCCGCACGGCCCCGACCACGGGTCCGCCGCACCGGTCATCCGGCTTGCAGCGGGCCCGCTGTGCTTTTCTGCGCACGGCAGCGCGCCAAAGCTGCGCCTGCGCCCAACTCATTCGTCGCAACGACCATGACCGCCAACCTCCTTTCCGCCCCGCTCGCCCGCCTCGAACAGCGCGACGCCTTCATCCACCGTCATCTCGGCCCGAACGCCGAGGAGATCGCACGCATGTGCGCCATGCTCGACGTGGCCGACATCGACGCCCTCATCGAGCAGACCGTGCCGGCAGCGATTCGCCTCGACAAGCCGCTGCCGCTCGCCGGCGCACAGCCCGAGCACGAGGCGCTGGCAAAGCTCAAGGCCATCGCCGGTCGCAACGTGGTGAAGAAATCGCTCATCGGCCTCGGCTACTACGGCACCCTGACGCCGGCGGTGATCCTGCGCAATGTCATGGAGAACCCGGGCTGGTACACCGCCTACACGCCCTACCAGGCCGAAATCTCGCAGGGCCGTCTGGAAGCGCTGCTCAATTACCAGCAGATGGTGATCGACCTCACCGGCCTCGAGCTCGCCAACGCCTCCCTGCTCGACGAGGCCACCGCCGCCGCCGAGGCGATGACGATGGCGCGGCGCGTATCGAAATCGAAGTCGAACGCCTTCTTCATCGACGAAGCCTGCTTCCCGCAGACCATCGACGTCATGAAGACACGCGCCCACTACTTCGGCTTCGAACTCGTCTACGGCAAGGCCGACGCCGCCGCGACACAGGAGGTCTTTGGCGCCCTGCTGCAATACCCGAACGCACACGGCGACGTCCGCGACCTGAGCGACACGATCGCCGCGCTAAAGGCCAAGGGCGCCACCGTCGCCGTCGCCACCGACCTGATGGCCCTCGTCCTGCTCAAGAGCCCCGGCGCGATGGGCGCCGACATCGCCCTCGGCTCGGCGCAGCGCTTCGGCGTGCCGATGGGCTTCGGCGGCCCGCACGCCGCCTTCTTCGCCACGCGCGAAGCGAATGTGCGCGCGATGCCGGGCCGCATCATCGGCGTATCGAAGGACACGCGCGGCAAGACGGCACTGCGCATGACG
>JANJTU010000128.1 GCA_024710965.1 Thauera sp. | reverse complement strand
TGGGCGATGCTGCTGGCGAACATCTTCTGGGCGATCGCCTACGACACCGAGTACGCGATGGTGGACCGCCCGGACGACCTCAGGATCGGCATCCGCACCTCGGCGATCACCTTCGGCCGCTTCGACGTCGCCGCGGTGATGCTGTGCTACGCGCTCGCGCTTGCGCTGCTGGCTGCGGTGGGCCTCGCCGCCGGTCGCGGCGCGGCCTATTTCGCCGGCCTTGGGCTGGCGGCCGGCATTGCGCTCTACCACTACGGCCTGATCCGGGACCGCGACCGTGCCGCCTGCTTCAAGGCCTTCCGCCACAACAACTGGCTCGGCGCGGCGGTGTTCGCCGGCCTGTTCGTCGACGACCTGCTGCGCCGCCTGTAGGCGACGAGCGCGCAACCGGCCGGGCGCGGGCGGGTCGAACGGGGGCGGGCATGTCCCCGCGTCCCAAGGAGAGCACGATGAGGAAGATGCATCTGCTGGCCGGCCTGGCCGTGGCCCTGCTGTCGTCGGCGGCGCTGGCCAACCAGTGTCCGATGGACATGAAGAAGATCGACGAGGCCTTGTCGAAGAACCCGACGCTCAGCAGCGAGCAGATGGCCGAAGTGAAGAAGCTGCGCGCCGAGGGCGAGGCCCTGCACAAGGCGGGCAAGCACCAGGAGTCGATGGACACGCTGGCGAAGGCGCTGAAGCTGCTCGGCAGCTGACCGTTCCGCGCCCGAGCGGACTGCCGCCGGCCCGGTCCTGCCCGTCGAAGCTTGCGGCGGGCAGGACCGGGCCGGCGCGGGTTTGGGCCGTGCATCCGCGGGTGGGCGAGCGCGGACTTCGGGCTTATCATTCGGCCCGCACCCATCCAGGAAGCCCCCATGCATTTCATGACCGCCCTGAAGGCGGCGTGGCAGCAGCGCGACAGCCTGCTCTGCGTCGGCCTCGACCCTGATCCGGCCAAGTTCCCCGCCCACCTGCAGGGGCGCCCGCAGGCGATCCTCGAGTTCTGCACCGCGATCGTCGATGCCACCGCCGACCTCGCCTGCTGCTTCAAGCCGCAGATCGCCTACTTTGCCGCGCATCGCGCCGAGGACCAGCTCGAGGCCCTGATAGCTCACATCCACGCCCGCCACCCGGGCACGCCGGTGGTGCTCGACGCCAAGCGCGGCGACATCGGCAGCACCGCCGAGCAGTACGCGGTGGAAGCCTTCGAGCGCTACCGGGCGGACGCGATCACGGTCAATCCCTACATGGGGCGCGACTCGGTCGAGCCTTACCTGGCCTACCCTGAGAAGGGCGTGATCCTGCTCTGCCGCACCTCCAACCCGGGCGGCTCGGACCTGCAGTTCCTCGAGGTCGGCAAGCCCGGTGGCGGGGTGGAGAAGCTCTATGAGCGCGTCGCCCGCCTGGTGGCCGAGGACTGGAACGCGAGCGGCAACTGCGGCCTCGTCGTCGGCGCCACCTTCCCCGACGAGATCACGCGCGTGCGGGCGCTCACCGGCGACATGCCGCTGCTGGTGCCGGGCATCGGCGCGCAGGGCGGCGACATCGCCGCCACCCTGGCCGCCGGCCGCACGGCGGACGGCACCGGGCTGATGATCAACTCCTCGCGCGCGATCCTCTACGCGGGCGTCCACGCCAACGAGGGCGAGGATTTTGCTGCCGCCGCCCGCCGCGTGGCGCTCGACACCCGCGACGCGATCAACGCCCAGCGCTGACCGCGCGCGGGGGCGCCGTCGTCTGACGCGCTGCGTCGCGGCCGGCGCCCCCCATCGCCCGCGTCCGCGCTCATCCGTTCCGCCCCCTGTCGTTCCCCCTGTCGTTCCGCCCTATCCGAGACCTCGCATGAAATACGACGACCTGCGCGACTTCCTCACCCAGCTCGAAGCCCGCGGCGAACTGAAGCGCATCACGCTGCCGGTGGACACCCATCTCGAGATGACCGAGATCGCCGACCGCGTGCTGCGCGCCGGCGGCCCGGCGCTGCTGTTCGAGCGGCCGGTGACCAACGGCGTGCCGCAGGCCATTCCCGTACTCGCCAACCTGTTCGGCACGCCGCAGCGGGTGGCGATGGGCATGGGCGAGGACGTCGCCGACGGCAACTGGAGCACGCCGCTGCGCGAAGTGGGCCGGCTGCTGTCCTTCCTCAAGGAGCCCGAACCGCCTCGGGGACTGAAGGACGCGTGGGAGAAATGGCCGGTGCTGAAGCAGGTGCTCAACATGGCGCCGAAGGAAGTGCGCTCGGCGCCCTGCCAGCAGCTGGTGTGGGAGGGCGACGCGGTCGACCTGGCGAAGCTGCCGATCCAGCACTGCTGGCCGGGCGATGCGGCGCCGCTGATCACCTGGGGCCTGGTGGTGACGCGCGGCCCGCACAAGAAGCGCCAGAACCTGGGCATCTACCGCCAGCAGGTGCTCGGGCCCAACCGCGTCATCATGCGCTGGCTGGCGCACCGCGGCGGCGCGCTCGACTTCCGCGAGCACCAGCAGGCGCACCCGGGCGCGCCCTTCCCGGTGGCGGTGGTGCTCGGCTGCGACCCGGCGACCATCCTCGGCGCGGTGACGCCGGTGCCGGACACGATCTCCGAATACCAGTTCGCCGGCCTGTTGCGCGGGGCGAAGACCGAGCTGGTGCGCTGCCTCGGCAGCGAGCTGCAGGTGCCGGCCTCGGCCGAGATCGTGCTCGAAGGCGTCATCCACCCCGACGACATGGCCGCGGAAGGCCCCTACGGCGACCACACCGGCTACTACAACGAGGTGTCGGACTTCCCGGTGTTTACGATCGAGCGCATGACGATGCGGCGCGAGCCGATCTACCACTCCACCTACACCGGCAAGCCGCCCGACGAGCCGGCGATGCTGGGGGTGGCGCTGAACGAGGTCTTCGTGCCGCTGCTGCAGAAGCAGTTTCCCGAGATCGTCGACTTCTACCTGCCGCCCGAGGGCTGCTCCTACCGCCTCGCCGTGGTCAGCATCCGCAAGCAGTACCCGGGCCACGCCAAGCGCGTGATGTTCGGCATCTGGAGCTTCCTGCGCCCGTTCATGTACACCAAGTTCATCGTCGTCGTGGATGATGATGTCGACATCCGAGACTGGAAGGAAGTGATCTGGGCGCTGACCACGCGCATGGACGCCACACGCGACACCACGCTGGTCGACAACACGCCGATCGACTACCTCGACTTCGCCAGCCCGGTCGCCGGCCTGGGCAGCAAGATGGGGCTGGACGCGACGAACAAGTGGTCGGGGGAGACGAACCGCGAGTGGGGGCGGCCGATCGTCATGGACGAGGCGGTCCGGCGCAAGGTCGACGCGATGTGGGCCGAGCTGGGGCTGTGATGCTGCACTGCGGCGGAACGCCCTCCGCCGCGGCCGGTCGAAGTGGCTTCAAAAGGGCTGCGAACGGGTCTTCGAACCAGGGCTCCAGCTGGCCGCCGCCGCCCACCCAACCGCACTGAAGGAGATGCGATGAGCAATCCCGTCCCTGCCCCGCTTGCCGCCGGCCAGCCGTCGGAGAACATGGTCACGCTGACCCACCTGATCTACGCGCTGCACGCCTTCGCCGTGTTCACCGGGGTGGTCGGCTCGGCCACCATCATCGGCAGCTTCGTCGCCAGCCTGCCGTCGATCGCGGCGGTGATCCTGAACTACTGGAACCAGGGCGCGGTGCGCGGCACCTGGCTGGAGAGCCACTTCCGCTGGCAGATCCGCACCTTCTGGTTCGCCGTGCTGTGGATCGCGGTGGCGGTGCTGATGGTGCTGACCATCATCGGCTTTCCCTTCGCCCTGCTGCTGATCGGCCTCGCCGGGCTGTGGGTGCTGTACCGCGTGGTGCGCGGCTGGTGGGCGCTGCTGCAGCGCGCCACCTTGCCGCTGGACTGATCAGCGCCCGCCCGCCCACAGCCATTCCAGCAGCGCATCCTGCGCCGCCGCGCTGGCCGCGGCCTCGGGGTGGTTCACCATCATCACCAGCGCGTGGCGCCGGCCCTCGCGGTCGAGCAGGTAGCCGGCGATGGCGCGCACGCCGTCGAGCGTGCCGGTCTTGATGTGGGCCTGGCCGCGCGCCGGGCTGGCGGCGAGGCGACGGCGCGCGGTGCCGTCGACACCGGCGAGCGGCAGCGCGGCGACGAATTCCGGCATCCACGGCCGGCGCCAGGCGACGAGCAGCAGCTGGCCGAGGCTGTCGGCCCGGATGCGTTCCATGCGCGACAGGCCGGCGCCGTTCTCGATCACCAGGCCGCGCGTGTCGATGCCGGCGGCGGCGAGCTGCGCCAGCGCCGCCTGCGCGCCGCCGGCGACCATGTCCGGGACCGGGCCGTCGAAGCCGGCGCGGGGCGCGCCGAGGGCCTGTTCGCCGGCCGCTGCCTCGATGCTCGCCGGCGCGATGGTGCCCAGCGTGGCGAGCAGTTGGCGGGCGATGACGTTGCTCGACCATTTGTTCATGTCGCGCACGACGTCGGCGAGCGGCGGCGAGTCGTCGCTGACGCGCAGCGTGGTCTCGGCCGGCGCGGAGCCGGCCCGCACCCGGCCGTCCAGGCCGCCGCCGATCTCCGCCCACAGCGCCGCGACCAGCGCGATTCCGTATTCGGCCGGCGGCAGCGGCGCGGCGCTCCAGCTGCGCGGCCCGCAGGCGGCCGGCAGGCTGCCGCTGAGGACCAGGCGCGGGCCCGGTTCGAGGCGCGCTTCGAGGTCGCGGTACCACACCTCGCAGGGCGCGCCCGAGGTGACGAGGCGGTTGTCGATGACGATGCCGGCCAGCGGCGGCTCGGCGGCCACCGTGACCGCCTCGTGCTCCGCGGCGGGAAAGAGCGCGAGCTGCAGCGTGTTGTAGTGCAGCAGCAGGCCGTGCGGGCCGCTGTTGTACGGGCGCAGGCCACGGCCGTCGAAGGCGGCCGGGTCGTGCGGCGGCAGCTTCAAGACCGAAGCGTCGAGCACGATGTCGCCGGCGATGCGGCCGATGCCGAGCGCGCGCAGCCGGCGCAGCAGCTTCCACAGGCGGTCGTAGCCGAGCACCGGGTCGGCGCCGCCGACGAGGTGGAGGTCGCCGTGCAGCACGCCGTCGCGCACCGGGCCGGTGGTGGCGATGCGCGTGGTCCAGGTGTGGGCGGGGCCGAGGCGGTCGAGGGCGGCGAAGGCGGTGACGAGCTTCATCGTCGAGGCCGGGTTCATCGGCTGCCCGGCGTTGATCTCGAGCGTGGGGTGTTCGGCATCCACCGGTTGCGTCCAGATCGACACCGCCGCGGCCGGAATGCGCGCGTTGTCGAGGGCGAGTTGGACCGGAGGCGGAAGGCCCGCGGCCCCGGCGATCGGCAGCCAGGCGGCGAGCACGGCGATGCCCAGCAGGCGCGCGGCGGATGATGACGTTGACAAGGCGTGCGGCATTGGCAGGAAAGCGGATTCAGACGCGGGCTCCGCGCCGGCGGGCGGCGGCAGCGGGTTACAATTGCCGGCTGCATTCACCCGGCACGGGCCTCCATTCTAAGGACCTGCCGCAAGCGCTGCACCCGCCATGGGTGCCGAGAGGATCGACGGCAAGGCATGAGCGGATTCGGGCACTACGCGCGCACGGCGCAGGAACTGGAGCGCGAGATCATCCGGCGCGGCATCGCGCTCGGGCTGGACTGGAGCGACACCGCCCGCCTGCGGGCGCTTGCGCGCGAGGCGCTGAGCTGCACGACGGAGTGCCGCCTCGACCTGTTGCGCCATCCGGACCATGATCAGCGCCGCAAGGGCGAACTCTTCGCGCTGTCGGAGCTGATGCTGCATACGATGCGGCAGAGCGCGCTGATCGGCGTCCACACCAGCGGCGGGCCAGTGTGGAAGGCTTTCGGCCGCGCGCTGTACGAGGAGTCCGAGCGCGCGCGCGGCGCGGGCGAGGGGAAGTCCCGCGGCTAGGCGGCCGCGCGACACGCTCGCGTTGGCGCGATCGGCATGTTCGGTATAATTTGCGCCGTTTTCGCATGATTTCAATTCATTTGTGACGGTTATGGCACCAAGTCTGGGTTGGCGCTGGGGCTACGGGGTGGCGGCGATGCCTGAATGCGCGCCGACGGCGCCGGGGGGGCGTGACATGGCCGTCATCGCTGGCGGCCGGGTCCGCGCCGCGGGGGCGCGCAGAGGCCGCGATCGCGTCGACGGCGCGGTGCGTCCATGACGGCGCTGCTGTCGCTCGAATTTGTTCCTGCGCGCGAAGTCGTCGGACGACCGTCGGCCTGGTGGGATAGCGTCCTCGGCGGGGTGATGTACGGTGCCCGCGACGCCGCCGGACTGCCCGACAAGGTCCCGCGGCTCGCAGTTGATGCCCCGCGCCTTGATGCCGACGGCGCAGTGTGCGAGGTCTGGCGTGCGGCCGCTCCGCTGCGCGAAGGCGTCGCCGGCCCGATCCGCTACCGCTGCAACGACCGCCTGCTGTTCGGGTGCATCGAGCTCGACGAGGGCGCGAGCGTGGACGGCCGGGCCGAAAGCGCGCTGCAGGGGGCCACCGAGGCCGCGTACCGTGCGCTCTTCGCGCTGCTCGACGAGTGCGGATATCCGGGGCTGCTGCGGGTGTGGAACTACTTTCCGGGCATCACCGCGAACAGCGGTGGAGGCGAGCGCTACTGGCAGTTCAACACCGCCCGGCAGGACGCATTCCTTGCCTGTGGGCGCGGGGTCGGGGGCAATGTCCCGGCCGCCTGCGCGCTGGGCGCGGCGAGCGGGCCGCTGTCGATCGCCTTCCTCGCCTTGAGGGAACTGCCGCTCGCGATCGAGAATCCCCGTCAGACCGCGGCTTATCATTATCCGGCGCAGTACGGCCCGCGCAGTCCGACCTTTGCGCGCGCGAGCGTCAGCGGCGGTGCGGGGGCGCCGCTCCTGTTCGTCTCCGGCACGGCGAGCATCGTCGGCCATCGTAGCCTGCACGCGGGCGACGCGCTGGCGCAGACCGAGGAGTCCTTTCGCAACATCGAGGCGGTCCTCGGCGAGGCGCGCCGCGTGGTGCCGGGCCGCACGCCGTCGCTCGACGCGCTTGCCTACAAGGTGTACCTGCGCGCGCCGGCCGATCTCGCCGTGGTTGAAGCCTGTGTGCGCCGCCATGTCGGCGCCCTCGCGCCGGTCGTCTTCCTGCGCGCCGACGTGTGCCGGGCCGACCTGCTGGTCGAGATCGAAGCCTGCGGCGGGGCCATCGAACTGGGGGGGCGATGATGGCAGCGCCGAGCGCGCAGCGTGCCGCCGCCGGCTTCGCGCTCGGCATGGCGGTGCTGACGTTTTCGGTTGGCGCGTCGGGCGGCGACAAGCCTCTCTGGGAACTCGGCGCCGGCGCGAGCGTGCTGCACTTTCCGGCCTACCGCGGCTCGGAGGAATCGCGCCAGTGGGTGCTGCCGCTGCCCTACGTCGTCTATCGCGGCGAGTTCCTCAAGGCCGACCGGCGCGGGCTGCGCGGCATGTTCCTCGACACCGAGCGGGTGGAGCTCTCGCTCTCGGCCGCAGCCTCGCCGCCGGCAAGCAGCGAGGACGTCGCGGTGCGCGAGGGCATGCCCGACCTCGACCCGACGGTGGAGATCGGCCCCGCGCTGGACATCCACCTCTGGCGCACCCTCGACGAAGGCCGGCGCCTCACCCTGCGCCTGCCGCTGCGCCACGGCTTCACCGTGGAAAGCAACCCGCGATCGACCGGCTGGCAGTTCACGCCGCACCTCAACTTCGACTGGAGCGATCCGCCCGGGCTCGCGGGCTGGCGCCTGGGGCTGCTCGCGGGGCCCATCTACGGCGACCGGCGCCAGCACGGCCACTTCTATGACGTCGCGCCGCGCCACGCCACGCCCGACCGGCCGGCCTTCGATGCGCGCGCCGGCTACGCCGGCATGCAGTTGGTCGCCGCGCTGACGAAGCGCTTCCCCGACTACTGGGTGGGCGGCTTCGTGCGCTACGACACGCTCGCCGGCGCCGTGTTCAAGGACAGCCCGCTGGTGACCAGCCGCAACTACCTCGCCGCCGGCGTGGCGGTGACCTGGATCCTCGGCGAATCGTCGCGACGGGTGGCGGCCGATGAATGAGATGCGCGCGGCCGCGCGCCGGCTCATCGAGTACGTCCTGCTCGGGCTCGGGCTGGGCTGTCTCGGCGTGATGTGCCTCGTATGGACTCCGGTGGCGATGCTGCTCCACCCGCTGCTGCCGGCCGGCGCCGGGCGTCGCTTCGGGCGGCGCATGATCATGGCCGGCTTTCGCGGCTACACCGGCTTCCTCGCCGCGATCGGCGCCTGCCGCTTCGACCTCGCCGCGCTCGATGCCCTGCGCGGGGCTGGTCCCCTCATCCTCGCTCCCAACCACCCGTCGCTGCTCGACGCGGTGATGGTGATCTCGCGCCTGCCCGACGTGGCATGCATCATGAAGGCCGGGCTGATGGACAACCTCCTGCTCGGTGCCGGGGCGCGGCTCGCGCGCTACATCCGCAACGACGCGCCGCTCTCGATGGCGATCGGCGCGAGCGAGGAACTCGCCGCGGGCAGTCAGCTGCTGGTGTTCCCCGAGGGCACCCGGACCACGCGCCTGCCGATGAATCCGTTGGTGGGCAGCGTGGCGCTCATCGCGCGGCGCGCGCGCGTGCCGGTGCAGGCGATCTTCATCGAGACGGGCTCGCCCTATCTCACCAAGGGCTGGCCGCTGTTGCGCCGCCCCGACATGCCCGTGACCTACCGTGTGCGCCTGGGCGCGCGCTTCGATCCGCCGGGCGACGTGCCCGCCTTCATGCACGCGCTCGAGCGCCACTTCACCACCGAGCTCGCCCACGCGACGCTGCCCGCGCTGCCGTCCTGCACCCGCGCCGCCGCGGCGCCGAACTCCTGACTCCATCCGCCCTCATGCCCCTGCCGTCGACCACGCACCTCGTCCTCATCCCCAGCTACAACCCCGGCGAGAAGGTGTACGAGACGGTGCGTGCGGCGCGCCGCCAGTGGCATCCGGTATGGGTGGTCGTCGATGGCAGCACCGACGGCACGGCCGAGGGATTGCAGGCGCTCGAGGCGCATGACCCCGGCCTGCGCGTGATCGCACTGCCCGAGAATCGCGGCAAGGGCGCGGCTGTGCTGCACGGCATCGAGCTCGCCGCGCGCGAGGGCTTCACCCATGCGCTCACCATGGATTCGGACGGCCAGCATCCGGCCGGGCTCATCCCGCGCTTCATGGACGCCTCGAAGGAGCGCCCGGAGGCGATGATCCTCGGCGTGCCGGTGTTCGACGCGAGTGCCCCGCGGCTGCGCGTGCGCGGGCGCCGGATCTCCAACTGGTGGGCGAACCTCGAGACACTGTGGGCCGGCATCGGCGACTCGCTGTACGGCTTCCGCGTCTATCCGATCGCGCCGCTGATGCAGCTGATGCGCGGCCGGCGCTGGATGCGCCGCTTCGACTTCGACCCCGAGGCGGTGGTGCGGCTCGCGTGGCTGGGCGTGCCGCCGGTGAACCTGCACGCGCCGGTGAAGTACTTCCGGGCGGAGGAAGGCGGCGTGTCCCATTTCAACTACACGCGCGACAACCTGCTGCTGACCTGGATGCACACCCGACTCTTCATCGGCTTCGTGCTGCGGCTGCCCGCGCTGCTGCTGCGGCGCTGAGCGCCTCAGATCATGCCGCCGTTGATGGAGATTACCTGGCCGGTCAGGTAGGCGGCCTGGTCCGAGGCCAGGAATCCCACCAGGTCGGCGACTTCCTCCGGTTTTCCGGCGCGCTTCATCGGCACCATGCGCGCGATCGCCTCGGCGTCGAAGGCGTCCTCGCTCATGGCGGTGTCGATGATGCCCGGCGCGACGACGTTGACCGTGATGCCGCGGCTCGCGAGCTCTTGCGCGAGCGACTTGCTCGCCGAGTGCAGTGCCCCCTTGGCGGCGGCGTAGTTCGCCTGACCGCGGTTGCCGGTGATCGCGGCGATCGAGGAGACGGTCACGATGCGCCCCCAGCGGGTGCGGATCATCGGCAGGGCGAGCGGCTGGGTGACGTTGAAGAAGCCGTTCAGCGACACGTCGATCACCCGCTGCCACTGTTCCGGGCGCATGCCCGGGAAGACCGCATCGTCGTGGATGCCGGCGTTGTTCACCAGCACCTGGATCGGGCCCTCGGCCAGGATCGCCTCCAGCGCGCTGTGCGCGGCCGCGGCGTCGGTGACGTCGAACACCGCCGCGCTCGCCCGCCCGCCCGCCGCCTCGATCTCGGCGGCGAGCGCGCGGGCCCGGTCGGCGTTGCGGTTGGCATGAACGAAGACGCGGCAGCCGTCGGCCGCGAGGCGGCGGCAGATGGCGGCGCCGATGCCACCACTGCCGCCGGTAACGAGGGCATGCTTCAAGCGGGACTCCCGGAGAACGCGCCGGCGAGCCGTCCGGCGTCGAGGATCACCGCAGCACGGCCGCTGGCCACGGGCGCGCCGGCGGCGCTGACGGTGAAGGCGTAGAGGATGTTGTCGTCGTCGCCCGAGACGCGCTCGGCGCGAATCTCGAGCTCGGCCGCGAGCGTGTCCAGCCGCGCGACGTGCAGCGCAACGCCGCGCACACTGGCGAGAAAGCCCATGCGCGGAGCTGCCGCGGGCGGGGCGAGCAGCGCCCCGTGCACCGCCATCGCCTGCGCTGCGTACTCGATCGCGCTCGCGGCGGGTAGCGCGGCGCCGTCGCGCAGCGGATTGTCGGGGGCGCGATGGCTCACGGCGCGACAGCGGATGCCGCGCTCGTCCCAGGCCTCGACCGCATCGAGCAGGCACATCGAGCCCCGGTGCGGGATGCGCGCGGCGATCGCGGCGCGGTCGAGTGTGGCCGGCGCGGCGATCATGCCACCAGATCGGCCGCGAGCCGCATGCCGTCGAGATAGTCGAGGACGACGCGGCCGCCCTCGCCGCGGGCGACGGCGGCGAGCAGCGGCAGGCTGCGGGCGGCCGGCACGGCTTCGCGCAGGGCCTCGAGCGCGGGTGTCCGCAGCCGGTCGGCGTGCGCCTCGGTGAGCTGCACCGCCAGCCGGCCGAGGCTTGCCGGCGCCGGCTCGGGGGTGAGCAGCAGCGCCACGCCGAAGGCGTCGGGCACCGGACGCACGGATCTGAGCGGCTCCGGATAGTCGGTGTCATAGGCGATCAGCAGGCAGGCGATGCGCTCGACCGCCACCTGCACCACCGCCTCGAGCAGCCCGGCGCTGAAGCTCGCATCATGGGCGCACAGGGCCGCAGCCGGTGCGGTGGCGCCGGTGGCGATGCCCCAGTAGCCGGCGGCGGCGTTGTGCACCGAGTTGTGGAAGCGCGTGGGCGAGATCTGGCGGTCTTCGGAGGCGAGCGCCGCGCAGATCTGGTGACAGTTCAGGCCGTCGCCGCTCGACGAGCTGAAGACGGTGGCAAGGGTGGTCGCGTCCGCGCCGGCCGCGGCCACGGCTTCCAGGCCGACGGTGAGGGCGAGCTTCACCATGCGCCCGGTGCGGCGCCGTTCCGCGGGAGGCAGGATCTGCGGCGCTGCGAGCACGGTCGGCGAGCACTGCCAGTCGGCGCGCCCGGTGAGCACCGCGGCCGCGGCGGGCCAGTCGGGCAGGCCCGGGCCGAGCAGGCCGATCGCGGCGATGTGGGCGGCAGGGGGCAGGGGCGTTTTCATGCGCGACGTCCCAGGACGAGGCTGCAGTTCGTGCCGCCGAACCCGAAGGAATTGCTGAGCGCGCGGACGAGCCCGGCGCTGCGGCTCGCCAGCACGTAGTCGAGATGGGGCATCGGATCGCGCGTATTGACCCCGCCCGGGATGAAACCGTCGGCGAGCGCGAGCGCGCAGGCCACCGCCTCGACCCCGCCGGCCGCGCCCAGGGTGTGGCCGGTCGCGCCCTTGGTCGAGCTGCACGGCACCGTATCGCCGAAGAGCTCGCTCACCGCTTCGCCCTCGGCCGCATCGTTGCTCGGCGTCGCGGTGCCGTGCAGGTTGATGTAGTCGATCTCGCCCGGCGTGAGTCCGGCGCTCGCCAGCGCGGCGGTCATCGCCCGCTGCGCGCCGCGCCCTTCCGGGTGGGGCGAGGACATGTGGTAGGCGTCGCTCGACTCGCCCACGCCGAGAAGCACGATCGCGTCCGCGGGCAGTGGGCCGGAGCGGCGCTCGACCAGGGCGAAGGCCGCCGCCTCGCCGATCGAGATGCCGTCGCGCGCGACGTCGAACGGGCGGCAGGCCCCGGCCGAGGTGAGCTCGAGCGAGTTGAAACCGTGCAGCGTGGTGAGGCACAGGGAGTCGACGCCGCCCACCACGGCGGCGTCGACCATGCCGGCCGCGATCATGCGCGCAGCCGAGGCGAACACCTTGGCGCTCGACGAGCACGCCGAGGAGGCCACTGCGGCGGGACCGGCGAGCCCGAACCAGGCGCGCACGAAAGCGCCCACCGAATAGGTGTTGTGGGTCTCGGCGTAGCGGAAATCGGGCGGCAGCAGGCCGCTGTCGGGGGCGCGCCGGCGATAGGCGAGCTCGGTCTGGAGGATGCCCGCGGTGCTGGTGCCGAGGAACACCGCGACCCGGTCGCGCCCCCAGCGCGCGGCCGCCTCGGCCACTGCCTCGGCGAAGCCGTCCTGGCGCAGCCCGAGCTGGGCGAGTCGGTTGTTGCGGCAGTCGTAGGCCGCGAGGTCCTCGCGCAACACCTCGTCGTCGACGCCTTCGACCTCGCCGATCCAGGTGGGCAGCCGTACCGTTTCGAAGTCGCAGGGTTTCAGGCCCGAACGCCCGGCAAGCAAGGCCGCGCGCATCGCGTCCAGGCCGTGCCCGAGGCAGGTGGTGGCGGTATAGCGGGAGATGAGGAGCGGCTCCACGGTCGTTCGCGTGTCCTTGAAAGGGCGCAAGTCTATCAAATCGGGGTCGCCATCCCGAGCGGGCGGGCGCCCGCATCCGACGGTGCCGCCGCGGCAAGGCGCGCCACCATCATCACGTTGGCGAACGGTTTGCCCTCGCTCATCGGCTGCGCCTCGACGGCGAAGCCCAGCCCCTCCAGGAGCGCCCGCCATTCGGCGAGCGGGCGGCACCACAGCTGCGGCAGGCGGTGGCCGCGCACGAAGGTGACGACGTGGTCGACCCAGTTGCTGATGCGGAAGGGCAGCCCCCCGTCGGCGTCGCCGATACGCAAGATGAGCCGCCCGCCCGGCGCGAGCGCGGTGCGCACCCGGCGCAGCACCTCCTCCTGGCGCGGTGGGTCGATGTAGTGCAGCACGTCGAGGATGGTCACCACGTCCACGCTGCCGAAGTCGCAGGCGCAGATGTCCCCGAGCTCGATGCGCGCCGCCGGATGGTCGGCGCCGAGGGCCTGGTGGGCGCGTGCCACGTCGCGCGGCATGAGCTCGATGCCGCGCAGGCTCGCGATGCGTGGCGCTTCGGGCCAGCCCGCGGGCCAGTTGCCCGCCTCGTAGAGGCGCCGGGCGGCGAGCAGCCACGAGGCGAACACCGCCTGGCCGCAGCCGAGGTCGAGGATGCGTACTCCCGAGGGGATCAGCCCCTGGCGCAGCAGGCTGCGGAAGATCGGGTCGGTGCCGAGCTTGCCGCGGGCGAAGTGGTAGGCGAACTTGCCGCCCGGGCGGTAAGGCTCGGTTGCCGCATCGAGCAGGGTGGCGAGGAAAGTCTGGCTCATGGCAGGGGCGAGGAGTCGGTGGTGGGAAGCGCCGCGCGCAGCGTGACCGGGCGCAGCCCGGCTTCGGCACAGGCGGCGAGCACGCGCGGCAGTGCCTCGACGATGACCGGGGTGCCGCGGGCGCTGCGGGCGGCGTTGCCGTCGTGAAGGAGCAGGATGTCGCCGGCAGCCAGCCCCGCGGTGAGTCGTGCCACCACCGCCCCGCCGTCGCCGTTGCGGGTGTCGAAGGCGCGCCGCGTCCACGCCGCCAGCGTGAGGTCGAGGCGCGCGAGCACCGGTTCGAGGAAGGGGTTGCGCAGGCCGGCGGGAGCGCGGAAGAAGCGCGGCGTCTCGCCGCAGAGCTCGGCGAGGGTGGTCTGCGCGGTGCCGATCTCGTGCGCGAGCGCGCGCGGGCCGAAGAGCGAGAAGCGCTTGTCGTGTGCCTCGCTGTGGTTTTCCACGGTGTGGCCGCGGGCGACGATCTCGCGCGCGAGCGCCGGGTGGCGGCGTGCTGCGCGGCCGATCACGAAGAAGGTGGCGCGCGCGTCGTAGCGATCCAGGCAATCGAGCACGTGTGGCGTCACCACCGGATCGGGGCCGTCGTCGATGGTGAGGGCGATCTCGCCGCGCGCCGCAGCGGCCGGCGGCAGCCGCGCCCAGTTGGGCCCGAGGAGCCGGCTCCTGGGCCACAGCCCGGCAGCGGTCAGCATGCCGTGGTTGGCGGCGAGTGCGCCGATCGCCCACGGCCACGCCTCCGGCCGCCACGCGAGGCCGGCCGCTGCCGCGGCGTGCAGCACAGCGGAGAGCCGGATGAGGGGTGTGGGTTGCCAGGGACGGGGCATGACTCAGGACGGTCGCAGGTCGGGTGCCGGACGGCTGGCGGTGATCGCCGAGAACACGAGGGCAAGAATCGCGCCCGGGCCAACCGTGGTGCCGATCGCCTGCAGCACCGGCACCGAGGAGAAGGCCAGCAGCCCGAAGCCCGCCACGGTGGTGAGGGTCGCGAAGAGCATGGAGGCGAGCGTGCGCGGCGTGGGGCCGGCCGCGCCCGCGGCCCGGTCGAAGAAGAGTGCGTAGTTGGAGCCCACCGCGACGATGAGGAGCAGTCCCACCAGGTGCAGGATGGTGAGCGTGACGCCCGACAGCAGGAGCCCGGCCACGACCGCCAGCACGGCCGCGGCGAGCGGCGTGAGCACACCCGCCACCCGGCGGGCCGAGCGCAGGGTGAGAGCGAGGAGGGCCACGATCGCCGCCAGACCGGCGAACGCGAGCAGCCGCGCCTCCTGCAGGTAACCGGCGTACAGGCGGTCGGACTCCCCCTTGGTGTCGACGAATACCGCCTGCGCGCCGTCGTTCGTGGCGAGCGCGGCGCGTACCCGCGCGGCGTCGATCGCGCGCGCGCCCCCGTCGGGTGCGGTGAGCGGCAGGAGCGCGCTCCAGTGGCCGTGCTGGCGTACCAGCAGCGAATCGGCGGCGAGCGCGAAGCTCGTGCCTTCGAGGTCCTCGCGGGTGAGCGGGGCGCGC
>JANJTU010000007.1 GCA_024710965.1 Thauera sp. | reverse complement strand
CGATACGACGACCACGGTGCCGACGACGGTCGAGACCCAGACCGTGGTCGACACCACCACCACGGTGCCGACCACGGTCGAGACCCAGACCGTGGTCGACACGCAGACGACGGTCCCGACGACGGTCGAGACCCAGACCGTGGTCGCGACGCAGACGACGGTGCCGACCACGGTCGAGACTCAGACCGTGGTCGCGACGCAGACGACGGTGCCGACCACGGTCGAGACCCAGACCGTGGTCGCGACGCAGACGACGGTGCCGACGACGATCGAGACCCAGACCGTGGTCGAGACGACCACGGTGGTCGAGACGACGATGACGGTGGCGCTGCCGTCGACGCTGACACAGATCGGCGGCGGCGGGCCAACCGAAAGATATGTCCTCGATGGAGACCTGGTCGATGTCGTGTTCACCTCGTCGACCGGGGACATCAATGAGAAGCAGGGGCTCCTCGGTGTCGATCAGCCCCATATGGCGGCGGGCGAGCGCCTCCGGATCGCCTTCGTCGATGCCAATGGACTCCCGATCGAGGCCAGGGACGTCCAGTTGCGGTTTGCCGTCAATGGTTCGGACGATGCGACCTTCAGGTGGACGAGTTCGTCGAACGCCACGCCGACCTCGGAGATCGTGCCGAAAGTGCAAGGCTCCGCGGCGCCCACCGTGGAGCTGGACGGCCAGTACACCTGGATCGAGATCGAGGTCACCGGTGGGCAGATCTCGGTCGGGCTCGACCTCGTCAATGCTTCGCTCGTGGTAGAGACGCCGACCGTGGTCGAGACGACGACGACGGTGCCGACCACGGTCGAGACCCAGACCGTGGTCGACACGACGACGACGGTGCCGACAGCGATCGAGACGCAGACCGTGGTCGACACCACGACGACGGTGCCGACGACGATCGAGACCCAGACCGTGGTCGACACCACGACGACGGTGCCGACGGCGATCGAGACCCAGACCGTGGTCGACACCACGACGACGGTGCCGACGACGATCGAGACCCAGACCGTGGTCGACACCCAGACGACGGTGCCGACGACGATCGAAACCCAGACCGTGGTCGACACCCAGACGACGGTGCCGACGACGGTCGAGACGCAGACCGTGGTCGACACCCAGACGACGGTGCCGACGACGATCGAGACGCAGACCGTGGTGGACACCCAGACGACGGTGCCGACCATGACCGAGACGATGACGTCGGGGACAGCGACGGTGGGCGAGTTCACCGAAACGATCACCGTCAGCGAGTTCACCGCGACGGTCACGTCGCTGGCGACGGAGACGGTGACGGAAACCGCCACTGCCACCGAAACGGCGACCCTGACGCTCGAGGGCGGGGCGACGATCTCCAGCGCGGCTGACGCATTGCCCGGCGCCGACGTGCTCGGCAACGAGGACAGCCTGATCGACGGGGCCGATGCCGGCGGCGGTGGATTGAGCCCGGAGCTCGTCGCGCCGTTCGAACAGGATCTGGTCAATCCGCTCCTCAACAACACGCCGACGATCGACTGATGGCCGCTTCAGTGAGCACGCGGTGGCGGGCCCGGGCTCGCCGCCTGATCCTGCGGGGATACGGGCGATGAGGGTCTTGTTCATCCACGAAGGGCTGGGCCAGTTCCAGACCCTGCACCAGCACCTGAATGCGGAGGGGCTGGCGGAATCCTGGTTCCTGTGCTCGACCGGCGTCCATGACCAGCACAAGGACCGGATTCCGAACCTCGTGCCGTTCCGCATCGCGGGCGAGAACCCGAAGTCCTACTTCTACACGCGCGGGCTCGAAGCCAGGATGCAGCGCTCGTTCCTGATCAAGGAGGCGATCGGCAAGCTGCTCGACAAGACCGCGATCGACCTCATCGTGGCCCACGGCTCGGGCGGTTTCCCGCTGCAGCTGTTCGGCGAATTCGACATCCCGATCATCACCTACATCGAATTCCCGTCGTTCACCAGCCACGGCTACGACCCCCGCTACCCGCAGCCGGAATACGCCACCTACCGCGACAAGGTGTTCGAGATGACGAGCTACCACCAGGCGCTCCGAAGCGATCTGGTGATCGTCCCCAGCGAACATGCGCGGGCGATGTTCCCCGCATGCCTGCAGGACCGCATCGTGGCGCAGATGGAGGGCTTCGACATCCAGCGCAAGCCCTCGCGCTTCGCGCGCAAGGACGGCTTCTGCCATATCGGCTTCTCGGCGCGCGACCTGTCCTCGGCCAAGGGTTTCGAGCAGTTCATCCTGATCGCGAAGGAAATCCTGAAGCTGCGCGCGAACGTGCGCTTCGTGTTCTGCGGCGCGCCCAAGGTGCTGTACAGCTACGAGGAGGCCTTCCTGCAGAGCCGCTTCCCGGCGGCGGAGTCGCGGCCGGCGTCGTTCATGCACTATGTGCTCGAGCGCGAGGGCATCACGCTCGGCGAGGGCTCCAGTTTCGAGCACGTTGCCTTCGCCGGCTACGACGACTTCGCCAGCTACATCGAGGCGATGGACCTGTTCCTCTATCCGCTCCAGTTCGGCTCGGCCAACTGGGGCCTGTTCGAGCTGCTGTTCCGCGGCCGGGTGGTGGTCGCCAGCGACCGCTGCTTCGTGCCGGAGGTGATCCGCCACGGCCACAACGGCCTGCTGTGCAAGTACGAGGACATTGCCAGCTGGGTGCGCTACGCGACCGCGATCATCGATGCACCGCAAGAATTCCGCCATCTGGGCGACAATGCGCTTGCCGACGCGCACGAGCGCTTTCATGTCAGTCGCGTCGCCGAGCGTTACCTGACGATCTTCGAAACGGCGATCCGCCGCCACAAGCTGGCGGCCTCAGCTTCGCCGCTGCTGTGGAGGCATCATGCCCTTTGTCGAGCGTGACCCGTCCGGGGCCGTCATCGCCGTCGCCGAGAGCCCGCGGCCCGGCGTCGACGAGTGGCTGGAGGTGGGCGATCCGGCCCTCGCCAGCTATGCGCAGCGGATCGCGCCCGGCGGCGGGGCGCCGCCACCCGAGCCCCTGGTGGCGCTGCAGCAGTCCGACCTGGGGTTGATCCGCGTCCTCGAGGATTTGATCGACACCCTGCTGGCGAAGGACGTGATCCTGTTTACCGATCTGCCCGTGCCGGCGCAGAACCGGCTGCTGGCGCGGCGCTCGCTGCGTTCGTCGCTGTCCGCGCTGCGCCTGCTCGGCGACGACGCGGACTCCGGCCTGATCTGAGCCGCCGCGCCGGGCGCGCGGCGCGCGGGGGCGCCCGCCCGCGGCGGGGTATCAGGCCTGATGCTCGATCGCACTCCCGGCACCGACGCCCGGTCCGGTCAGGCCGTCCACGCCCAGATCGAGCAGCGCGCTCGACTCCGCGGCGGTGGCAACGCCTTCCGCGATCGCGATCACGCCGATCGAGTGGGCGACGGTGCACAGGCCGCGCAGGAAGCTCGCGTTGCCCGGGCTGGTGCCGATGTCGCGGACGAAGGCGGAGCTGATCTTGATGTAGTCGAGGCCAAGGTCGTGCAGCTCGCCAACGTGGGCGAGGTGCTGGCCGGCGTGTTTCAGCCCGATCCGGCAGCCCAGTGGGCGCAGCGCGGCGCACAGGGTGCGGAACTCGAGCTGATGATGGAGGGCGGTGCTCTCCTGGATGTCGATCCAGAGCCGCGCGGCGGCGCGCGGTCGCGCCTGCAGGCTCGCGACCAGGGCATGGCGGCAGGCGTCGTCGCGCAGCAGGGCGGCCGAAAGGTTGATCGCGAGCGCGCCGTCCTCGCGGCCGTCTTCCAGCCGCGCGCAGGCCGCGGCGGCGGCGAGCGCATCGATCTGCGCGAGCAGCCCGAGGCGCGCCGCCCAGGGCAGGAACTGCCCTGCATGGCGCCACTCGCCGTCGAGCTGCAGGCGGACGGGGGCCTCGTGATGGAGCAGGCTGCCATCCCGCGCGGTGACGGGGTGGCGGCCGAGGGCGAGCCTGTGCTGGCCCAGCGCCTGCTCCAGGGCGCGGCGCCAGTCGTCGAGATTGGTGTACAGCGGTGCCGTATCGGGGGTGAAACGGATGTCCTCGTCGCCTTCCTGCTCCGCGGCGGCGAGCGCGCCGTCGAGGCGCGCCAGCAGGGCCCCGGGCGCGTCGCCGGCCGCGTAGCGCGCGGCGGCGGTGTAGATCCGGCCGGTGCAGCCGTGCGCTTCGAGCGTGCGGCGCAGCGCGTCGGCGAGGGCGGCGAGGGCAGCGGGGTGATCGCTCTCGCACGGGGCGAGGAGGGCGAACTCCGCGGCGTTGAGGCGGCCGCAGTCCCAGTCGGGGCGGTTTGCGGTCGCGGCGCGGAAGCTGGCGCCGAGCGCGGCGAGCAGGCGGTCGGTCGCCGCCCGGCCGTGGCGCTGGTTGAGCTCGCCGAGCGGGCTGATACGGGCGATGAAGAGCGCGCCGCCGGCCGCCGCGTCGTCGCGCGCCAGTGCGGCGTCGAGCTGCTTGAGGAACTGGCTGCGGTTGAAGAGGCCGGTGAGTTCATCGTGCTGGGTTTGCCGGCGCAGGGCTTCGAGGCGCTGCGCCTCTTCGGCCAACATGCTGCGGACGCGCCCGGACAGGGCGTTCAAGGCCCGCACGACGCTGCGGAACTCGAGCGTGCGCGGCTCGGGCGTGGTGACGAAGCGCCGCCCGCCGATGGCCTCGGCCTGGGCCACCATGCGCCCGAGCGGGCGGGTGATGAGCTTGAGGGCGAGCGTGCCGACGAGGCCGGTCAGGATGCCGCCGACGATGAACCACAACAGCAGCTGGCGGGTGGCCTTCCACAGCGAATCGTAGGCGTAGCGGCTGTGGGTCTCGACCGACAGGGTGCCAAACTGGCGCCAGCCGTCCTGCACCTGGGCGATGCCGGCGTGGGTCTCGATCGGGATCAGGCGCACGAACCAGTCGGGCGCCCCGGCCTGCGCGCCCTCGTAATGCCGTTCCACGAGCGGCCTGCCCGTCGGGCCGACGAGCCGGATCAGGCGGTAGTGGCCGGTATCGAACTGGGCCGCGATCTGCAGCTCGACGGTGACCGGGTCCTTGGGCATCTGCGACAGGGACAAGGCGAGCGAGGCGGCGTTGTCCATGTTCTTCACCGCCAGTTCCTGCTGCAGGTAGTGGCGGGCCGACAGGGCGCTGACGATGAAGCTGCCGCCAAGCGACAGCAAAGTGATCAGAACGATCGCCAGCCAGAGTTGCTTGATCAGGGACATGGGCGAAGGGCTCCGTGAATGGGCGGATCGTGGCGGGTCATGGCGGGATGGCGAGGCCTTCGGTGCGCGCGCGGGCGAGGACGTCGCGCCAGCGCGACAGGCGGGTGGTGGGGTCGGCCGAGGACTGCGGGGCGCCGGCCACCCACAGGCCGTCGCTGTTGAAACTGAACACCGGAAACAGGTCGGGGCGTCGTGCCGCAGGGCGGATGTCGCCGATGAGGTTGTCGAGGATGAGCGGTTCGTCGGCCGGCGTCGGGAAGTAGCCCAGCACCATGTGCGCCTGCGACACCCGGCTGTCGGCGCCGCCGATGCGGGCGCGCACGTAGATCAGGCGCAGTCGGTCGTCGCCGATGCCGAGCAGGCGCAGCGTCATGTACTTGGCGATGGCGAAGTCCTCGCAGTCGCCGGCGGCGCGCGCCAGGGTCTCGAGCGGGGTCGCCCAGTAGTCCTGCATCCGCCACACGACGTCGTCGTCGTCGAAGCGGACCCGCGCGTTGAAGAAGGCATTGACGCGCGCGAGCTTGCCCTCGTCGGGGAGCTCGTGCGTCTCGTGCACCAGCTGGCGCCAGGCGCCCACCGTGTCGGCGCCGGCCTCGCCGTAGCGCTCCGCGGCGAGCTGCTGCATGCGGTCGAGCCCGGGCAACGCGAGGGCTACGCAGGCGAACACGGCGCAGCCGAGTGCGCCGAGCCACACAACAAACGGCTGCGACGCGGGCGGCGGCAGGGACGGTGAGGCGCGGCGGGCGGACATGGGCTGGCGCTGGATGCGTTGGCCGCGATTATCCAGCATCGCGGGGGCGGCCGGGACGCCGCGCGGGCGCGATCTGCGCCGCGCCGTTAGCTAGTTGGCAGCTGCGCCGATGTCGTCGGCCTATGATGGGCTTGCATGCACGGCAGACGGTGGATATGCCAATGCTCATGGTATTTTGCCGGGCGTCAACGAACCGACGGAGAAGTCATGCACAACCTTCGCACCCTGATCTCGGTGGCCGTGCTTGCGGCGCTGCCTTCGCTGGCCGCGGCACAGGTGCCGGTGGAACTACGTGAGGCCGCGCGTCAGGCGGTGGTGTCGAACCCCGAAGTCCAGGCGCGCTGGAACGCCTTCCGCGCCGCCGATGCAGAACAGGACGCCGCCCGTGGCGGCTACTTCCCGCGGGTGGACCTGAGCGCCGGCGTGGGCCGCGAGCGCCTGAAGGAGCCGGGCACGGCCACGGACAGCTTCAACCGCCGCGGCGCGACGCTGTCGCTCAACCAGATGGTGTACGACGGCTTCTTCACCCGCAGCGAGGTGGCGCGCCTCGGCCACGCGAAGCGGGTGCGCTACTATGAACTGCTCGATGCCTCCGAGACCGCGGCGCTGGAAGCGCTCCGCGCCTATGCTGATGTGCTGCGTTATCGCGAGCAGGTGGCGCTGGCTAAGCAGAACTACGTCGAACACAGGCGGGTGCACGACCAGATCGCGGAGCGTGCCGGGGCCGGCGTCGGCCGCCGGGTGGACCTGGAGCAGGCCGCCGGCCGTCTCGCGCTCGCCGAGTCGAACCTGCTCACCGAGGTGTCGAACCTGCACGACGTCAGCGCCCGCTACCTGCGCGTCGTCGGCGCGGCGCCGGCCGATGCGCCTGGCGCGCTGCCCGGATCGATCGCCCCCGAGCGGGTGCCGGGCACCGTCGGCGATGCGCTGCGCACCGCGTTCGCGGACAACCCCGCGCTCAACGCCGCGGTGGAGAACGTGCGTGCCGGGCAGGCGCAGGTGGAGAGCCGGCGTGCGGCCAACCAGCCGCGCCTCGACCTGCGTGCGCGTCAGGCGGTCGACCGCAACCTGGATGGCGTCGACGGCACCACGCGCGACAGCGTGGTGGAACTCGTGCTGAGCTACAACCTGTTCCGCGGCGGCACCGACCAGGCCCGCATCCGCCAGGCGGCCGAGGAGCTCAACCTGTCCAAGGATCTGCGCGAAAAGGCCTGCCGCGATCTGCGCCAGACCCTGTCGATCGCCTACAACGACTCCAGCCGGCTCAAGGAGCAACTCGTCTTCCTCGACCAGCACCAGCTCTCGATCGAGAAGGCGCGCGAAGCCTATCGCCGCCAGTTCGACATCGGCCAGCGCACGCTGCTCGACCTGCTCGACACCGAGAACGAATACTTCCAGGCCCGCCGGGCGCATGTGAATGCCCGCTACGATCTGGTGCTGGCGCAGGCGCGCACGCTCGGCGGCATGGGCCGGCTGATGGCCGCGCTCGATGTCGCGCGCGAGCAGATGCCGAGCGCAGCGCAACTGGGCCAGGACCGGGAGGCGATCGATCCGGCATCGATGTGCCCGCCCGAAGCGCCGCTGCCGCTCGAGATCGACAAGAAGGCACTGTTCGAGGCCGCGCTGCGCGAGGCGGGCGCTCAACCGACCGGGGCGCCCGCTGCGCGCTGAGGCGGCGGCCTGCTCCAATGAGGCGGCGGCCTGCCCGGATGAGGCGGTGGCCTGCCGCGCTGCGGCGGTGGCCTCGATGAGGGTGACGACCCGCCGCGGGACGGGGCGGGCGCGCCTCAGCGCCCCCTGAACACCGGCGGGCGCTTGGCGAGGAAGGCGTCCAGCCCCTCGCGATAGTCGTCCGTGGCGAGGAAGTCGAAGGCGGCGCGCTTTTCGTCCGCATCGAGTGCGCCGCCGCGCATCAGCCGCTTGACCCACTGCTTGTGCCAACGCGCCACCAGCGGTGCGCCGGCGCAGATCCGCGCCGCGCAGGCTGCGGCTTCCTCGAACACCTTCTCGTCGTCCACGACCCGGCTCAGCAGGCCCTTCTGCAGCGCTTCGCGGGCGGCGAGGATGCGCCCCTCGAGCAGGATCTCGAGCACGACCGCCGGCCCGACCAGCGCCAGCAGACCGGCCATCTCCCCCGGATACATGGAGAAGCCGAGGCGGTTGATCGGCGCCCCGAAGCGCGCCGACTCGCCGCCGATGCGGATGTCGCAGCAGCCGGCGATCTCCAGCCCGCCGCCGATGCAGGCGCCGCGGATGGCGGCGACGGTGGGCAGGGCGCAGTCGCGGATCGCGTTCAACGCGCTCGCCACCAGCTCCTCGTGATAGTGCAGCGCGTCGTCGACGGTGGCGCGCACGGTGAGGAACTCCTCGATGTCGCCGCCGGCGGCAAAGGCGTCGTCGCCGGCGCCGCGCAGGATCACGCAGCGCAGCTCGGGTGTGGCGGCGATGCGGGCCATCGCTGCCGATAGCTCGCGCCACATGGCGGCATTGACCGCGTTGAGCTTGGCGGGGTTCTCGAGGGTGACGGTGGCGATGCCGGCGTCGATTGCAAGGCCGATGTGGGCGTCATTCATGAGGGCTGTTGACGAGGGTCAATTAAAAATTTCCATACGACTACGTATGGACTCTTATAGATGATATATCATCCGCGCACCGGGCACTCCGCGTCAGACGGACGGCCCGCAAAGGAGGGTGGAGGAGCGGCGTTTTTCAACGTTGCTTATCCTTGAGGAGGGAGAAAGTGTCTAGCTCTGTCTATGCGCATATCAGGCGCAATCCGCGCTTCGCGGAACTGGTGGCGAGGCGGACCCGCTTTGCGGGCATCCTGGCCGCCGTCGTGCTGGTGATCTTCTACGGCTTCGTGCTGCTGGTGGCCTTCGCGCCCGAACTGATCGGCAAGCGGCTGTTCGAGGGCAGCAACCTGACCTTCGGCATCGCCGCGGGCCTGTCCCAGTTCATCCTGTTCTGGGTGCTGACCCTGGTCTACGTGCGTCGCGCCAACGGCGAGTTCGACGACATCAACAGCGAAGTCGTGCGCGCGGCATGGAAGGCGGAAAAATGATGAATACCAAACTCGTTTCGCGCCTGGCCCCGGGCCTGCTCGCGCTCGCGATGTCCGCCCCGGTGCTGGCCGCCGGCCCGGCGATGGATGCGACCCAGAAGCAGCCGCTGAACCTGCATGCGATCGCGATGTTCTTCGTCTTCGTGCTGTTGACGCTGGGCATCACCTACTGGGCGGCCAGCCGCACCAAGTCGGCGTCCGACTTCTACACCGCCGGCGGTGGCATCACCGGCTTCCAGAACGGGCTGGCGATCGCCGGTGACTACATGTCGGCGGCAACGCTGCTCGGTCTGACCGCGATGATGTACATGCAGGGGGTCGATGCCTACATCTACATGCTGTCCTTCTTCGTCGGCTGGCCGATCATCCTGTTCCTGATGGCCGAACGCCTGCGCAACCTGGGCAAGTTCACCTTCGCCGACATCACCGCCTACCGCCTCAACCAGGGCAAGGTGCGCACGATGGCGGCGGTCAGCTCGCTGACCGTGGTGTGCTTCTACCTGGTGGCGCAGATGGTCGGTGCCGGCCAGCTGATCAAGCTGCTGTTCGGCCTGGACTACACCATCGCCCTGTTCGTCGTCGGCGCGCTGATGATGGTCTACGTCACCTTCGGCGGCATGGTGGCCACGACCTGGGTGCAGATCATCAAGGCGTGCATGCTGCTGATCGGCGGCACGACGGTCGCGCTGCTGGCCTTCAGCCAGTTCGGCTTCAGCTTCGAGGAACTGACCAACCGCGCGATGGAAGTGCACAAGCTCGGCCAGAACCTGCTGAACCCGGGCAGCCTGCTCGCCGACCCGGTCACCGCGATCTCGCTCGGCCTCGGCCTGATGTTCGGCACCGCCGGCCTGCCGCACATCCTGATGCGCTTCTTCACCGTGACCGACGCCAAGGAAGCGCGCAAGTCCGTGCTCTACGCCTCGGGCATCGTCGCCTACTTCTTCAACGTCATCGCGATCATGGGCCTGTGCGCGATCCTGATCGTGGGCCAGAACCCGCAGTTCTTCGAGGGCGGCGTGCTCGGCGGCAAGGTCATCGGCGGCGGCAACATGATCGCCATGCACCTGGCTCAGGCCGTCGGCGGCAACCTGCTGCTCGGCTTCCTGTCGGCGGTGGCGTTCGCGACCATCCTCGCGGTGGTGGCCGGCCTGGCGCTGGCCGGCGCGTCGGCGATCTCGCACGACATCTATGCTCGCGTCATCATGAAGGGCAAGGCCAACGAAGCCACCGAGATCCGGGTGTCGAAGTTCGCCACCATCGGCCTGGGCATCGTTGCGGTGCTGCTGGGCATGGCCTTCGAGAAGATGAACATCGCGTTCATGGTCGCGCTGGCCTTCGGTGTGGCGGCTTCGGCCAACTTCCCGGTGCTGATCCTTTCCATGTACTGGAAGGGCCTGACCACCAAGGGCGCGCTGGTGGGCGGCTACCTCGGCCTGTTCAGCGCGGTGACCTTCGTCGTGCTGTCGAAGTCGGTGTGGGTGGACGTGCTGGGCTTCGCCTCGCCGATCTTCCCCTACACCCAGCCGGCCCTGTTCTCGATGCCGCTCGCCTTCCTCGCCACCTTCCTGGTGTCGATGCTGGACGGCAGCACCGAGGCGAAGGCCGAGATGGACGCCTTCGAGGACCAGTACGTGCGCGCCCAGACGGGCGTCGGCGCCGCCACCGCTGCGGCGCACTGATCCCCGCGGGCGGGGCTGCGATCGGCAGCCCCCGGCCTTGCACACCCCGCCCGGCAGCGATGCCCGGCGGGGTTTTGCGTTCACGCGGCACGGGGCGGGGCGGCGAGCCGGGAGCGGGGGCGGGGGCGGGCGCTGAGGCGGAAATGGCGTGGTGATAGACTGGCAGCCGCGTCCGTTGTGGTTTTGCCTTCCGGCGGGGCCCTATCCCAAAGGAGTCGTCGTGCTGTTGAACCAGTTGCTTCTCATCCTGCTGCTCATCGCCGTGAGCGCCTTCTTTTCGATGTCCGAGATCTCGCTTGCGGCCTCGCGCAAGATCAAGCTGCGCCTGATGGCAGAAGGCGGCCACGTCAATGCCCAGCGCGTGCTGGCGCTGCAGGACAGCCCGGGGAATTTCTTCACCGTGGTGCAGATCGGCCTCAATGCGGTGGCGATCCTCGGCGGTATCGTCGGCGAGCAGGCGCTGTCGCCCCATCTCGTCGAACTGGTGCGCCCGCTCTACGACGGGCCGCTGCTCGGCACGCTGAGCTTCGTCGTCTCCTTCGTGTTCGTGACCTCGCTCTTCGTGCTGTTCGCCGACCTGATGCCCAAGCGCCTGGCGATGGTGCAGCCCGAGCGCGTCGCGGTCGGCGTGGTGCGGCCGATGCAGGCCTGCATGTGGGCGTTCGCGCCGCTGGTGTGGGTGTTCAACGGCCTGGCGGACCGGATCTTCCGCCTGTTCAAGGTGCCGAGCGTGCGCACCGAGGACATCACCCCGGCCGACATCGTCGCCATGGCCGATGCGGGCGCCCAGGCCGGCGCCCTGCTGCGCCAGGAGCAGCACCTGATCAGCAATGTGTTCGAGCTCGATTCGCGCATCGTGCCCTCGGCGATGACGTCGCGCGAGAGCATCGTCTTCCTCACCCTCTCCGAGTCGGAGGAGAGCATCCGGCGCAAGATCGCCGCGCATCCGCACGGCAAGTTCCCGGTGTGCGAGGACAGCATCGACAGCGTGATCGGCTACGTCGACGCGAAGGACATCCTGCCGCGCATCGTGCAGGGGCAGGACCTGTCGCTGCGCACGCAGCCGATCGTGCGCAAGATCCTGATGCTGCCCGACACGCTGAACCTGTTCGAGGCGCTCGAGCGCTTCCGCGACGCGAAGGAGGACTTCGCCCTGGTGATCAACGAGTACGCGCTGGTGGTGGGCCTGCTGTCGCTGCAGGACGTCATGAGCACGGTGATGGGCGACCTGGTCAGTCCCTTCCAGGAGGAGCTGATCGTGCGCCGCGACGACAATTCGTGGCTGATCGACGGCGTCACGCCGATCGAGGACGTCATGCAGGCGCTCGAGATCGAGGTGTTCGAGGGCTTCCAGAACTACGAGACGGTGGCCGGCTTCCTGATGTACCGCCTGCGCAAGGTGCCGCGGCGCACCGATTTCGTCGTCTATGCGGGCTACAAGTTCGAGGTCGTCGACATCGACAACTACCGCATCGACCAGGTGCTGGTGACGCGCGAAGGCGAGGCGAAGCCGGCGGTGGCGGCCGAGGCGGCGCCGGCCTGATCCGGCACGGGCTCAGGCGGTGCGCAGCTTCGCCTCGGCGATGCGGGCGAGGGCCGCGCGGCCGCTGCGGATGTGCTCGCGCATCAGCGCCTCGGCGCGCCCGGCGTCGCGTGCGAGGAGGGCGTCGAGAATGGCGCGGTGCTCGGCCAGCGACTGCTCCAGCCGGCCTTCGGAGAACAGCGAGTGGTGGCGCGAGAGCTTGATCACCTTGCGCAGGTCCTCGATCACGTGCAGCAGCCAGCGGTTGTCGGCGATCGATTGCAGGGCGTGGTGGAAGGCCTGGTTGGCCTCGAAGAAGCCGTCGATGTCCTCGTCGGTGGCGGCCTGCTCGAGGTCGGCGTGGATCGCCTGCAGCTGACGCAACTCGGCCGCGCTCGCGCGCCCCGCCGAGACCCGCGCGCACTCACCCTCGAGCATCGCCATCACGCTGAAGACCTCGTCGAGGTCGCGTTCCGAAATCTCGGTGACGTAGCAGCCCCGGCGTGGCTTGAGCGTCACCAGGCCCTCCGAGGCGAGCACCTTCAACGCCTCGCGCAGCGGCGTGCGCGAGATGCCGTACTGCTCGGCCAGCGCCTGTTCGTCCACCCAGGTGCCGGGCGGAAGCTCGTGGGAAAAGATGCGCTGGCGCAGGCGCTCGGCGACTTCCTGGTAGAGCGCGAGCGGAGCGATACGGGAGGCGTTCATGGGCATCGTCGTTGGTGGATGGGGCAGGGCGGGCACCGGCAGGCGACCTTGCGAAATCATACCCTACAGCCATTGCATTCATAATTATGGATAAAGTATTATTTTGTCCGTGCAACAAGTCAACTTCCTTTGTGCGGCGTGGCATGGGAGACGCGGGGCCCTCGAGGCCCGGCGAGCATGAGAGGGGTCGCGCCGCGCATTGGAGCGTCGACGACCGCTCGTGGCATTGGCCACGAGCGGTTTCGTCGCCGCACGGGGCTCAGGATCGAACGGCCGGCGTCCAGGCCGGCCGGAACCCCGCCGTTTCGTCGAACAAGGCATTGCCGCAGCCGCGGCTTCCGTATTCAAGAGGTTTTTCATGTCGAACGCCAACGAGCCTACCTATCCCCAGCCCGGCCTGGAGGCCTGGACCAGAGTCGCCGCCAAGCACGCCCCGGGCGGCGACGTGGAAAAGCTGAACTGGATCACGCCGGAAGGCCTGACCGTGAAGCCGCTGTATACGAAGGCCGACACCGCCGACCTGAAGCACGCCGATACGCTGCCGGGCTTCGAGCCCTTCCTGCGCGGCCCGCAGCCGACGATGTACGCGGTCAAGCCGTGGACCATCCGCCAGTACGCCGGCTTCTCCACCGCCGAAGCCTCCAACGCCTTCTACCGCAAGGCGCTCGCCGCCGGCGGCCAGGGCGTGTCGGTGGCCTTCGACCTCGCCACCCACCGCGGCTACGACTCGGACCATCCGCGCGTCACCGGTGACGTCGGCAAG
>JANJTU010000301.1 GCA_024710965.1 Thauera sp. | reverse complement strand
CGCTGCTGACGCTGCCCACCGATGAGGCGGCCGAGCTGCTGTTCGTCGCGGCGCCCACGGCCGGAACGGAGATCGAGACGGTCGTGGGGCTCAGCCCGGCCACGCGGCAGGCGGCCGAGGCGGGCGACCTCGATGCGCAGTTCCGGCTCGGCCGCGCGATGCTGCAGGACACCTCACGCGGCAAGGAAGGCGCGATCGAGGCGGTGTCCTGGCTCAAGCGCGCCGCCACCGGCGGCCATGCGGGCGCGATGGTGCAGCTCGGCAAGCTGTACCGCACCGGCGTCGGCATCGTGCAGAACTACGCACTCGCGGCGAAATGGATTCGGGCCGCCGCAGAAGCGGGCGACCCGGAGGGGATGGTGGAGCTCGGCCGACTGTATCGCAGCGGCATCGGCCTCGAGCCCGATACCGAGCAAGCCTATATCTGGTTCAACCGCGCGGCCGCTGGCATGAGCATCGACGGCGCACTCGAACGCGACAGCATTGCGCTGCAGCTTTCGCCCGAGCAGCTGAAGGCCGCCCAGGCACGCTCGCTGGCCGACGAGACAGCCGAAGCCCCTGCTGCCGGCGCCGAAAGCGACGGCCAGTGAAGGCCGTGCGGGAGTGAGGTCAGGCGTGGCATGAGGGGTGGCGCGGCAGGCTCGTCTCCAGGCGCCGCGGCACCGCTTACTTCACGTCGCCGACGCGACCGGCAAACTTCCACCCCTGCTCGACCGCATACGTATAGACGAAGCCGGTCGGGCCATCGACGAACAGGCTCACCGGCTGCCCCGCGCGCGGCGGCGCAGCATCCGCGTCCTGCCCGCTCGCATGGCGGCCCGAGAACTTCCAGCCTTCTTCCGGCAGATAGACGAAGGTGGCGCCGGTCGGTTGATCGAGAAGGACGGCAAGCGGCTGGCCAGCCGCGGCCGTGGGCGCATCGGCCGAGACGGCGGTGGCGAGGCTGGCGAAGGTGAGCGCGGCGGCGGCGGCGAAGATCCTGATCGGGGTCATGGCGATTCCTTGGTGAATGGTGACAATGCGGGGGGTCGTGCAATTTTATTGCTGCATCGCAGCATCGACGCCGAGTCTACCAAGCCGGGGGATAACTACAATCCCCAACAGAGGAACAACATTGTCGATCCTGGGGAGACAATCGACGCCGTGGACAAACTGACGCACATGGCCGTCTTCGCGCGCGTGGTCGAGAGCCGCAGCTTCTCGGCCGCGGCCGAACGCCTGCAGATGTCGAAGTCCGCCGTCAGCAAGCAGGTCGCACGGCTCGAGGCCGCGCTGGGCGTGCGCCTGCTCAACCGCACCACGCGTCAGCTCAGCCTCACCGAGGCCGGCAGCGCGGTGTATCGCCACTGCGCCAACCTCGTTGCCGAGGCCGAGGCGGCCGAACAGGTCGCCAGCCAGCTGCACGCCGCGCCGCGCGGCACCCTGCGCGTGGCCGTGCCTGCCGCCTTCGGCCACCTCCACGTCGCCCCGGCCATCCCGTCCTTCCTCCGCCGCTTCCCTGACCTGAAGGTAGACCTCGAGATGACCGAGCGCATCGTCGATCTCGCCGAAGAAGGCCAGGATCTCGCCATCCGCATCCGCGACGAACCCGCGCCGACCCAGATCGCACGCCGCCTCGCGCCGCTGCGCTGGGTGGTCTGCGCCACACCGGGCTACCTGGCGCAGCACGGCTTGCCCGGGAGCCCCGCCGAGCTCGCCCGGCACAACTGCCTGCACTACGCGGTGCACGAAGAACGGGAGCCCTGGCGCTTCGACTCCGCACACGGCCCGGCCGAGGTCGCGGCCGCGGGCGACTTCCGCGTCAACAACAGCGAAGCGATCCGCGAAGTCGTGCTCCAGCATCACGGCATCGCACTGCTGCCCACCTTCGTCGTCTGGCAGGACCTCAAGGCCGGGCGCCTGCAGCACGTGCTCGCCGACTGCACGCCGCGCACCCGCTTCGGCAGCCACATCCACGCCAGCTACCTGCCGAGCCGCTACGTTTCGCCCAAGATCCGCGCCTTCGTCGACTTCCTCGTCGAGCACATCGGCGCGCCGCCGTACTGGGACTGCTGGGATCGTTGACGGCGGCACACGCTCTCCGGCAAGTTCGCGCCCCACAGGCCTTCCGACCATGACACACAGAAACGGGACACCCCAACCATGAACCCGAGCCCCGCGCCCGACGGCCCCGGCGCCGAAGCCCCGCGCCTGGCGCTGAAGGGCATCAGCAAGGTCTATCCGGCGGTCATCGCCAACGACGGCGTCGACCTCGCGGTGCGCCCGGGCGAGATCCGCGCCGTGCTCGGCGAGAACGGCGCCGGCAAGTCGACGCTGATGAAGATCGTCTACGGCGTCACCCGTCCCAGCGCCGGCCGCATCTTCTGGGAAGGCCGGGAGGTGCAGGTCGCCAGCCCGGCGCACGCGCGCAGCCTGGGCATCGGCATGGTGTTCCAGCACTTCTCGCTGTTCGAGACCCTGACCGTGGTCGAGAACGTCGCCCTCGCCCTGCCGGAGCGGCCGGCGCTCGACGAACTGGCGCGGCGGATCGAGGCGGTGTCCGAGCGCTACGGCCTGCCGGTCGATCCGCGCCGCCACGTCCATGCGCTGTCGGTGGGCGAGCGCCAGCGCGTCGAGATCATCCGCTGCCTGCTGCAGAACCCGCGCCTGCTGATCATGGACGAGCCGACCTCGGTATTGACGCCGCAGGCGGTGCGCAAGCTGTTCGAGACCCTGCGCCAGCTCGCCACCGAAGGCTGCTCCATCCTCTACATCAGCCACAAGCTCGACGAGATCCAGGCGCTCTGCCACACCGCCACCGTGCTGCGCGGCGGCAAGGTCACCGGCGAATGCGTGCCGGCGCGCGAGACGCCGCAGTCGATGGCGAGGCTGATGATCGGCAAGGCGCTGCCGCGCTGCGAGCACGGCCCGGCGCAGGCGGCGGGCGAGCTGCGCCTGCGCCTGGCCGGCCTGTCGCACGCCGCCGACGACCCCTTCGGCACCGACCTCAAGGACATCCACCTCGACGTCCATGCGGGCGAGATCGTCGGCATCGCCGGCGTCTCGGGCAACGGCCAGCAGGAGCTGCTGCATGCGATCTCGGGCGAGACGCCACTCGCCGAACGCTTCCCGGTACAGATCTGCGGCGTCGAGGCCGGGCGGCTCAAGCCCGGCCAGCGCCGCAAGCTCGGCCTGTGCTTCGTGCCCGAGGAGCGCCTCGGGCGCGGCGCCGTGCCCGGCATGTCGCTCGCGGACAACGCGCTGCTCACCGCCGCGCGCAGCCAGGGCCTGACGCGTGCCGGCTTCCTGCAGTTCGGCAAGGCCAGGGCCTTCGCCGAGGCCTGCATCGAACGCTTCAACGTCAAGTGCGGCGGCGCCGGCGCGGCGGCGAAGTCGCTGTCGGGCGGCAACCTGCAGAAGTTCATCGTCGGCCGCGAGATCCTGCAGGCGCCGAAGCTGCTCGTCTGCGCCCAGCCCACCTGGGGCGTCGACGTCGGCGCCGCCGCCTTCATCCGCCAGACGATCATCGACCTGCGCAACCGGGGCTGCGCGGTGCTGGTGATCTCGGAAGAGCTCGACGAGCTGTTCGAGATCTGCGACCGCATCGCCGTCATCGCCAAGGGCCGGCTGTCGCCGACGCGGCCGGCGGCCGAGACCACGGTGGAAGACATCGGCGTGTGGATGAGCGGCCTGTGGCCGGGCGCCGACACCCCCGCCGCCCCCCGCAACGCGGAGAACCTGCATGCTGCTTGAACTCGAAGCCCGCGCCGAACCCTCGCGCCTGATGCGCTACGCCTCGCCGCTGCTGGCGGTGGCGCTGACCCTGGCCGGCGGCCTGCTGATCTTCTCCGCGCTCGGCAAGGACCCGGTGGAAGGCTTCCGCGTCTTCTTCCTCAACCCGGTGCGCGATCTCTACGGCGTCTCCGAGCTGCTGCTGAAGGCCACGCCGCTGATGCTATGTGCGATCGGGCTGGCGGTCGGCTTTCGTGCCAACGTCTGGAACATCGGCGCCGAAGGCCAGTATCTGCTCGGCGCCGTGGCCGCCACCGGCGTCGCGCTCTACTTCGACGGCTCGGACAGCGCCCTGCTGCTGCCGGCGATGGTGTTCGCCGGCGCGCTCGGCGGCGCCGCCTGGGCGGCCATCCCCGCGCTGCTACGCACCCGCTTCAACGCCAACGAGATTCTCGTCTCGCTGATGCTGGTGTACGTCGCGCAGCTCTTCGTGTCCTGGCTGGTGTTCGGCCCCTGGAAGGACCCGGAAGGCTTCAACTTCCCGCAGACGAAGATGTTCGGCGAGGCGGCGACGATGCCGATCCTGCTCGACAACACCCGCCTGCACTACGGCTTCGCCATCGCCCTGGCCGCGCTCGTCGCCGGCTACGCGTTCATGAACCGCAGCTTCGCCGGCTTTCGCATGCGGGTGGCCGGCGAGGCGGCCGACGCCGCGCGCTACGCCGGCTTTTCCGCCGCGCGCATGATCTGGGTCGGGCTGCTGGTCGGCGGCGCCGCCGCCGGCCTCGCGGGCATGGGCGAAGTCGCCGGGCCGATGGGCCAGCTCACCGACAAGGTCGGCAGCGGTTATGGCTTCGCTGCCATCATCGTCGCCTTCGTCGGCCGCCTCAACGCCTTCGGCATCTTCCTCGCCAGCCTGCTGATGGCGCTGCTCTACATCGGCGGCGAGCAGGCGCAGCAGTACCTGAACCTGCCGAGCTCGATCTCGCTCGTCTTCCAGGGCATGCTGCTGTTCTTCCTGCTGGGCGCGGACGTGTTCATCAACTACCGCCTGCGGCTGCGCCGCGCGGCGGCCTGAAGGGGGCGGCATGGAAGCGAACCTGTTCACCTCGATGCTGTTCGCCACCGTGGTCGCGGGCACGCCGCTGATCATCGTCGCCCTCGGCCTGCTCGTCAGCGAGAAGGCCGGCGTGCTCAACCTCGGTGCCGAAGGCATGATGGCGATGGGCGCGGTCGCCGCCTTCGCCGTCACCCACCATAGCGGCAGCCCCTGGCTGGGCGTGCTCGCCGGCCTCGGCGCGGGCATGGCGATGGCCTTGCTGTTCGGCGTGCTGACGCTGACGCTGATGGCCAACCAGGTGGCCTCGGGCCTGGCGCTGGCGATCTTCGGCGTCGGCCTGTCGGCCTTCATCGGCAAGCCCTTCGAGGCGGTGGCGCTGCAGGCGATCCCGCCGCTGCGCATTCCCTTCATCGCCGACATCCCGCTGATCGGCGCGGCGCTCTACAACCAGCAGGCGCTGGTGTACTTCTCCTGGGCGCTGTTCTGGGCGGTGCTGTGGTTCCTCTACCGCAGCCGCGCCGGGCTGGTGCTGCGCGCGGTGGGCGAGTCGCCGTCCTCGGCGCACGCGATCGGCTACCCGGTGATCCGCATCCGCTACCTCGCGGTGCTGTTCGGCGGCGCCATGGCCGGCGTCGGCGGCGCCTTCCTGTCGGTGTTCTACACGCCGATGTGGGTCGAGGGCATGGTCGCCGGGCGCGGCTGGATCGCGCTCGCGCTGGTGGTCTTCTCCACCTGGCGGCCGTTGCGGGTGATGGTGGGCGCCTACCTGTTCGGCGGCGTCATGATCACCCAGCTCTTCATCCAGGGCTCCGGCCTGCAGATCGACTTCCCGTCGCAGTTGCTGTCCTCCCTGCCCTACTGGGCGACGATCGTCGTGCTGGTGGTGATCTCGCGCAACGCGACCACGATCCGGCTGAACTCGCCGCTGTCGCTGGGCAAGCCCTATCGGCCGGATGCCTGAGCGGGCGGCGGGGGATACGGCTCAAGTGGTGACGATGCGCCGGCCGCATTCGCTCAACAGCCGCCGCAGCCAGCGGTGGCCGGGCGACTGGTGGTTGCGCTCGTGCCAGAGCTGGTAGAAGCGCATCGGCGGGAAAGGGATCGGCGACGGGATGATCGCCAGCGGCAGCAGGTCGGCGTAGAAGCGTGCGAAGTGGCGCGTCGTCGTGAACACGAGGTCGGTGTTCTGCAGCAGGTAGGGCGCGGCGGTGAAGGACTGCACGATGACGTGCTCGTCGCGGCTCACCCGCATCGACGCCAGCACGCTGTCGATGACGCCGCGCTGGCTGATGGAGTACGGCATCGGCACCAC
>JANJTU010000018.1 GCA_024710965.1 Thauera sp. | reverse complement strand
GCGTCGGCGTCGGCGATGTTGTTGTACGACAGCTCCTTGCCCTGCAGCTGGGTGTAGCCGGCGATGCCGCCCTCGGCCGCACCCGGCTGGCGGTAGAAGGCCGCGCTCTGGTGCGGGTTCTCGCCGTAGCGCAGGTCCTGCACCTTGTCGAAGGCCAGTTGCAGGCGCTCGGGGTAGGTCTGCAGCGAGACGTCGCCGGCCGCGTTGGTGACCAGCGCGGTGAGGTAGTTGGAGATCGCCGAGTCGTAGCGCGCGGTGTGGGTGAAGGCCTTCACCGCCAGGGCGAAGCGGGTCTTGTGGCTGAGCTTGCCGGCGTTCGCCTTCAGCTCATTGACGATGCCGTCGTAGTCCTCGGGGTCGGTGACGATGCCGACGCCGCCATCCTTGTTGCCGTGGTTCTTGGCTGCGGCGCGCACCATGGTCGGGCCGCCGATGTCGATGTTCTCGATCGCGTCCTCCAGCGTGCAGTCGGGCTTGGCCACGGTCTGCTGGAAGGGATAGAGGTTGACGACGACGAGGTCGATGCGGCCGATGTCGTGCGCGGCGATCGTCTCCATGTGCTCGGCGAGGTCGCGGCGGGCGAGGATGCCGCCATGCACCTTCGGGTGCAGGGTCTTGACGCGGCCGTCGAGCATCTCGGGGAAGCCGGTGTGCTCGGAGACGTCGGTCACCTCGAGGCCGGCTTCGCGCAGCAGGCTGGCAGTGCCGCCGGTCGACAGCAGCTTGATGCCGAGGTCGGCCAGTTCGCGGGCGAAGTCGAGCACGCCGCGTTTGTCGGAGACGCTGATCAGGGCTTGGGTGACGTTCATGGTGGGGGCGGAAGCGAGGATTGAGAAAGGGAGGATCGGTATGCCGGGCCGGCCGCTGGCGCTGCGCCGCGGCGCCTGCCTCACAGCAGGTCGTAGTCGGTAAGCTTGCGCCGCAGCGTGTTGCGGTTGATGCCGAGCATCTCGGCGGCGACGGTCTGGTTGCCCTTGGCCTGCTGGAGGACGAATTCGAGCATCGGGCGTTCGACGTTGCGGATCACCATGTCGTGGATGGCGGCCGGCTTCTCGCCGTCGAGGTCGCGGAAATACTGGTCCAGCGTGCGGAGGACGGCTTCCGCGATTTCGTTGCTGCGGGTCATGCGGCGAGTTCCTGCGGGAATTCTTCCTCGTAGCTCAGGCGGGCGTCGGCTTCGGCGAGCTGGCCGAAGAACTCGTCGACCGCGGCGAGCTGCGCGGGGATGTCGGGAATCTGGTTCATCGCGCGGCGGAAGGCGGCAGAGCCGACCAGGCCCTTGGTGTACCAGGAGATGTGCTTGCGCGCGATCTTGACGCCGCGGTCGTCGCCGTAGAAGGCGTAGAGGTCGGCGAGGTGCTCGCGGCAGACCTGGTGGATCTCGCTCACCAGCGGCGGCGGCAACTCCTCGCCGGTGGCGAGGAAGTGTTCGATCTCGCGGAAGATCCACGGCCGGCCCTGGGCGGCGCGGCCGATCATGACGCCGTCGGCGCCGGTGTAGTCGAGCACGTACTTCGCCTTCTGCGGCGTCGTGATGTCGCCGTTGGCGATCACCGGGATCTTCACCAGCGTCTTGACGTGGGCGATGGTGTCGTACTCGGCCTCGCCCATGTACTGGTCGGCGCGCGTGCGGCCGTGGATGGCGATGGCGCGGATGCCGGACGCTTCGGCGATGCGCGCCACCAGCGGGGCGTTCTTGTTGGCGCGGTTCCAGCCGGTGCGGAACTTCAGCGTCACCGGGGTGTGGGGCACGGCCTTCACCACCGCCTCGAGGATGCGCGCCACCAGCGGCTCGTCCTGCATCAGCGCCGAGCCGGCCATGACGTTGCAGACCTTCTTTGCCGGACAGCCCATGTTGATGTCGATGATCTGCGCGCCGCGGTCGGCGTTGTGGCGCGCGGCCTCGGCCATCATCGCCGGGTCGGCGCCGGCGATCTGCACCGAGATCGGCTCCACCTCGCCGTCGTGGTTGGCGCGACGCTGGGTCTTCTCGCTGCCGTAGAGCAGCGAGTTGGAGGTGACCATCTCGGATACGGCGACGCCGGCCCCCAGCTTCTTGCACAACTGGCGGAACGGACGGTCCGTCACGCCGGCCATCGGGGCGACGAAAAGGTTGTTGCGCAGGGTGAAGCCGGCAAACTGCATGGTGGGGGTCGGGCGGGGAAAGGGCGGTAGTTTACCCCATGAGTCAACCGCTTGGGCGTGTCGCCTGCCCGCTGTGGCCGAATTGCCGCGACCGGCCGCGGCCCGCGCCGACGGCTCAGGCCGCGGCGGTGGCCACCTGCAGCGCCTGCTCGAGGTCGTCGATCAGGTCCTGCGTGTCCTCGATGCCGACCGACAGGCGCAGCAGGTCCACCGGGCAGCGCGTGCCGGGGCCTTCGACGCTGGCGCGGTGCTCGATCAGGCTTTCCACCGAGCCGAGCGAGGTCGCGCGGCGGAAGATGCGCACCCGGGCGGTCACCGCCCGCGCTGCCGCTTCGCCGCCGCGCACCCGCAGCGACAGCATGGCGCCGAAGCCGCCTTCCATCTGGCGTGCGGCGACCGCGTGGCCGGGGTGGGAGGTCAGGCCCGGGTAGAGCACGGCGACGAGCGCGGGATGGTGCTCGAAGTGCCGCGCGATGCGCGCGGCAGAAGCGGCGGCGGTGCGCACGCGCGGGTAAAGGGTGCGCAGGCCGCGGTTCAGCAGCCAGGCCTCGAAGGGGCCGAGCACCGCGCCGCCCGCGGCGCGCGCGGTCTTGATGCGGGCCCAGAAGGCGTCGCTGCTGCGGCTCACGAGCACGCCCGCGACCACGTCCGAGTGGCCGTTGAGGTACTTCGTCGCCGAATGCATGACGATGTCGGCGCCCAGCTTCAGCGGGCGGGTGAATACCGGTGTCGGCACCGTGGAGTCGACCACCAGGCGGGCGCCGGCGGCATGGGCGAGCGTCGCCGCGCGGGCGATGTCGGTGACCTCCCAGGTCGGGTTGGCCGGGGTCTCGACCCACACCAGATCGGCCGGGCGCTGCAGCTGCGCGGCGAGCTCGTCGTCGCCGGCGTAGAGGTCGAGCCTCAGTTGCCAGTTCGCGCAGAACTCGATCAGCCAGCTGCGCAGCGCCCAGTACATGTCGTGCGGGGCGACGATCCGCGCGCCGGGCCGCAGCGCCAGCAGCACCGCCGACGCCGCGGCCATGCCGGAGGCGAACAGCGCCGCCGCCGCGCCCTCTTCGAGGCGGCACAGCAGGGTTTCGGCGGGGTCGTAGGCGGGGCTGGCATCGCGTGCGTACATGCGCCCGCCGGGCAGGCTGCCGTCGGCGGCGCGCTCGAACGTGGTGGCGGCGTGGATCGGCGGCACGATGTCGCGATACGGCGTGGGCGCGGCGCCGAGGCCCTGGGCGGCGAGGGTGGCGGGGGAGAGGTCTTCGTCCTGCAGCATGATCGGGAATCCTTCGGCAACGGGGCGGGCGGCGGGTCTGCGCGGCAGGCGACGAGCCTACAAGCTGGCGGCGACGGTGTCGAGGTGGCGGTGATGGTGCCGAGATTGGTAGACTCCTCCCCCTTTTTTCCCGCCCCGGATGCCGTAGCCGTGATCCGCATCGAAAACCTGCACAAGACCTATCGCGGCGCCGACGGCCGCGAGGTCCAGGCGCTCGCCGACATCAACCTCGAGATCGGCACCGGCGAGGTGTTCGGCATCATCGGCCGCTCGGGCGCGGGTAAGAGCACGCTGATCCGCAGCCTGAACCTGCTCGAGCGGCCGAGCGCGGGCCGGGTGCTGATCGACGGCGCGGACATCACCCGCTTCGACCGCGCCGCGCTGTACGCCCTGCGCCAGCGCATCGGCATGATCTTCCAGCACTTCAACCTGTTGAGCGCGAAGACCGTGGCGGCCAACATCGACTGGCCGCTGCAGGCGACCGGCCACCGCGACGCCGCCGCGCGCGCCGCGCGCGTGGCCGAGCTGCTGGCGCTGGTGGGCCTGGCCGAGCACGGCCACAAGTATCCGGCGCAGCTCTCCGGCGGGCAGAAGCAGCGCGTCGGCATCGCGCGCGCGCTCGCCAGCCGGCCGCGCCTGCTGCTGTGCGACGAGGCGACCTCGGCGCTCGACCCCGAGACGACGCAGGCGATCCTGAAGCTGCTGCTCGACATCAACCGCCAGCTCGGCCTCACCATCGTGCTGATCACGCACGAGATGCAGGTGATCCGCACGATCTGCGACCGCGTCGCCGTCATCGACGGCGGACGCATCGTCGAGGCCGGCCGCGTCGCCGACGTCTTCCTCCACCCGCAGCATGCGGTCACGCGCAGCATGGTGGCGCAGAGCGACCCGCTCGCCGCCGCCAGCCTGGACCCGGCGCGTGCCTACCTGAGCGAGCGCCTGCGCGGCACGCTGGTGCGCCTGACTTACCTTGGCGAGATCACCTACCAGCCCATCCTCAGTCATGTCATGGCGGCCTCGGCGGCGAAGATCACGATCCTGCAGGGCGAAGTCTCGAGCATCAAGGACGTCCCCTTCGGCCAGCTGCTGCTCGAACTCGAAGGCAGCGCGGAGGAGATCCGCCAGGTGTTCGCCGCGCTCGACCGCCATCAGATCCACCACGAGGTGCTGCAGTAATGGACCTGTCCGTCATCGACTGGAGCGACATCTGGCTCGCGACCTGGGAGACCCTGGTCATGACCGGGGTGTCGCTGCTGTTCACCGTGCTCCTCGGCCTGCCGCTGGGCATCCTGCTGTTCCTCACCGCGAAGCGGCAGCTGCTCGAGCAGCGCGCGCTGTACGCGGTGCTGTCCTTCGTCGTCAACGTGCTGCGCTCGGTGCCCTTCCTGATCCTGTTGATCGTGATGATCCCGGTGACGGTGCTCCTGATCGGCACCTCGCTCGGCGTCGAGGGCGCGATCCCGCCGCTGGTGGTGGGCACCGCGCCCTTCTTCGCGCGCCTGGTCGAGAACGTGCTGCGCGAGGTCGACCGCGGCGTGATCGAGGCCTGCCAGGCGATGGGCATCCGCACCCACCGCATCATCTTCGGCGCGCTGCTGCCCGAGGCCCTGCCCGGGCTGATCGCCGCCGTCACCGTCACCGCGATCACGCTGACCTCCTACGCCGCGATGTCGGGCGTGATCGGCGGCGGCGGTCTCGGTGACCTCGCCATCCGTTTCGGCTATCAGCGCTTCCAGACCGAGGTGATGGTGATCACCGTCGCCCTGCTGGTGGTGCTGGTGCAGCTCATGCAGTACGCGGGCGACCGCCTCGTGCTGTATTTCACCCGCAAGTGATCCTTACAAAGGAGCTTTCCATGTCGCGCACCCTCCGCACCCTGCTCGCTGCCGCCCTCGGCACGCTCGCCCTCGCCGCCGGCACGTCCGCCTTCGCCGCCGACCGCCTCGTCATCGCCGCCACGCCGGTGCCGCACGCCGAGATCCTCGAGTTCGTCAAGCCGATGCTGGCCAAGGAGGGGGTCGAGCTCGAGGTGAAGGTGTTCACCGACTACGTGCAGCCCTCGATGCAGACCAACGAGAAGCGGGTCGACGGCAACTTCTTCCTCCATCAGCCCTATCTCGACGAGTTCAAGAAGAAGCAGAAGAACGACATCCAGACCGTCGTCGCCAAGGTTCACGTCGAGCCGCTCGCCGGCTATTCGGCCAAGCACAAGGCGGCCGCCGACGTCCCCGACGGCGCCACGGTGGCGATCCCGAACGACCCCTCGAACTCGGGCCGCGCGCTGCTGCTGATGGCGAAGAACGGCCTGATCACGCTGAAGGACCTGAACAGCGTCTCGGCGACGCAGAAGGACATCGCCGCCAACCCGAAGAAGCTGAAGATCCGCGAGCTCGAGGCGGCGACGCTGCCGCGCATCCTGAACCAGGTCGATCTGGCGGTGATCAACACCAACTACGCGATCGAGGCCGGGCTGAACCCGCTCCAGGATTCGCTCTTCATCGAGGACGCCAGCTCGCCCTACGCCAACCTGCTGGTGGCGCGCGAGGACAATGCCGCCAGCCCGGCGATGAAGAAGCTGGCGGCGGCGCTGACCTCGCCCGCAGTGAAGCAGTTCATCGCCGACAAGTACAAGGGCGCGGTGGTGCCGGCGTTCTGATCCGGCGCGGCGCCGCGGGGCGGCGCCCGAACGAAGGCCTGCCGCCCCGCGCCGGGGGCCGCAGGCCTTTTCCCGTTGCAGGGCGCCGTTCGCGGCCGGGCGCGTTGAAGCGCTGCGCCGGCTGCGCTCAGGGCCAGGCGCGGGCGCCGAACATCATCCGGCGGGCGACGAAGTGGCGCAGCGGCGGCAGCAGGTCGAGCGCGAGCAGGGCGGCGCCGCGGGCGTGGCGCAGCGGCGCGAAGTCGTTGCTGAAGACGCGCACCAAGGTGTCGGTGAAGCGGATCGTGCCGAGGCGGTCGAGGCCGCGCGCGCCAGCATAGGCGGCAAGCGTGTCCGCGCTGCCGGGGTCGCCACCGCGGCGCAGCAGCGTTTCGGCCAGCGCCCAGACGTCGCGCAGGGCGAGGTTGAAACCCTGGCCGGCCACCGGGTGCAGGGTCTGCGCGGCGTTGCCGAGCCACACCGTGCGCTCGCCCACGGCCTGCCGCCGGTAGCGCAGCAGCAAGGGGTAGCGCAGCCGGCCGCGGACCGCCTGCAGGTGTACGCGGTGGCCGAACAAGGCCTGCAGGCGGGCGAGGTAGGCCGCGTCGTCGAGCGCGAGCAGGGCATCGGCGCTGTCCGGCCGCGCGACGTGCACCAGGGCGTAGCCCTGGCCGTCGGGCAGCAGCGCGACCGGCCCCTCCGCGGTGAAGCGCTCGAAGGCGGTGTGGCGGTGGCCGCCGGCGACTTCGACGTGGGCGATCAGCGCGTGCTGGCCGTAGTCGTGCTCGACGACGTTCGGGTCGCCGGGCTGCATGCCGCCTTCGGCGCAGGCGGCGAGGCGCGCCCGCAGCGTCGTCGCCGGGGCGCCCGGGCCGGCGAGGCTGGCGATCACTTCGTCGCGGCCGGGGGCGAGGTTGGCGACTTCGGTCTCATCGAGCACCGGGATGCCGGCGGCGTCCACCGCGTGCCGCAGCGCCGCGGCGAGCGCACCGGCCGACGCCACGTAGCCAAGCGCGGGCAGCTCGTGCTCGGCCGCCTCGAGCAGGGTGCGGCCGAGGCTGCCCTGCTGCGAGATGTGGATGGAGCGGATCGGCGTCGCCGCCAGGCCGGACCACACGCCGAGCCGCTCCAGCGTGAGCCGCGTGCCGTGGGCGAGGGCGAGCACGCGCGGGTCGGCGCCGACCGCTTCGCGCGGGCGTGCGTCGGCGAGCACGATGTCGAGGCCGGCCTCTTTCAGCGCGAGCGCGAGCGCGAGGCCGACCGGGCCGGCGCCGACGATGAGCAGGTCGTGCGTGGGCCCCTCAGCCATGGCGCCCGTCGCGCATCAGCGCCTCGATGTCGGCCACCGTCTTCGGCACGTCTTCGCTGATGAACTCGCAGCCGTCGGCGGTGACGATGGCGTCGTCCTCGATGCGCACGCCGATGTTCCAGAACGCCTCGGGCACGTCGGCGGCGGGGCGGATGTAGCAGCCGGGCTCCACCGTCAGCACCATGCCTTCGACGAGCGCGCGCCAGTCGCCGCCGAGCTTGTATTCGCCGGCGTCGTGCACGTCCATGCCCAGCCAGTGGCCGGTGCGGTGCATGTAGAAGCGGCGGTAGTCGCCCTTCTCGAGCACGGCGTCGAGGCTGCCCTTGAGCAGGCCGAGGTCGAGCAGGCCCTGGGCGAGCACCTTCACCGCGGCGTCGTGCGGCTGGTTCCAGTGCGCGCCGGGGCGGATCTCGGCGCGCGCGGCGTGCTGTGCGGCGAGCACCAGCTCATAGACCTCGCGCTGCGCGGCGCTGAACTGGCCATTGACGGGAAAGCTGCGGGTGATGTCCGAGGCGTAGCCGTCGAGCTCGCAGCCGGCGTCGATCAGCAGCAGCTCGCCGTCGGTCATGCGGTGGTCGTTGTCGACGTAGTGCAGCACGCAGGCGTTGGCGCCGCTGGCGACGATCGAGGGGTAGGCCGGGTACTGGCTGCCGGCGGCGCGGAAGGCGTGCAGCAGCTCGGCCTCGAGCTCGTATTCGAAGCGCCCCGGGCGGGCGGCGCGCATCGCGCGGCAGTGGGCGGCGGCGGAGATCTGCGCCGCGCGGCGCATCGTCGCCAGCTCGCTGGCGTCCTTGATGAGGCGCATCTCGTCGAGCTCGGCGCGCAGGTCGCGCACCGAATGCGGCGGGGTGACGCCGCTGCGGGCGTTGGCGCGCACGGCGTTGAGCGCCAGCATCACCTTCGCGTCCCAGTCGTTGTCGTAGCCCAGCCCGCTCCACAGCACCGGCTGGTCAGCGAGGTAGTCGGGCAGGCGGCGCTCGAGGTCGCCGACCGTCCACGCCTCGTCGAAGCCGAAGGTCTCGCGCGCGGCCTCGGGACCGTAGCGGTAGCCGTCCCAGATCTCGCGCTCCTCGTTCTTCTCGCGGCAGAACAGGATCTGCTTCGGTTCGGCACCGGCCACCAGCACGACCACCGCCTCGGGCTCGCGGAAGCCGCTCAGGTAGTAGAAGTAGCTGTCGTGGCGGTAGGGGTAGTGGGTGTCGCGGTTGCGCGCGCGTTCGGGCGCGGTGGGCAGGATCGCGACGCCGCCGCCGGCGGCCTGCATGCGTTCGAGCAGGCGGGCGCGGCGGGTGCGGAAGGGGGCGAGGTCGATGGCGGTGGCCGAGGCGGCCGGCGAGGTCGGGGCGTTCATGGGGCGATTATGGCATGGGCGATGGGTGCCGGATTCGACCGCGGCTCAGGGCCGGCGTGCCTCTTCAGCGTCCACTTCGGCGCGCAGTGCGGCATCCAGTTCGGCGAGGCGTTCCGGCGTGCCGACGTCGATCCAGCGGCCGTCGTGGCGGGCGCCGGAGACGCGGCCGGCCGCCATCGCGGCGCGCAGCAGCGGCGCGAGCTTCGCCTGCTCGCCCAGCGTGAGCCCCGCGAACAGCGCCGGGTGGTAGGCGCCGAGGCCGGAGAAGGTCAGCCGCGCCGCCCCCGCCTCGCGCACGCGGCCGGCGGCGAGTGCGAAGTCGCCGCCCGGGTGGTGCGTCGGGTTGGGCACCAGCAGCAGGTGGGCGAGATCGCCTGCTGCGGCGAGCGTTGTGGCGGCCTGGCGCAGCGCGCCGAAGTCGGCGTCGCAGAAGACGTCGCCGTTGACGACGAGGAAGGGCGCGTCGCCGAGCAGCGCCAGCGCCTGGCGGATGCCGCCGGCGGTCTCCAGCGCCTCGGCCTCGGCCGACCAGGCGATGCGCACGCCGAGCGCGTGGCCGTCGCCGAGCGCGGCTTCGAGCCGGTGGCCGAGGTGGGCGTGGTTGATCACCAGCTCGGTGATGCCGGCCGCGCGCAGGCGCTCGATGTGCCACACGATCAGCGGCTTGCCACCGGCCGCGAGCAGCGGCTTGGGGCAGTGGTCGGTGAGCGGGCGCATGCGTTCGCCGCGCCCGGCGGCGAGGATCATCGCCTTCATCGTCAGAAGGTGTAGCCGACCCGGGTTGCCTCGGGCTCGAGGCGGTCGAGCAGCTTCAGGAGCGGGCCGAGGTCGCGCCAGCGCTTGCAGGCGCGGCGCAGGTAGTCCATCACCAGCGGCATGTCGGCGAGGTAGCCGTCCTTGCCGTCGCGGTGGTACAGGCGGGCGAAGATGCCGAGCACCTTGAGGTGGCGCTGCACGCCCATCCACTCGTAGTCGTGGTGGAAGTCGGCGAACTGCGCGCGCACCGGCAGGCCGAGCTTCTTCGCCGTCTCCCAGTAGCGGATCAGCAGGTCGAGGGTGAATTCCTCGTCCCAGCGGAGGTAGGCGTCCTTGAACAGCGACACCAGGTCGTAGCTGATCGGGCCGTACACCGCGTCCTGGAAGTCGATCACGCCCGGGTTGGGGCCGAGCCCGTCGCCGGGCTCGAGCAGCATCAGGTTGCGCGAGTGGAAGTCGCGGTGCACGAAGACCTGCGGCTCGGCGAGGTTGACCGCGAGGATGCGCTCGAAGGCGGCCTGCAGTGTCGCCTGCTCGCGCTCGCTCAGCGTCACGCCCTTGTGGCGGGCGACGTACCACTCGGGGAACAGCATCAGCTCGCGCGTGAGCAGCGCACGGTCGTACTCGGGCAGCACCCCGGGCCGGCTCGCGGCCTGCATCGCCGCCAGCGTGCCCAGCGCGTCGGCATAGAGGTGGGCGGCGCGCGGCGCGTCGTCCTGCGCCTTCAGCGCCGACAGGTAGGTCGTCGAGCCCAGGTCGGAGAGCAGCAGGAAGCCCTGCTCGAGGTCCTGCGCGAGCACCTCCGGCACGTGCGCGCCGGCGGCGCGAAACAGCGTGCCGGCGTGCAGCCAGGGGCGGCAGTCCTCGTGCGCGGGCGGGGCGTCCATGACGATGCGGGACGGGGCGCCATCGGCGAAGGTGACGCGGAAGTAGCGGCGGAAGCTGGCGTCGGCCGAAGCCGGCGCGAGTTCGAAGGCGCGGCCGGGCAGGGTCGCGGCGAGCCAGGCGGTCAGGGTTTCGAGGCGTTGCAAACGGGTTCTCCGCGGGCGTTCGTGTACAATCCGCGAGTTTATCAATACGGTCGTTCCGGTGGGCGGCCAGCCATTGCGAACGACGGGGATTGCTTTGCCTGACATGGCTTTGAAAACGCGCTTGCGCCTGATTCCGCTGATGCTGTGCTGGATGTCGGGCGCGAGCTTCGCGGCCGGCCTGCCGCCGCTGCTGGTGTCGCCCGACCTCGTGCGAGGCGGCACGACAGCGAAACCGGCACCGGTCGACGCTGCGCCGGCCGGGCCCGCCACGGCGCCTGCCGGACGCCCGGCGCCGCCCGCCAGTGCGCCACCATCGACAACCGAGGGGGGCAGGCCGGGCACAACTGGCGGACGCATCTCGTCTTCCCGGCCCCCGGCCGCGCCGGAACCTGCGGAAGCGCTGGCGCCGGGCGCCACTTCGGTGCGCGCGCTGCGCATCCACGGTGCGCGCAGCGTCGAGCTCATCGCCGACGGCGACGCCGAGTTGCGGCGCGACGACATCACCCTGACCGCCGACAAGGTCACCTACCGCGAACCGACCGACGAGGCGATCGCCGAAGGCAACGTGCTGCTGCGCAAGGGCCAGGACACGATCGCCGGCCCGGCGGCGACGCTGGTCGTCGGCGACCAGGTCGGCCGCTTCGAGGAGCCGGTCTACACCCTGACGCGCGAGCGCGAGGTGCGCGACAGCGGCGGCCAGTCGCGCGCCGTGGCGGGCAGCGGCCAGGCCGACGTGCTGCGCCTGGAAGGCGAGAACCAGTACCGGCTGGAGAACGCGACCTGGAGCACCTGCCAGGCGAGCGACCCCGACTGGTACATCCGGGCGCGCGAGCTCGAGCTCGACTACGACCGCGAGGTCGGCACCGCCCACGGCGGCTCGATCGTGTTCATGGACACGCCGATCTTCTGGATGCCGTGGGCGGAGTTCCCGCTCACCGGCCAGCGTCAGTCCGGCCTGCTGCCACCGACCTTCGGTTCGTCGAACAAGACCGGCGTCGATTTCACCGTGCCCTACTACTGGAACATCGCGCCCAATTACGACGCCACGATCGCGCCGCGCTACATGAGCCGGCGCGGCCTGCAGGTGGGCGGAGAGTTCCGCTACCTCGGCGCCGATTACCGCGGCACGACCCGCGTCGAGTGGATGCCGAAGGACCGCGTCAGCGGCGAGGAGCGCCGGCTCGGCGCCCTCCAGCACGAGCAGCGCATCACGCCCAATCTGTACGGCTCGCTCGACCTGAACGCGGTGTCGGACGACGCCTATTTCGAGGATCTGTCCTCGCGCATCGGCGTCGCATCGCGCGTCAACCTGCTGCGTGAGGGGCGGCTGTATTACGCCGGCGGCGGCTGGTGGTCTGCGTCGGCGCTGGTGCAGAGCTACCAGACGCTGAATCCCGACATCGACGTGCGCAACGTCACGCCCTACCGGCGCCAGCCGCAGCTGCTGCTGAATGCGCTGCGGCCGGATCTGCCGGGCGGCCTGCAGCTGGTGTTTGCCGGCGAGTACGTCGACTTTGCCCACCCCGACGCCGACAAGGTCGAGGCCGGGCGGGTGACCGCCTACCCGCAAGTCTCGCTGCCGATGCAGGGCGCGGCCTGGTTCCTGACGCCGAAGGCCGGCGTGCATCTGAGCCACTACACGCTGGAGCGGCCGGCGGACGATCCGACGCTGTCGAATTCGATCAGGCGCACGGTGCCGATCATGTCGCTCGACTCGGGCCTGATCTTCGAGCGCGATGCGCGCTTCTTCGGCAACGACTTCGTGCAGACGCTGGAGCCGCGGCTCTTCTACCTGAACGTGCCGGACCGCGACCAGAGCGAGATCCCCCTGTTCGACACCAGCCGCTTCGATGTGGGCTTCGCCCAGATCTTCGCCGAGAACCGCTATTCCGGCAGCGATCGCATCGGCGATGCGAACGACCTCACCGCCGCCCTCACTTCGCGCTTGATCGACGCCGAGAGCGGCATCGAACGGCTGCGCGCGACGATCGGCCAGCGCTACTACTTCGACGACCAGCAGGTCACGCGCAACTACGACGAAGTCGCCGTCGACCGTGCCGGCCAGCCGACCGGCGCGGGCGTCGTCACGCGCGAACTCGAAGAGGCGCGCAGCGGCGGCCGCGCCGACTTCCTCGCCGGGCTGGGCGGCAAGCTCACCTCCACCACCTCGATCGACTCCTACCTGCAGTTCAACCCGAGCGAAAGCGAGACCGAGCGCTTCAACGCCGTGCTGCGCTACCAGCCGGGCTTCGCGCGCACGCTGAACCTGAGCTACCGCTACGCGCGCAACGTGCGCAGCACCGACGGCACGATCGGCCTCGAGGACGTCGACGTTTCCGGCCAGTGGCCGCTCGGCCGCGGCTGGTACGGCGTCGGCCGCGTCACCCGCTCGCTCAAGGAGGGGCGCGTCACCGAGGCGATCGGCGGGCTCGAATACGACGGCGGCTGCTGGGCCGTCCGCGTCGCGATGCATCGCTTTGCGATCGACGAGAATGACGTGACCAAGGCCGTCTTCCTCCAGCTCGAGCTCAACGACCTCGCCAGCATCGGCTCCAACCCGGTCAGCCTGATCACGCGCAGCGTGCCGGGCTATGGCAAGATCAACGACTCCTCGGCCGACCGGGTCTTCGGCGCCGAATGAGCCGCGCCCCCCGCATCAATCACGGATGAACATGAACCGTTTTCTTTCCCGCACCCGTCTCGCTCTCGCCGTCGGCCTGTCCAGCGTGGTGCTCGGCCTGCCCGTCCATGCCGCGCCGCGCGCGGTCGAGGTCGATCGCATCGTCGCCGTCGTCAACAATGAAGTGATCACCGCGGTGCAACTGCGCGGGCGCATCGCCCAGGCCGAACGCCAGCTGCGCCGCCAGGGCGCCGAGATGCCGCCGGCCGAGGTGCTCGAGCGCCAGCTGCTCGAACGCCTGATCGTCGAGCGCGCCCAGCTGCAGCTGGCGCAGGAGACCTCGCTGCGGGTCGACGACGCCACGCTCGAGCGCGCGATCGAGCGCATCGCCGCCAACAACCGCCTCAGCCTCGACCAGCTGCGCGCCGCGCTCGAGCAGGACGGCGTGTCCTGGGCCCGATTCCGCGATGAGATTCGCACCGAGATCCTGCTCACCCGCCTGCGCGAGCGCGAGGTCGACAGCAAGATCGTCGTCACCGACGCCGAGATCGACAACTTCCTCGCCAACAACCCCGATGCCTTTTCCGGCCAGGAGTTCGCCGTCGCCCACATCCTGCTGCGTGCGCCCGAGGGCGCCACGCCGCAGCAGATCGAGGCCCTGCGCACGAAGGCCGAAGGCGTCATGGCGCGCCTGCGCTCGGGCGAGGACTTCGGCCGCGTTGCCGCCGAAGTCTCCGACGCCCCCGACGGCCTCAGCGGCGGCAGCCTCGGCTGGCGCCCGCTCGACCGCCTGCCGGCACTGTTCGTCGACGCGGTGCGCAAGATGCGCCCGGGCGAGACCTCGCCGCTGCTGCGCAGCGCCGCCGGGCTGCACATCGTGCGCCTGGTCGATAAGCGCGGCGGCGATGCCGGCGCCGTGCAGCAGCTGGAGCAGACGCGCGCGCGCCACATCCTGATCAAGACCTCGGAAGTGCTCTCCGACGCCGATGCCGAGGCGCGCCTGCTCGGCCTGCGCGAGCGCGTGGTGAACGGCGCCGATTTCGGCGAGCTGGCGAAAGCCAGTTCGGCCGACCTCTCCGCGGCCAAGGGCGGCGACCTCGGCTGGGTCAATCCGGGCGACACCGTGCCCGAGTTCGAGCGTGCGATGAACGCACTCAAGCCGGGCGAAGTGAGCCAGCCGGTGCGCTCGCCCTTCGGCTGGCACCTGATCCAGGTCATGGAGCGCCGCCTGCAGGACGTCACCGACGAGCGCAAGCGCAATGCGGCGCGCGCCGCGCTGCGCGAGCGCAAGGCCGACGAGGCCTACGAGGACTGGCTGCGCCAGCTGCGCGACAGCGCCTACGTCGACTACCGCCTCGAGCGCGAGTGAGCGCGGTGGCATTGCCGCGGCCGGTGCTGGCGATCACCAGTGGCGAGCCGGCCGGCGTCGGCCCTGAGCTGTGCGCGCGCCTGGCCGGGCGCAGCTGGCCAGCGCGGCTGGTCGTGCTCGGCGATCGGGAGCTGATCGCCGCGCGCGCCGAAGCGCTCGGCGCGGGCATCGTGGTGCGCCCCTGGCAGCCGGAGCGCAGCCCCGCCGCGGGCGAGCTCGAAGTGCTGCATGCGCCGCTCGCCGTGCCGGCGCGCGCCGGCGTGCTCGAGCCGGCCAACGCCGCCTACGTGCTCGGCCTGCTCGACCGCGCCATTGCCGGCTGCCTCGCCGGCGAGTTCGCCGCGATGGTCACCGCGCCGGTGCACAAGGGGGTGATCTGCGAAGGACTGGGCGCGGCCGCGGCGCTGCCCTTTTCCGGCCACACCGAATACCTCGCCGCCGAGACCGGCACGCCGCGCGTGGTGATGATGCTGGTCGGCGGCGGCCTGCGCGTGGCCCTCGTCACCACCCACCTGCCGCTGGCGGCGGTGCCGGCGGCGATCACGCCGGCGGCGGTAGAGGAGACGTTGCGCATCCTGCACGCCGACCTCGTGCGCCACTTCGGCCTGCCGGCGCCGCGCATCCTCGTCGCCGGACTCAACCCGCACGCCGGCGAAGGCGGCCACATGGGGCGCGAGGAGATCGACGTCATCATCCCGGTGCTCGAGAGGCTGCGCGCCGAAGGCATGCGCCTCGTCGGCCCGCTGCCGGCCGACACCCTGTTCGTGCCGCACACGCTGGCGCAGGGCGACGCGGTGCTGGCGATGTACCACGACCAAGGCCTGCCGGTGCTCAAGCACGCCAGCTTCGGCGGTGGCGTCAACGTCACCCTCGGCCTGCCGATCGTGCGCACCTCGGTCGATCACGGCACCGCGCTCGATCTGGCCGGCAGCGGCCGCGCCGACCCCGGCAGCCTGTTCGCCGCGGTGGAACTGGCGATCGCGATGGCCGCCGCCAGGGCCGCCACCAAGGCTGCCACGCCGGCGGCGGGGGCGGGCTGAGCACCGCCCGTCCGGCGGCCCGAAGCGGGCGCACGAGCACCCCCGGGGCGGACGCCGCAGCCCGCCGCGGGCAAACACACTAGCGCCGCACAAGGACAGCGATGCAAGACTTCGAGACCGACGGCCATCGCGCGCGCAAGCGCTTCGGCCAGAACTTCCTCTCCGACCCCAACATCATCCGCCGCATCATCGACGCGATCCGGCCGCAGCCGGGCGAGACGATGGTCGAGATCGGCCCCGGCCTGGGGGCGATGACCGCGCCGCTGATCGAGCGCCTCGGCCACCTGCACGTGGTCGAGATCGACCGCGACCTGATCGCGCGCCTGCGCGAGACCTACGCGCCGGCGCAGCTGACGATCCACGAGGGCGATGCGCTCAAGTTCGACTTCGGCAGCCTGGGCGCCGATGCGGCCAGGCCGCTGCGCATCGTCGGCAACCTGCCCTACAACATCTCGACGCCGATCCTGTTCCACCTCGCCGAGTTCGCCGCGCAGGTGAAGGACATGACCTTCATGCTGCAGAAGGAAGTGGTGATGCGCATGGTCGCCGCGCCCGGCACCGAGGAGTACGGCCGCCTGTCGGTGATGCTGCAGTACCGCTTCCGCATGGGACGGATGTTCGACGTGCCGCCCGGCGCCTTCCGCCCGGCGCCGAAGGTGATGTCGAGCATCGTGCGCATGGCGCCGCTGCCGCCCGAGCAGCTCGGCGCGCAGGACGAGGCCCTGCTCGGGCGCATCGTCACCGCCGCCTTCGGCCAGCGCCGCAAGACGCTGAAGAACACGCTGCGCGAGTTCCTGGACGACACCGATTTCGCCGCCCTCGGCCTGGACGCGGGGCTGCGCGGCGAGCGCCTGGCGGTGGCCGACTTCGTCGCCATCGCCAACCACTGCGCCGCCCGCGGGCGCGGCGGCTGAGCGGCGCTGCGCGGCCGCCGCGCGCGGCGCCTACTTCTTGCTCAGCGGGCAGGTGTTGAGGCCGAGCAGTGAATACGCCGGGCACCAGCCGAGCAGGCCGGTGGCGAGCGGAACCACGCCGATCCAGGCCCACAGCGGGCCGCCCATCAGCGCCCAGGCAATCAGCGCGATGCCGGCCAGGATGCGCGCGATCTTGTCGACACCGCCCACGTTCGTCTTCATGTCGTTCTCCTCACTGGGTAAGTGGGGCGATTGGAGCACGACGCCGGGGCGGCGGTCTGTAACCACGGTTACATAGGCGTGGGCGCGGCGCCTCAGGCGCCCTTCGCCGAGCCTTCCGCGGCCAGCCGGCGCAGCCCCGGCGCGTCGAGGATCTCCACCTGTTCGCGCCCGAGCCGCACCAGACCCTGGTCGGCGAAACCCTTCAGCAGCCGGCTGACGATCTCGCGCACGCTGCCGAGCTCGTCGGCGAGCTGCTGATGGGTGACGTGCACCAGCCGGCCCTTGCCCAGCAGCTGCGCGGCCAGGCGCTGGTCGAGCTTGCGGAAGGCGACCTCCTCGATCAGCTGCATCAGGTCGGCGATGCGCTCGGCGAAGAGGTGGAAGACGAAGTCGCGGAAGGCGCGCTCGCCGAGCAGCTCGTCGAACACCGCCTTCGGCAGCAGCATCAGCAGGGTGTCGGCCTCGGT
>JANJTU010000249.1 GCA_024710965.1 Thauera sp. | reverse complement strand
GGCGGCGCGCCGCCGCCGCTGCTCCAATGGTAACCGGGACAAAGGGGGAGAACCTCCAATGAACGGAACACACAACGCACGCATCTTGCTGATCGACGATACCCCGGCGATCCACCAGGACTTCCGCAAGATCCTGGCGCCCGCGGCCGACGGCAGCGAGCTCGATGCGGTCGAGGCCGCCTTGTTCGGTAGCGCGGAGGCGACACCGGCGGCGCGTTTCGATCTCGACTCGGCTTACCAGGGGCAGGAGGGCGTGGCCAAGGTCCGCGCCGCGCTGCAGGCCGGCTCGCCCTACGCCATGGCCTTCGTGGACATGCGCATGCCGCCCGGCTGGGACGGCGTCGAGACCATCGCCCGCCTGTGGCAGGCCGATCCGCGCCTGCAGGTGGTGATCTGCACCGCCTATGCGGACTATTCGTGGGAGGACATCCTGGCCCGCCTGGATGTCGCCGACCGCCTGCTCATCCTCAAGAAGCCCTTCGACGCCATCGAGGTCTGCCAGCTGGCCAACGCTCTGACCGCCAAGCACCGCCTGGCGCTGCAGGCGGCCAACCGGCTCGCCGAGCTGGAGACCGCGGTGACGGCACGCACCGCCGAACTGCAGCAGGCCAATGCGGCGCTGACCGTGGAGATCGCCGAGCACGCCCGCACCGAGGCCGAGCTGCGGCTGGCCGCCAGCGTCTTCGAGAACACCATGGACGGCGTCATGATCACCGATGCGGCCGGCACCATCGTGTCGGTGAATCCGGCCTTCGCCGCCATCACCGGCTACGGCGCCGACGAGGCGCTGGGGAAGACGGCGGCCCTGCTGCGCTCCGAGCACCACGGGCCGGAGTTCTATGGCCAGCTGTGGGATAGCCTCAAGCGCGACGGCCGCTGGGAGGGCGAAATCTGGAACCGGCGCCGCGACGGCGAACTCTTCCTGGAGTGGCTGCGCATCAGCTCGGTGCAGGGCGACGACGGCAGGGCGCTGCGCTATGTCGGGGTGTTCAACGACATCACCGAGCTGCGCAAGAAGGACGAGCACATCCGCCATCTGGCCTTCCACGATCCCTTGACCGGCCTGCCCAACCGGGCACTGTTCCTCGACCGCCTGTAGCGCAGCCTGGCCGGCGCCCAGCGCAAGGGCCGGCAGCGCCTGGGGGTGATGTTCATCGACCTTGACCGCTTCAAGCACATCAACGATTCGCTCGGGCACGACGTCGGCGACGGCCTGCTGCAGGAGGTGGCCGGGCGCCTGTCGAACAACCTGCGGGCCTCGGACACGGTGGCCCGCATCGGCGGCGACGAGTTCGTCATTCTGCTGTCGCACGCCGACGAGCCGGAAGCCTACGCCGCGCTGGCGCAGAAGCTGATGACCGCGCTCGCCGAGCCGATGCGCATCGCCGGCCACGCCATCCAGGTCGGCGCCTCGGTCGGCATCGCCTGCTTCCCCGAGGACGGGGCCGGTGTGGTCGCCCTGATGAAGCATGCCGATGCGGCGATGTACGCCGCCAAGTCGGCCGGGCGCGGCACCTACCGCTTCTTCCAGGCGGCCATGACCGAAAAGGCCGAGCAGCGCCTGCGCCTGGAAATGGAGCTGCGCCGGGCGGCCAAGAACGGCGAGCTCAAGCTCTTCTACCAGCCGCGCGTGGCGCTCGTCGGCGGCACTGTGGTCGGACTGGAGGCGCTGGTGCGCTGGCGCCACCCGCAGCACGGGCTGGTGCTGCCGGCCGACTTCATCCCGCTGGCAGAGGAGACCGGCATCATCGGCGAACTCGGCGACTGGGTGCTGGAGGAGGCCTGCCGGCAATCGCGCGACTGGCGCTTGCGCGGGCTCGCCACCCGCATTGCGGTCAATGTCTCGGCCAAGCAGCTGCAGAGCGGCAACCTGGCCGAGCGCATCGCGGAGCTCGCCCGGCAGTACGGGACGGCGCCGGCCGATCTCGAGATCGAGCTGACCGAGAGCGTCATCATGGCCAACCCGGAGCAGGTTTCCGGCACCTTTGCCGAATTGCGCCGGCAGGGGGTGAGCGTGGCGGTGGACGATTTCGGCACCGGCTACTCCAGTCTCGCCTATCTGCGGCGCCTGCCGCTCGACGTGCTCAAGATCGACCGCTCCTTCGTGTCCAATGCCGACCGCGACGAGGGCGACGGCGAGATTGTCAGGACCATCGTCGCCCTCGGCCAGGCACTGGGGCTGTCGGTCGTCGCCGAAGGGGTGGAGACCGAGAGCCAGGCCGCCTTCCTGCGCGCCTGCGGCTGCCCGGCCGGCCAGGGCTACCTGTATTCGCGACCGCAGCCGGCGGCGGCGATCGAGGACTGGCTGCGGGCGCAGCCTGGCATGGACAACCCGGGAGCGATGAAATGCGTCACCGCCTGATGCTTGCCGCCTGGCTCGCGCTGGCCGCGCCCGTCGCGGCCCCGCTCGCCGCGGCGCCGCTCGACGAGCCGATCCGGCCGCTGCCGCACCGCCACGACCAGGACCCGGTGCGGGCCGAGATCGGCCGCCTGCTGTTCCACGAGCGCCGGCTCTCGGCCGACGGCACGAAGTCCTGTGCCAGCTGCCACGACCTCGACAAGGGCGGCGCCGACGGCCGGCCGGCGGCGCGAGGCCTGGATGGCCAGCCGCGGGGCGGCCATAAGCCCCCCCGGTTAAACGCCGCCGTCCACATC
>JANJTU010000218.1 GCA_024710965.1 Thauera sp. | reverse complement strand
GCGTGGAGCCGCCCTTGCGGCCGCGGATCGTGATCCACGGCACCGCTATGAGGCCGGCGAGTAGTGCCTTGGACTCGGCCGCCGACACGAAGCCGACCGGCATGCCGATCACCAGCGCGGGACGCACGCCCTCGTCGCGGATCAGCCGCAGCAGCTCGATCAGCGCGGTGGGGGCGTTGCCGATGCCGACGATGGCACCGTCGAGCAGGCCGTGGCGGTGCGCCTTGCGCATCGCCTGCACCGCGCGCGTGGTCGCGGCAGCGCGCGCGGCCTCGATGACGTCGATGTCGGAGATGAACTCGTGGGTGTGCAGGCCGAAGTGGGCGAGGCGGCTCTTCGACAGGCCGACGCAGATCATCTCGACGTCGGCGACGACCGCAGTGGCGCCGGCGAGGATCGCCCGCAGCCCGGCCTCGACCGCGTCGGGGTGGAAGGCGGCGAGGCCGTTGAACTCGAAGTCGGCATTGGCGTGGATCATGCGGCGCACGATCGGCCACTGCTCGGCGGTGTAGGTATGGTGGCCGACCTCGGCGTCGATGATGGTGAACGAGTCGTGCTCGATCGCGCGTCCGGCGGCGGTGAGCTGTTCGGTGACGGTATTGGGAGTCATGGAGGCGAAGACGTCGTGGATGCGGAGAGGGGCGGATGCGGGCACGCGCGCGATCGGCCGTCGATGGCGGCGTGCGCCGCGCCTACAGGGCCGGGGCAGCGCTCTGCTGCGGGTGGCCGTGGTGGTGACCGTGGGGTGGGGGCGAGTGAGCGGCCTGGGTATGGCTGTGGTCGTGCAGGTGCTCGGCCTCGGCCGCGAGGCGGTACTTGCAGCCGTCGCATTCGAGCAGGCCGGGGGCGTCCGCGCTGGCGGCGGCGAAATCCGCCACGCGCACGTCGAGCAGCGCGAAGATGCCCGGGTCGAAGCCGAAATGGCCGCCGAGCGCGAAGGCAAGCTGGGGGTACTGGCTTTGCAGGCGCTCGACCTGGCGCTCGATGCGCGCCATGAGCACTCCGGTGAACAGATACACAGGGACGATGCAGATCTGCGTCATGCACAGGCGCGCCTGGCGCTGCACCACGGTCTCGAGCCGCGGCCAGGTCACGCTCGTGAACGCGAGGTCGACCAGCTCGTGGTCGCCGTCCTCGAAGATCCAGCGCGCCATCTTCGCCAGCTCGCCATTGGCGCCCGCGTCCGAGGAGCCGCGGCCGAGCAGGATCACGCCGGTGGTCTGCGGGTCGGGCATGTCGAGCTGCAGCAGCAGGCGATCGAGCCGGCTGCGGAGCACGGCGAAGATCTCGCGCCCCATGCCGAGGTGGCGGGTGCAGGCGAAGCTGACGCCCGGGTGGCGTGTGCGCGCGCGCTCGAGCGCGGCGGGCAGCTCCATCTTGACGTGGCCGGCGGCGTTGAGGATGAAGGGGATGGTGATGACGCGGCGGGCGCCGCGCGCGGCGCGGTCGAGGCCTTCGTCGAGCAGCACCTCGGCGTGTTCGATGAAGCAGGTCTCGATGCGCCAGCCGGGGTGGCGCTCGCGCCACTGCGCGGCGAAGTGCAGGATCTCCTTGTTGCCTTCGCGGTTGCGCGAGCCGTGGCCGACGAGGAGGACGGCGGTGTCGTTCATGCGGGGTCTCCCGAGGAGGTGAGGCCGGCGGCCGCGGCGAGCTCGGTGGCGGGGCTGCGCGCCTTGCGGAAGCGGTGGCCGAAAGCCGGGTCGTAGAGCTTGGAGCGGGCGAGGTCGGGCCAGGCGCGCGCGCCCAGCGCCGGGCTGGCGATGATCATCGCCTGGCTGGCGATCTTGGCCGCCTGGCACTTCTTCTTGATGTCGGCGAGGGTGCCGCGCACGACCTGCTCCTCGCCCGGCCAGCTCGCCTTGTGCACCACCACCACGGGCGCGTCCTCGGCCCAGCCGGCGGCGCGCAGCGCGCGCTGCACCTCGTGCAGCAGCGTGATCGACAGGAACAGGCACAGCGTCGTGCGATGCGCGGCGAGCGCTTCGAGCTCCTCGCCCGGCGGCATCGGCGTGCGCCCGGCGACGCGGGTCAGGATCACGGTCTGGGTCACTTCGGGCAGGGTCAGGGTCTCGCCCGCGGCCGCCGCCGAGGCCATCGCCGAGGACACGCCGGGCACGACCTTCCACGTCACGCCGGCGGCCTCGAGCGGGCGCGTCAGCTCGACCAGGGCGCCGTACAGGCCGGGGTCGCCGGTCTGCAGGCGCACGACGGTGTCGTGGCGGGCGCAGGCGTCCAGCAGCCAGGCCGTCATCTCGTCCAGCGTCATGTCCTTGGAGTCGCGGATGTCGCAGCCGGGCGGGGCGTACTGCGTCGCCGCCTGGTCGACGAGCGAGCCGGCGAACAGGATCGCGCCCGCGCGCTCGAGGAGCCGCCGGCCCTTCACCGTGATCAGGTCGGGATCGCCCGGGCCGGCACCGACGAACCAGACCGTGGCGGGAGGCTGCGCCATGGCCTCAGCTCCGCGCCGCAGCGGCGCTGCAGCGCTTCGCCCGCGAGCGCGGGCCGTGGCTCGGCTGCGCTGCGCTCGTGGCGCTGGGCGGCTTGCCCGGTGCGCCCGGCAGGTGCGGCGCGGTGCTGCGGTTGGTGGCGCTCCAGGCGCCGGAAAGGCGGTCCGGTTCGATCGGCATGGCGACTCCCCACGAGTGCGTCGATGAGGATGCGGACACCGGTGCGGGGGGATGCGGACGCAGCGCTGACGTGGCCGGGCCACGGACAGGCAGACAGCACGCACAAGGGATTCGGCTGGGGGCCGGACGCACGCGGGCGGCCGGCGGCGGACCAGTCGGATCGAACCCTCACCCCGGGGTCACACATCACGAAACTCGATCGGGCCGGTCTTCTGGCTCGCCGTCTTCCTCGTCCGCCGGCCTTCCCGAGCACGAGGCTCAGTGGCGTGTTGGCGGAGTCGTCAGGCTCACAGCAGCGGGGGCTGCGCCGGACTGGCTGAAACGCGGGCGTTTCAGCGTCACCGGACTTCCCGTTTCACCCCGTCCTGCGGCTGCAGGGCGGGGCACCCGGATCGAATGCCGGTGAAGCATAGGCGAAACCTTTGCGCCTGTGCAAGCTGCCGTGGCGGCAGGTCCGGGCCGGTGGGGGGAATGCAGGTTGTTGCGATGCAGCGTTCGATGCGGACGAAAAAGCGGTGTGTTGCCGCCTTTTGCGTCGTTTTTTGCTGAACTTGAAGCAAGAAGGCCTTCGCGATACCGCAGTGCGGCAATCGACGAAGGCCTTCCGGGGCGGCGGCGATGCGCCGGCGGGCGGCGCGCAGCCGTCAGCGGTTGCCGTTGCCCGGCTTGGCCGCGAACAGCGCGGCGCGCGGCGCGGGGCGACGGTTCTGGCCGGAGCGGTTGGCGCCGGTGTCGGGGCGGCGGTTGCCATCGACGTCGGCACGGCGCGTGGTGTCGATGCGGTTGCCGTCCACGTCGGCGCGCGGCGGCGGCATGCGGTTGCCGTCCACCTCGCGTGGGCCGCCGCTGCGCGGCGCGCGGTTGCCGTCCACCTCGCGCCGCGGCTGCGGCCGGCCGGCCGGCTTGCCCTGCGCCGGTGGGCGCGGCGCGTTAGGACGATCGGCGCGCGGCGCGGCGCCATTGCCGCCGGTGCGGGGCTGGCCCTGGGCGGGGCGGGCACCGCGGCGCGGCGGCATCGGTTCGCGCCGGTGGTCGGCGTCGTGGGCGGCCTCGGCGCCGGCACTGGGGACGAAGTCCTCCGCCGTGGCGCGGTCGATGCGGCGCTTGATCAGGCGCTCGATCGCGGTCAGCAGCTTGCCCTCCTCGGCGTCGACGAGCGAGATCGCATGGCCGGCGGCGCCCGCGCGGCCGGTGCGGCCGATGCGATGCACGTAGTCTTCGGGCACGTTCGGCAGCTCGAAGTTCACCACCTGCGGCAGCTGGTCGATGTCCAGGCCGCGCGCGGCGATGTCGGTGGCGACCAGCACCGGCAGCGAGCCGTCCTTGAACTGGGCGAGGGCGCGGGTGCGCGCGGCCTGGCTCTTGTTGCCGTGGATCGCGGCGGCCGGGATGTCGTGCTTGCTCAGGTACTCGGCGAGCTTGTTGGCGCCGTGCTTGGTGCGGGTGAACACCAGGGCCTGGAACCACTGCTTTTCCTTGATCAGGTGGGCGAGCAGTTCGCGTTTGTGCTTCTGGCCGACCATGTAGACGGCCTGGTCGACGCGTTCGGCGGTGGTGTTGCGCGGCGCCACCTCGACCGTGCCCGGGTTGTGCAGCAGGCCGCCGGCCAGATGGCGGATCTCGTCGGAGAAGGTCGCCGAGAACAGCAGGTTCTGGCGCTTCTTCGGCAGCAGCGCGAGGATCTTGCGGATGTCGCGGATGAAGCCCATGTCGAGCATGCGGTCGGCTTCGTCGAGCACCAGGATCTCGACCCCGGACAGGTCCAGCGTGCGCTGGCCGACGTGGTCGAGCAGGCGGCCCGGGGTGGCGACGAGAATGTCGACGCGCTTTTTCAGCGCGGCGATCTGCGGGTTGATGTTGACGCCGCCGAACATCACCAGCGAGCTGAGCGGCAGGTGCTTGCCGTAGGTCTGCACCGACTCCTCGACCTGGGCGGCGAGCTCGCGCGTCGGGGTCAGGATCAGGCAGCGCGGGCGGCCGGGCGGGTGCGGGTGGGCGTGCGTGGCGGCGAGCATGTGCAGCAGCGGCAGCGTGAAGCCGGCGGTCTTGCCGGTGCCGGTCTGCGCGGCGGCGAGCAGGTCGCCGCCGCCGAGCACCTGCGGGATGGCCTGGGCCTGGATCGGCGTCGGCGTCGTGTAGCCGGCTTCGCCGATGGCGCGCAGCAGGGGTTCGGCCAGCCCGAGGCTGGCGAAGGAGATTTCGGAGTTCATGAGCAGCTTCCAGCGACAGCCTGTCGCGCGATCACGGGCGACACCAATCCAGGCTGGCGGAAAAGGATTCGGGCCGCAGGGCGACCGCAGGAATCATTGGAGGAGACACCGCGATCGATCGGTCGGCTTCGCGGCGAGCCCGCACTATAGAGAGTTCGTGCCGGCGATGCGAGGTTTTTCACACCCGGTCGCATCTTTCGATGCGAAATCACCCACTCCGGGCTTGGCGGCGGCGGCCGGCGGCGGCCGTTTCGGTAAGATACGTCGCCGCCCGGATCCTGTACTGTCCGGCCTCGTACCCTGTCTGACGGTGGTCTCGTGTCGACAAATGCCTTCTGCCCGAGAATGTCCCGCCTGCGCTCGCAGCTTGCGCGCGGGCTCGCGCTGCAGGCGGCGGTCGGCCTCCTGGCCTTGGTCGTGGTGGTGGTGGCGCTGTGCGGCGGCGCGGCCCTTGCGCTGGCGCAGAGCTGGCAGGCGATCCAGTCCGGCGTGCCGGTCGCGGCCGCGCTGTGGAGCCTGGCGACGGTGGCGCTCGCCCTGTGCGGCGCGGCGCTGTGCGGCGCGCTCGTCAGCACGCCGCCGCCGGCGCACGGCGTGCGCCTGCCGCGCGAGGCGGCCGAGGACTTCTTCGGCCTCATCGACCTCATCGCGGCCCAGCTCGGCGTGGCGCCGCTGGAGGACGTGCGCATCGTCGAGGACATGAACGCGCAAATCCTGCAGCGCCCGGCCTGGGGGCTCGCCGGGCCGCTGCGCACCACCCTGATGATCGGCCTGCCGCTGGCACACAGCCTGTCGCCGGCGCAGTTCGCCGCCGTGCTCGCGCATGAGCTCGCGCACCTTGGCGTGCAGCGTTGCGGCTGGGGCGGCGTCGCCGCCCACCTGCGGGCGTGGTGGGTGCGCACGCTGGACCGGCTCAGCGCCGGCCTGCCGGGGCTGGGGCGCGGCCTCGATCCGTATTCGCGCCGCTTCTGCCATGGGATGCTGCGCCTGTCGCGCCTGGAGGAGTTCGAGGCCGACGCCGCCGCCGCGCGCCTGGTGGGCGCGGGCCTGCTGGGCGATGCGCTGGTCGAGGTGAGCCTGAAGGCGCGTTTCCTGCAGCGCAATTACTGGCCGCTGGTGGTCGCCTGGGGCGCGGACGCCGAGCGCTGCCTGGTGCGCCCCTACCGCGAGATGGGGCTCGGCGTCGAGGCCGGCTTCGTGCGCAGCGCCTCGGACGCGGTCTGCGCCCTGTGCGAGGACGAAGGTGGCGCCTTCGCCTTCCATCCCTCGGTCCGCGCGCGCCTGCGTGCCCTGCGTGTGCCCCCGCGGCTGCCGGCCGACAGCGCGTCGTCGGCGGCGCGGCATTACTTCGACGCGCTGCTGCCGAGTCTGGCCTGGGTGTTCGATCGCGCCTGGTGGGCCGATGCCCGCCTCGCGCGCCATCCGATGCGCCCCAGCGATTGAGCGAGCGCCGTTGCCGTCAGGCCGGATGTCAGGCGGTGCGCCGCGGCGTGGCGGACTGGAGCATGGTGACGAGGGTGCGCGCGGGCTGCCTGCCGGCGGCTAGAAGGCTTCCGTCTCCGCCTCGAGGTAGGCGAGGCTGACGTACTTGCCGATGTTGGATTCGAAGCCGGCGGTGTCGGCCGCCTTGCCGGCGACGCGCGGGTCGCGGCTCACCCGCGCGCGCGCCGCCGCCATGTCGAGGCCTTCCTCCACCGCCTGCACGCAGTTCTCGTAGATACCCTCGAACAGCTCGCGATTCCACGCCAGCACCTGGTCGCTGGGGCGGCCGTGGCCGGGTACCCAGATGCGCGAGGGCGCGTTGTGCTGCAGCGCGTCGTAGAAGCGGAAGGTGCCGAGGTAGGAGCCGTCGTCCATGTTGGCGATGCGCCGGTCCATGGCGATGTCGCCGACGTGGGTGAGGCCGTCCTGCACGACTTCGACGCAGATGTCGCCCGGCGTGTGGGCGCGGCCGTAGTGGTGGATGCGCAGGGTGACGTCGCCGAAGTCGAACTCGGCGCCGTGCTCGACCGTCCGGTTCGGCGCGACGATGCGGGTGCCGGCGGTGGCCTGGTTGGTCCAGCGCGCCATCATGCTGTGCCACATGCTGCCCTGCACGCCCTCGATCTCGCGCTTCGTCACCGGGTGGGCGTAGATCGGCAATTCCTTGCCGAAGGCGTCCTCGAAGGCGTGGTTCGCCAGCCAGTGGTCGCCGTGGTAGTGCGAATTGAAGATCGCCACCACCGGCTGGTCGGTGACGCGGCGGATCATGCGCAGCGCCATCTCGCCGATCTGCACCGAGCCGCCGCTGTCGACCACGACCACGCCCCGCTGCGTGACGACGAAGGTGATGTTGCTCATCATGCCCTGGTTCTCCGGCGTCGGAAAACCGTCCTTCGACCAGATCAGCCAGACGTGCGGCGAGAGCTGCGTCGGCGCGACGTCGGGCACCGCGGGGCCGCGGATGAAGTCGTCGAGCTCGGCGGCAAAGGCGGACAGCGCCGCCCAGTTGCTGCCGAGGCCGAGCGCCGCGGCGGCGCCCGCGCCGAGCTTCAGGAAGTGCCGGCGGGAGGGGCGGGGGGCGGGCGCGGTCATGGGGGTCTCCGGTCGGGGCGGCTGCAGTACCGGAATATTAACGAAAACTGATTTATTGCGCGCGCCCGGTGCTGCCCGTCGCCGCACGCCGGCTGCGCGCCGTCTCCAGATGCGCGCACAGCGCTTCGGCGCCGTCGAGGATGCGCGGCGTGTGGCGCTGGATCAGCTCGGGGCGGATGAAGAACAGGTTGCCCGCCGCGCTCGCCGCCAGCTGCGGCCAGCGCGACCACTGGTCGAGCCATTCCGGGCGGGCGTCGCCCATGCCGCTGGCGACGATCGCCTCCGGATTGGCGGCGAGCACCGCCTCGACGCCGATCGTCGGCGCCAGCAGCGGCAGCGGGCCGAAGACGTTGATGCCGCCGCACAGGCGGATCACGTCGGCGATCAGGTGCTCGTCGTTCACCGTCATCAGCGGCCGCTCCCAGATCTGGTAGAAGGTGCGCACCGCCGGGCGCGTGCGGTAGCGCGCCGCGAGCGCGGCGTGGCGCGCACGGAAGGCCGTCGCCGCCGCCTCGGCCGCCGCCTCGGTGCCGGCGAGGCGGCCGAACTGGCTCAGGCTGCGCGCGACGTCGTCCAGGCTGCGCGGCTCGTTGAGCCACACCGGGATGCCGAGCGCGCGCAGGCGGTCGAGGTGGATGTCGCGGTTGCCGCTCGTCCAGGCGATGACGAGGTCGGGCTGCAGGGCCGCGATCGCCTCCAGGTCCACCTGCGTGTAGCCGCCCACCTGCGGCAGCTGCTTCGCCGCCTCGGGGAAGTCGCTGTAGGCCACCACGCCCACCACGCGCTCGCCGGCGCCGGCGGCGAACAACAGCTCGGTGAGGTGCGGTGCGAGGCTGACGATGCGCTGCGCCGGGCGGGCGAGCTGCAGCCGCCGGCCGGTGTCGTCGGTGAGTTCGATCTGCGCGCGCGCGGGCAGCGCGACGGCGAGGAGGAGGGTGGGCAGAAGGACGGGAAGACAGGCAGAGAGGAGGGCGGTCGCGGTTCGGCGAAGACGGGTTCGCAGCGCTGCGGACAGGAACCTGGGCGGCGTTGTGGCCAGCGGCACGGATGCGGACAGAGAGGCGGGGCAGGCGGCGGGGCAGGCGGCGGGTTCGAGGGCGGGTCGGGGGCCGGACAGGGCGGCGGGCTGCGGGGGGCTGCGGCGGGTCGGGCGCATGGCGGTCCTGAGTCGGGGCATGGGGCAGGCTCGTTGGGCGAAGGCGAAGGCTGCGTGGGTCAGGCGGTCGTGCGCGCGGCGGCGAGTTCGGCGAGCGCGCGCTCGAGCCGCTGCCAGCCGGCCTCGTCGGCGGGCAGGCCGAAGCGCAGCGCCGCCGGGGCGTCGAAGAGCCGGGTCAGGATGCCGCGGCGGGCGAGCGCGGCGTGCAGCGCAGGCGCATCGGCCGTCGGCAGCCACCTGAACAGCGCCGGCCCGTGCGTCGGCGCAAAGCCGTGGCTGGCGAGGAGGCGGCCGAGGCGCTCGCCGCCGGCGACGAGCCGGGTGCGTGCCGCGGCCTGCCAGGCGGTGTCGGCGAGCGCGATGCGGGCGACGTGGCGCGCCGGGCCGCTGATCGTCCACGGCCCGAGCAGTTCGGCGAGCGCCTGGCGGATCGGCGCCGGCGCGAGCACGAAGCCGACGCGCGCGCCGGCGAGGCCGAAGAACTTGCCCAGCGAGCGCAGCACGACGAGCCCGTCCGTGCCCGCCGCGGGGGCGAGGCTCGGCGCCGGTGCGGTGTCGATGAAGGCCTCGTCCACCACCAGCCAGCCGCCGCGGCGGGCGAGGCGCGCGCGCCAGGCGAGCAGGCGCTCGCGCGCAAACTGCATGCCGGTGGGGTTGTTCGGCTGCACCAGCACGACGATGTCGCTGTCCTCGACCGCGGCCTCGAGCTCGTGCGCGGCGCACAGGCGCGGGGCGCGTGCACGCCAGGCGTGGGCGTGCTCGGCGTAGCCGGGCGCGAGCAGGCTCACGCGCGCGCCGGCCAGCACCGCCGGCAGGGCCTGGATCGCCGGCTGCGAGCCGGCCACCGGCAACAGCGCCGCGCTGCCGTAATAGCGTGCGGCGGCGTCCTCCAGACCGTCGTCGTCTTCCGGCAGGCGCTGCCACGCTGCGGCCGGGACCGGCGGTGCCGGATAGGCGTGCGGATTGACCCCGGTCGACAGGTCGAGCCAGTCGGCGAGCGGGATGCCGTGCTCGCGGGCGGCGCGCCGCAGCCGGCCGCCATGCTCAAGCATGGGGCGCTCCCGCCAGCGTCGCCAGCCCGGCCTGGATCAGTCCCGCGAGGGCCGCCAGGCCCAGCCACCACAGTGCCCCCCGGCGCACCAGAGCGACCGCCTCGCCGATGCTCACCGCATCGGCCGGGCGGCCTTCGCCGAGCACCGGGCGGTCCTCGGTCCGGCCGTGATAGACCGCCGCGCCGCCCAGGCGTACGCCCAGCGCGCCGGCGCCGGCAGCCATCACCGGCCCCGCGTTCGGGCTGTCCCAGGCGCGCCCCTGCGTCCGCCAGCAGGCCAGTGCGCGCCGGGTGCGGCCGAGCAGCGCATAGGTGAGCGCGGTCAGGCGTGCCGGCAAGGCGTTGAAGAGATCGTCGAGGCGCGCGGCCGCCCAGCCGAAGTGCAGGTAGCGCGGGTTGCGGTAGCCCCACATCGCGTCGAGCGTGTTCGCCAGGCGGAACGCCAGCGCGCCCGCGCCGCCGGTGACGACGAACCAGAACAGCGCGCCGAACACCGCGTCGTTGCCGTTTTCGAGCACCGACTCGGTGGCCGCGCGCGCCACCCCTTCGGCGTCGAGCGCGGCGGTTTCCCGGCTGACGATCCATCCCACCCGCTCGCGCGCCAGGCTCAGCTCACCGGCCGCCAGGGGGACGGCGATGGCCAGTGCGTGTTCGGCCAGGCTGCGCCCGCCGAGGGCGAAATAGAGCAGCGCCACATCCACCGGCCAGTGCGCCAGCGGATGCAGCCCGCGCAGCCACAGCGCCAGCGCGACCCAGGGCAGCACCGCCAGCGCCCAGGCCGCGAC
>JANJTU010000211.1 GCA_024710965.1 Thauera sp. | reverse complement strand
AGATGGCGAACGTATTCGGCGTGCATTCGGTGGGAAGCTCGATCGTGACCTTCCTGCGCAACACCTACCCCGGCGAGAGCGGCGGGCGGGCGCTGCCGGCGTGCGCCTTCGAGCTCGTGAGCGCCGGCCAGCTCGCCGGCGAGATCGAGGAAGTCAACCGCATCACGCTGTTCCTGTACCGCATCTCGGTCAACGAGCACCGCCGCCAGAGCGCCCGGCTGCACGACGAGGCCGGGGGCGCCGGTCCGCTCGGACTCGACCTGCACTACCTGATGAGCGCCTGGGGCATGACCCCCGAGGACGAGCAGGTGTCGATGACCTGGGCGCTTCGCCAACTGCATCGCCATCCGGTGCTCGACGCCTCGTCGCTGACGCCCGAGGCCGGCTGGGACCGCGAGGAGGTCGTCCAGATCGTCCCCTCCGAACTGCCCACCGAAGACCTCATGCGGATCTGGGATGCGCTGAGCCCGTCCTACCGCCTATCCGTCTCCTGGGTCGCCCGCCTCGTGCGCATCGACCCCGAACCCGACGACACGCAGCATCGCCCGGTGGTGGCCGGCCGCTTCCGCTACGAGGAGGACGCGTCATGAACACCGACGCGCTGCGCGAGCTCGAGCGCGTCGAATGGCGCGCGCTGGCCGCGCTGCGGCCGATCGACGCCGTCACCGCCGCCACCGTCGTCGCGCCGCTGCGGGTGACGGCGGAAGGCGCGCGCATCGCACGCAACCGCAGCGGGCTCTACGTCATCCACGAATGGGCGGCGCTCGCGCCCCACGCTGCCGCCTTCTACACCCCGCCCGCCCTGCCCGCACCCGGCAGCCTGGCGCTGACGGTGTCCATCGTCGACCCCGCCGGCCAATACCTCCCGCGCTTGGCCCGGATCGCCCTGCCACGCGACCCCGGGGCCACGGGCGAAGACTCGCTGTTCGCCGCGCGCTCCATCGCGCTCCATCCGGCACCCGGCGCCCGCCTCGGCATCAACTGGTGCGCGCTGCGGGTCAGTCTCGCGCATCCCGCGAGCGGCGATGCGCTGGGCGGCGCCCTGTTACGGGTGGTGGCCGGCGACGCCGTGCTCGCGCGCGGGCTGTCGGACTGGCGCGGCGAAGCGCTGGTGCCGGTGGCCGGCATCCCGGTGACGACCTGGTCGGAGGACGAGGAGGCGGTGGTGGTCAGCCACGTCGCGGCCACGCTCGAGGCCATATTCGACCCCGAGGCTGGCACGCGCACTTCGATCACCCGCGTGCGCGCGGGCCGCCCGCCGCCCCGCCTGCCGCAGGTCGACCCCGACGCCATCGAGTCGCGCCGCGCCTCGCTGCCGCGCGCACAGCAGGACGTCCGCCTCGCCGCACGCGCGGCGCTGAACCTCAACCTGGGCCTCGACCTGCCATGAGATCGGAGTCCGCTTATCTGGGCGTGAACACCGCCCGGCACGCTCGATAAAAGGAGACCAGCCATGCCCGAGTACCTTGCTCCCGGCGTCTATGTCGAGGAAACCAGCTTCCGCGCCAAATCCATCGAGGGCGTGGGCACCAGCACCACCGCCTTCGTCGGTCCGACGCGCAAGGGCCCCTTCCGTGTCGACGCCAACGACCAGGAGGTGCCCGAGCTGCTGACCAGCTTCGGCGATTTCGAACGCATCTACGGCGGCATCGCGGACTTCGGCTTCGGCCCGGCCACCAACTACCTCGCACACGCCGTGCGCGCCTTCTTCAACGAGGGCGGCTCCCGCCTCTACGTGTCGCGGGTCGTGGGCAGCGGCGCGGCGACCGCCTCCGGCGCGGTCACCGCGGAAGGCACCGCCGCCGCGGACGCGGTGGCCTTCGTGGCGCGCTTCCCGGGCGCGATCGGCAACGGCCGCGTCGTGGTGCGCGAGGTGCTCGCCCCGGCGGCGCTCACCGCCATGAACAACGCCCCCGCAGGCACCCTGCTGCTCACCGGCAGCGGCGCGGCGGCTGCCTGGCACCTCAAGGTCGGCGCCACCTGGCACCCGGCGGGCAGCCCCGCGGACGCCGCCGAGGACGCCGCCACCCTCGCCGCCGCCACGCCGCGAATCGCCACGCTGCTGGTGGTGGCGATCGACGGCGACGGCGAGGACCTCAGCCACGAAGGCCTCGGCTTCGACCGCAGCCATCCCGCCTGGGTGGGGCACGTGATGGCGGCCGAGCCCGGCCGGCGCGCCGACCACCTGCAGAACCTCTATGCGATCGCAGTCGGCGCCAACGTCGGCGCGCTGGCGCTGCGCGAGGCGCTCTTCGCCGGCGCCGGCATCAATGCCGCGGGCGAGCTCGAGCGCAGCTTCGCGCTCTCCGGCGGCAGCGACGGTGCCGCGCCGGGCACGGCCGCCTATGCGCTCGCGCTCGCCGAGCTTGCCGGGCTGGAGGACATCTCAATCGTCGCGGCGCCTGGCAGCTCGGCCTACCCCGACGCGCAGGCGGTCGCCAACCTGCTGATCTCGCACGCCGAAGCCCGCCGCGCCTACCGCATCGCCGTACTCGACCTGCCCCCCGATCAGCTGCCGGGCGAGGCACGCACGCTGCGCGGCCTCATCGACTCGCGCTACGCCGCGGTGTACTACCCCTGGGTCGTCGTCTCCAACCCGCTCGCCCGCCCGGGCCGCGAGGACATCCCGCGCGAGCTCGCGCTGCCGCCCTCGGGCTTCGTGTGCGGCATCTACGCCCGCAACGACGTCGAGCGCGGGGTGTGGAAGGCGCCCGCCAACGAGGTCGTGCGCGGCGCGCTACGCTTCGAACTCGACATCAACTTCGCCCAGCAGGAGATGCTCAACCCGATCGGCGTGAACTGCCTGCGCTACCTGTCCGGACGCGGCTTCCGCGTGTGGGGCGCGCGCCTGGCCTCGTCCGACCCGGAGTGGAAGTACGTCAACGTGCGGCGCTACTTCAACTACCTGGAGTCCTCGATCGACCGCGGCACGCAATGGGCGGTGTTCGAGCCCAACGGCGAGCGCCTGTGGGCCAACGTGCGCCAGACGATCGCCGACTTCCTCTACAACGAGTGGCGCAACGGCGCGCTGCTCGGCACCAAGACCGAGGAAGCCTTCTTCGTACGCTGCGACCGCAGCACCATGACCCAGAACGACCTCGACAACGGTCGCCTGGTGTGCCTGATCGGCGTGGCGGTGATCAAGCCGGCCGAGTTCGTCATCTTCCGCATCGGCCAGAAGACGGCCGACGCCCGTGCCTGAACGAGGGGGACTGAATCATGGCTGAACGCATCACGCCCTACGGCGCCTTCAACTTCATCGTCAACTTCGACGGCGGCGAGGAGTTCGGCGGCTTCTCCGACGTGTCGGGCATCGGTACCGAGGTCACGGTCGCCGAATACCGCGCCGGCAACGACAAGGAAAACCACGTGCGCAAGGTCGCCGGCATCCACAAGGTCAGCGACGTCACCTGCAAGCGCGGCATCGTCAACTTCGACAGCCTGTGGGCCTGGATCGAGCAGACCCGCAGCGACGGCCCGGCGGCGCAGAAGACGGTCGCCATCACGCTCATGGACGAGGCGCGCAACCCGGTGCGCACCTGGCTGCTGCGCGGCTGCATCCCGATGAAGTACACCGGCCCGACGCTGGCCGGCAAGGGCGGCGGCGACGTGGCGATGGAAGAGATCGTGCTGTCGGCCGAAGGCTTCGAGATCCAGGCCTGAACCGCCCTGCGCCCCCTCCCACTCCGGCCGCCCCCGACCCCGACGCGCCCAACCCCGACCCCAACAACAACGCCCCCCGCCCCCGACGAGACCGGCATCCCCAACCGCAAGCGCACGCCCGACCCCGACCCCCGACCCCAAACCCAGCCGCCCTTCCGCCCCGGACCCCAGCCATGAACGGCCTGACCTTCGAACTCGCCGCGCCCGCCCCGCAGGCCGACCCCAACCGGGTCGACATCGCCTGCTTCGTCGGCTTCGTCGGTCGCCGGCCGACGCCGCTGCCGGCGGCGGTGCGCGCGGCGCTGGCACAGGCGCGCTGGACGCGCGGGCCGTGGGCACGGCCGGCGGACGAGATCGAGGCCCTGCTGCAGCTGCCGGTCACCGTCGACAGCTGGTCCGCCTTCGACGCCCTCTTCGCCTGGGACGAGCGCCCGGTGGCGGCCGGCGCCACGCGCCGCTGCGCCACCCTGCTCGGCGCGGCGGTGCGGCGCTTCTTCGCCGAAGGCGGGCAGCGCGCGGTGATCGTGCGCGCGGGCGACCCCTGGCCCTGGCTCGAGGGCAGCGGCGGGCGCGGCGCCGGCCGCGCTGCCCGCCTCGCCGCAGTGCTGGCGCCGGCCGCGAGCGCGACCGACCCCGCCTCCTGGCGCGGCCTCGGCCAGCTCCACGGCCTGCCCGAGGTAGCCCTCGTCTGCCTGCCCGACCTGCCCGACATCTGCGCCGCCGACCCCGCCCGCGTCGACGTCGCCCTCGAGCCGCCCGCCGCACCCGAAGTCTTCGTCGCCTGCAGCGACGGCGCCGTGGCGCCGGTCGAGGACGATCTCGGCCTGCGCGACCTCGCGCCGCCGCGCTGCGACGCCGCCGGCTTTCGCGCCTGGCACGACGCGCTCGGCGCCGCCCGCGCGCAGCTCGCACGCCATCACCGCGACAAGCTGCTGCTCGCCGCGCTGCCGCTGCCGGCGCCCGAGCTGCACCATGCCGGCGTCGGCGGCCGCCGCTGGGCGCAGGCCGACTTGCTCGGCTACCTGGAGCAGGCCGGCCTGCTCGACGCACCGGGCAGCGCCGCGAGCGAGGCCGCCAATGGCGCCACCATCGCCAGTGCCTTCGTCCAGCTCGCCTGGCCGTGGCTGAAGACGCGCCACAGCGCGGACCTGGCGGGCGCGGTCGAGCCGCCCGACGGCCTGCTCGCCGGCCTGCTGGCGCGCAACGCGCTCGCCCGCGGCACCTTCCGTTCGGTCGCCGGCACGCCGCTCGCGGCGGTGTTCGGCACCGAGCCGGTGCTGGCCTGGAGCAGCCTCGGCCCCAGCCCGGCCGACCGCCTCGCGCGCCGCGTCTGCGTGGTCGCGCCCGAGCCCGGCGGCTGGGCGCTGCACTCGGACGTCAGCGCCAGCGCCGACGAAGCCTGGCGCGCCGGCGGCGTCACCCGCCTGTTCGGCGCGGTGCTGCGCGCGGCGCGCGAAGTCGGCACCGGCGCGCTGTTCGAGGCCAGCGGCCCGGCGCTGTGGCACCGCATCGAACGCAGCCTCGAAGCCATGCTGACCGCCTTCTGGCGCGAAGGCGGGCTCGGCGGCGCGAGCCCGGAGGAAGCCTTCAGCGTGCGCTGCGGCCCGGCGACGATGAGCCTCAACGACCTCGACCACGGCCGCCTGCGCGCCGAGGTGACGCTGCTGCCGGCGGCGGCGGTGGAGCGCATCACCGTGGTGCTGGATCTGCGCGACGGCAGCGCGGCGGCGCCGCTGCGGGAGGTGGCGTGATGGCCGAGCCGCTCGACACCCGCCAGCAGGAACGGCTCGACTACGCGCCGCTGCACGTCTTCCGCTTCCACGTCAGCTTCCGCCGCCAGCCGATCCACGGCCCGGCCGGCAGCGAGGTGGCGCTGTGCCAGGGCGCCTTCGCCGAATGCACCGGGCTCGAGGCGACGATGGAGCCGAAGGTGATCAAGGTCGGCGGCAGCAACTACGGCGCCGTGCAGCGCGCCGGCCCGGTCACCTTCGCCACCGTCGTGCTCAAGCGCGGCATGACGAAGACGCGCAACGGCCGCCAGGACCTGTGGGACTGGTTCGCCAAGGTGGCCGCCGGCGGCTACGCCTACCGCATGGAGGTCGAGATCGAGATGCGCAACGGCCGCGACGAGCCGGTGCTGCGCTGGGCGCTGCGCCGCGCCCTGCCGGTGAAGTTCAAGGCCGCCGACCTCAACGCCAGGGGCAACGAGGTCGGCATCGAGGAACTGCACCTGGCCCACGAGGGCCTGGTGCTCGTCAGCTGAGCGATCGCCATGCCCCAGCAGCCCGCCGATCTCGTCGATGAACCCGCCACCTTCGAGACCCTGACCGGGACGAAGGTGAACGTGCAGGTGCACTTCAACCCTGCCAGCCTGCAGTACACGGTGGCGAACACGCTGAAGGAAGAAGGCAAGGGGGCGAAGAAGAAGCAGTACGTCAGCCAGACCACCGCCAAGCTGACGATGGACCTGGTGTTCGACACCACCGACAGCGGCGAGGACGTGCGCGTCACCACCAACGAGATGGCCAAGCTGCTGCAGCCGGTGGCGCAGGGCAAGAGCAAGAACGTGCCGCCGACGGTGAAGTTCAGCTGGGGCGCCTACGCCTTCACCGGCATGGTCGAGCAGTACAAGGAGACGCTCGACTTCTTCGCCGCCGGCGGCGTGCCGCTGCGCGCCTCGATCAACCTCACCCTCTCCAGCCAGGACGTCGTCTTCGACAGCGGCACCGCGCAGCCGGCCTCGGTGGACGCCGAGCTGGCGCCCGAGCCGATCGTGGTGCCCGACGACGAAGGCCCGAGCGGCGGCCCGCAGGGCGCGGCCAACGCCGCCGGCGACCCGCGCGCCGCGCGCGGCATCGCCGCCGCCAACGGCGCCGCCAGCCTGCGCTTCGGCGC
>JANJTU010000206.1 GCA_024710965.1 Thauera sp. | reverse complement strand
CTGACCGACATACACCAGGGTCAGCATCATGAAGATGAAGGCCTGCAGCGTGATGATCAGGATGTGGAAGATCGCCCAGATGGTGCCGGCGACGACGTGACCGACGAAGCCGAACACGGTGGCGGTGCCGCCGAGCAGCGCGATCAGGATGAAGATCAGTTCCCCCGCATACATGTTGCCGAACAGTCGCATGCCGTGCGAAATGGTCTTGGCGAGGAACTCGATCATCTGCATCAGGAAGTTGACCGGGTACAGCAGCGGATGGCTGCCGAACGGCGCGGTGAAGAGCTCGTGCACCCAGCCCGACACGCCCTTGATCTTGACGTTGTAGTAGAGGCAGAGCAGGAGCACGCCGATCGACAGGCCGAGCGCGGCGGAGAGGTCGGCCGTGGGCACGACACGCATGTAGGCGTGGGCCGGATCACCGCCGCCTGCCGCATACGCACCTTCCCAGATGCGCGGCAGCAGATCGACCGGCAGCAGGTCCATCGCGTTCATGACGAAGATCCAGACAAACACGGTCAGCGCCAGCGGGGCGACGAACTTGCGCGACTCGGCGCTATGGACGATGCCCTTGGCCTGATCGGCCACCATCTCGACGAGAATCTCGACGATGCCCTGAAAACGCCCCGGCACCCCGGAGGTGGCCTTGCGCGCGGCGAGCCAGAGCAGGAAGACCGTCAGCAGACCGAGCGTGATCGAATAGAACATCGAGTCGATGTTGATCACACTCCAGTCCACGATGTTCTCTTGCGCGTGGCCGGTGTTGTTGAGGTGCGTCAGGTGATGAACGACGTACTCGGAAGCGGTGGGGGCGTGCCCTTCTGTAGCCATGGTCAGGTCTTTACCAAAAATGCAAACAAATTCGCCTTAAGTGCCAGGATCAGGCCGATCAGGAGCGCTCCCCAGTGGAGATCCGGATACACGGCCCAAACCAGCACCAACAATCCCACGATCGAGGCGATCTTGATGAACTCGCCTGCGACGAAAGCGGTCACAGTTGCCGTGCCGGTCCTGCGCGTCATCGCGGCAAGGCGCACGGCAAACAGCCAGCTCGGCAGCACGCAGGCCAAGCCGCCGCCGGCGGCGGACACTGCTCCGTCGATGCCAAACAGCGCACCGGAGATGACCGCGGCAAGCAGGGTTGCGCCCAGCTGCAAGAGGACTGCTTTCAGCATCGGAATATCGCTCGAGCACCCGAGGCGCCGGCGACCGCCAAAAATCCCGCGGATGGTAGGGGTTAACCACAGCAAAGTCAAACCGGGGTTGCGCCGCAGCATAGTCACGACAGATACTCGGCCATGCCCAGCAACTACCCGCCACCGCGCGCAACGGCCCTGCTCGGTTCGGCCCGCTTCCTGCCCCTGTTCGCCACCCAGTTTCTCGGCGCGTTCAACGACAATGTGTTCAAGAACGCGCTGCTCGTGCTGATCGCCTTCGGCGCGCTCGGCAGCGGCGGCGTGGCACCTGCGCTGATGGTGAATCTGTGCGCCGGGGTCTTCATCCTGCCTTTCTTCCTCTTCTCGGCGAGCGCCGGCCGGCTCGCGGACGGCCTCGACAAGGCGGCGATCGCGCGTGCCACGAAGCTGCTCGAAGTCGTGGTGATGCTGCTGGGCGGCGCGGGCTTCATCGCCGGCAGCCTGCCCCTGCTGCTGCTGGCGCTGTTCCTGATGGGTCTGCAGTCCACCCTGTTCGGTCCGGTGAAGTACGCCCTGCTGCCGCAGCACCTGCAGGCGCAGGAGCTGATGCGTGGCAACGGCTGGATCGAGGCCGGCACCTTCATCGCCATCCTGCTCGGCACCGTCGGCGGCGGCCTGCTCGCCGCCCTCGGCCAGGACGCCGCCATCGCCACCGCCATCGTCTGCGTGCTGGTCGCGGCCGCCGGTTACGCCACCAGCCTGCGCATCCCGCCGGCGCCGGCGCAGGCCGGCCCCCCGGCACCCCGGCTGGGCAACCCGGTCGCGGACACGCGTGCGGTGCTGCGCCTGGCGCGCACCGACACCGCGGCCTGGGTGGTGGTGCTGGCGATCTCGTGGTTCTGGTTCTTCGGCGCCACCTTCCTGACCCTGTTGCCGGTCTACACGCGCGAGTGGCTGGGCGGCGACGAGAGCGTGGTCACGCTGCTGCTGGCGCTGTTCGCGATCGGCATCGGCCTGGGGGCCTTCCTCGCCGCGCGCTGGAGCCGCGGCCAGCCGCGCGCGGGCGTCGTCCTCGCCGGCGCGGCCGGCATGTCGCTGTTCGCGCTCGACCTCTGGCTGGCCACGCCGGCGGCGGCCGCAGGACCGCTGCGCGCAGCGCCGGCCTTCCTTGCCGCGGCGGGCAGCTGGCGCATCCTGGCCGACTGCGTGCTGGTGAGCGTCAGCGGCGGGCTGTTCTCGCTGCCGCTCTACACCTACGTGCAGCAGCGCACGCCGCTGCCGCAGCTCGGGCGCATGATCGCCGCGATCAACGTCATGAATGCGCTGTTCATGGTGGTGTCGGCCGCCTTCGCCGCCCTGCTGCTGACGGCGGGCGCCGGCGTGCCCGGCGTGTGGCTCGCCACCGCGGTGCTCAATGCCGGCCTCGCCACCTGGCTCGGGCGGCGCTGGCGGCGCGTCGGCGCGCGCGACGCGCTCTAGTCGCTGCGCAGGCGGCCGAGCAGGCCGTCGAGCTGGTCGAGGTTGCCGAAGCGGATCGTGACCTCGCCCGCGCCCTTCTTGTTGGCCTTGATCTTCACCGTCGCACCGATCACGTCGGCGATCTCTTCCTCGAGCCGCAGCAGGTCGCGGTCGGGCGCGGGCGCCGCCTTCTTCGGGCGCGGATTGAGGATCTGCTGCACCAGGCGCTCGGTCTCGCGCACCGACAGCTGGCGCGCAGCGACCTGGTTGGCGAGCTGGATCTGGCTCGCGCCATCGAGCGGCAGCAGCGCGCGCGCATGCCCCATGTCGATGTCGCCCGCCATCAGCAGCTCCTGCACCGGCCGCGCGAGGTTGAGCAGGCGCAGCAGGTTGGAGGCCGCCGGGCGCGAGCGCCCGACCGCGTCCGCCGCCTGCTGGTGGGTCATGGCGAACTCGTCGATCAGGCGCTGGATGCCGCCGGCTTCCTCGAGCGGGTTGAGGTCCTCGCGCTGGATGTTCTCGATCAGCGACATCGCCAGCGCCGCCTCGTCCGGAATCTCGCGCACCAGGCAGGGCACTTCGGCGAGCCCGGCGATCTGCGCCGCGCGCCAGCGCCGTTCACCGGCGATGATCTCGTAGGCATCCTCGCCCACCGGGCGCACCATGATCGGCTGCATCACGCCCTGGGCCTTGATCGAGGCCGCCAGCTCCTCGAGCGACCCCGGGTCCATGCGCGTGCGCGGCTGGTACCTGCCCGGCTGCAGCGCGATCGTCGCCAGCACCTGCAGCTCGCCCTTGTTGGCGTCCTCTTCATGGTTGGCCGCCAGCAGCGCATCGAGTCCGCGGCCGAGGCCCTTGAGTCTGGGTTTGTTCATGGTCGTCCTGGCTGCGTTCAGAAGTGCTTCGCGCGTTCGATCATCTCGCGGGCGAAGGCCATGTAGGCCTGCGCGCCCTTGGCTGCCTTGTCGAAGACGACGCCCGGCATGCCGTGGCTGGGGGCTTCGGCGAGGCGCACGTTGCGCGGCACGATGGCGCTGAACACCTTGTCGCCGAAGTGGTCCTCGAGCTGCGCGGAGACCTGTTGCTGCAGCGTCATGCGCGGATCGAACATGACGCGCAGCAGGCCGATGATCTTGAGGTCGCGGTTGAGGTTGGCGTGCACCTTCTTGATCGTATTGACGAGGTCGGACAGGCCTTCGAGCGCGTAGTACTCGCACTGCATCGGGATGATG
>JANJTU010000124.1 GCA_024710965.1 Thauera sp. | reverse complement strand
GAAGTGGAAGAACTGGGACAGCTCGTGGCCGCGCTACTGGTACGGCGTGCGCCACTTCTTCGACTGGCTCGAGAGCAAGGCCTACAAGATGCACATCCGCGTGCTGCTGTCGCGCTACCGCAGCTACACCGAATGCCCGGCCTGCCACGGCGCGCGCCTGAAGCCGGAGGCGCTGCTGTGGCGGCTGCCGCTCGGCGCCGGGGAGGATCCACGCGGCCTCGCCATCCACGAGCTGATGGCGCTGCCGGTCGAGCGCATCCGTGCCGCCGTCGCCGCGCTCGACGTGGCCGGCGTGCCCGACGAGGCCACCGAGCTGGTGCTGGGCGAGATCCGCAGTCGCCTCGCCTATCTCGCCGACGTCGGCCTCGGCTACCTGACCCTGGACCGCCAGTCGCGCACCCTGTCCGGCGGCGAGGTGCAGCGCATCAACCTCACCACCGCGCTCGGCACCTCGCTGGTGAACACGCTGTTCGTGCTCGACGAGCCCTCCATCGGCCTCCATCCGCGCGACATCGGCCGCATCCTCGGCGTGATGACGCGGCTGCGCGACGCCGGCAACACCCTGGTGGTGGTCGAGCATGACCCGCAGCTGATCGTCGCCGCCGACGAGCTGCTCGAGATCGGCCCCGGCCCGGGCGAGCGCGGCGGCAACATCGTCGCCCGCGGCACGCCGGCGGAGCTCGCCGCCAACCCGGACTCGGTCACCGGCCCCTGGCTCGCGGGCAGGAAGCGCATCGACATCGACCGCCCGCCGCGCCCGGTCGATGCGGCGACGCCGCGCCTGACCCTGGTCGGCGCGCGCCAGCACAACCTGCGTGGCATCGACGTCGCCTTTCCGCTGCAGCGCCTGAGCTGCCTCACCGGCGTGTCCGGCTCGGGCAAGTCGACGCTGATCCAGGACGTGCTCCATCCGGCGCTCGCCCGCCACTTCGGCGAGGCGGCCGGCACCGCGGAGGCGGGCGCCTTCGACCGCCTCGAGGGTGTGGATAAGTTGCGCGGCGTGGTCCTGGTGGACCAGTCGCCGATCGGCAAGAGCTCGCGTTCCAACCCGGTCAGCTACGTCGGTGCCTGGGACCCGATCCGCGCCCTCTTCGCCGCCCTGCCCGAGGCGCAGCAGCGCGGCTACACCCCCGGCACCTTCAGCTTCAACGCCGGCCATGGCCGTTGTCCGACCTGCACCGGCTCGGGCTTCGAGCATGTCGAGATGCAGTTCCTGTCCGACGTGTGGCTGCGCTGCCCGGACTGCGACGGCACCCGCTATCGGCCGGAAGTGCTGGAACTTCAATGGCTTGGCAAGTCGGTGGCGGACGTGCTGGAGCTGACGGTGCGCGAGGCGCTGGCCTTCTTCCAGGCCCAGCCGAAGGTGCTCGCCGCGCTCGCGCCGCTCGCCGACGTCGGCCTCGACTACCTGCGCCTGGGCCAGCCGGTGCCGACCCTGTCGGGCGGCGAGGCGCAGCGCCTGAAGCTCGCCGGCCACCTCGCCGAGGCGGCGCAGAAGAAGCCTGTACGTAAATCCAGGGCTGTGGATAAGTCTGTGGGCAGCGCTGGGGACGAAGCTGTGGATAAGGCCCCCGGCCTGCTCTTCCTCTTCGACGAGCCGACCACCGGCCTGCACTTCGAGGACGTCGCCACCCTGCTCGGCGCCTTCGACAAGCTGCTGCAGGCCGGCCATTCGCTGATCGTCATCGAGCACAACCTGGACGTCATCGCCGCCGCCGACTGGGTGATCGACCTCGGCCCGGAAGGCGGCGAAGGCGGCGGCGCGCTCGTCGTCGAAGGCCCGCCGGAAGTCGTGCGCGCCCATGCCGGCTCGCACACCGGCGCCGCGCTGCGCGAGTACGCCGCGGCGCTGGCGCGAACCCGCCAGGAGAGCGGCGGCGGCAGCGGCGATCAGGCGGTCATCGCGATCGCGGCCGGCGCCGTGCCTGCAGCGCAGGTCGCCGCCGAGGCGCGGGCGGCGTACCGGGCCGTCGCCGCGCCGGCCATCGAGATCCGCCACGCGCGCGAGCACAACCTGAAGAACGTCAGCCTGCAGATCCCGCGCGACCGCTTCAACGTCATCACCGGCCTGTCCGGCTCGGGCAAGTCCACCCTCGCCTTCGACATCGTCTTCGGCGAAGGCCAGCGCCGCTACCTCGAGTCGCTCAACGCCTATGCGCGCCAGTTCGTGCAGCCGGCGAGCCGGCCCGACGTCGATGGCCTGTTCGGCATCCCGCCGACGGTGGCGATCGAGCAGCGCACCAGCCGCGGCGGGCGCAAGAGCACGGTGGCGACGCTGACCGAGATCCACCCCTTCCTGCGCCTGATGTACGTCAAGCTCGGCACCCAGTTCTGCCCGGCCTGCCAGGTGGCGGTGACGCCGCAGAGCTTCGAGGCCATCGTCGCCCAGCTCGCGCGCGAGCTGCGCGGCGCCTCGGTGGAGCTGCTGGCGCCGCTGGTGACGAACCGCAAGGGCTTGTACACCGACCTGGCGAAATGGGCGCGCGGCAAGGGCCATACCCAGCTGCGGGTCGATGGCGACTACCTGCCGACGGCGAAGTGGCCGCGGCTGGACCGCTACAAGGAGCACAGCATCGAGCTGCCGGTCGGCATGCTCGTCGTCCAGCCCGACAACGAGACGACGCTGCGCGAGTTCGTGCGCCAGGCGCTGGAGCTCGGCAAGGGTGTGCTGAAGGTGCTCGAACTCGGTAAGCTCGGCGCGACGCCGATCACCTTCTCCACGCTGCGCGCCTGCCCGAGCTGCGGCACCGGCTTTCCCGAACCCGATCCGCGCCTGTTCTCGTACAACGCCAGGCACGGCTGGTGCCCGAGCTGCTACGGCACGGGCCTGAAGACGGTGGCGCGCATCGAGGACCCGGACGCGCTCGACCTCGGCGACGCCGAAGACACGATCAGCAGCGACGAGCCCTGCCCCGCCTGCGCCGGCGCGCGCCTGAACCCGGTGGCGCGTGCGGTGCGTTTCCGCGCACTCGGCCTGCACGAGCTCGCCGCCTGGCCGGTGGACAAAGTGGCAGCCTTCTTCGCCGAACTGACGCTGAACGCGCGCGAAACCGACATCGCGCGCGACCTCGTCGGCGAGATCCGCGGCCGCCTCGCCTTCCTCCAGCACGTCGGCCTCGGCTATCTCGCGCTCGACCGCGGCGCGCCCACGCTGTCCGGCGGCGAGGCGCAGCGCATCCGGCTCGCCGCCCAGCTCGGCTCCAACCTGCGCGGCGTGTGCTACATCCTCGACGAGCCGACGATCGGCCTGCACCCGCGCGACAACCGCCTGCTGCTCGACACCCTGGAGGCGCTGCGCGACCGCGGCAACACCCTGCTGGTGGTGGAGCATGACGAGGACACCATCCGCCGCGCCGACCACGTCATCGACCTCGGCCCCGGCGCCGGCGTGCGCGGCGGCCGCGTGGTCGCCGAGGGCCGGCTTGCCGACCTGCTCGCCGCGCCCGACTCCGCCACCGGCGCCTGCCTGCGCACGCCGCTGCAGCACCCGCTGCGGCCGCGCCGCGCGGTCGCCGACGCCGATCCGGCGATCCGCATCGAGGGCGCGACGCTGCACAACCTGCGCGACCTGACGGTACGCGTGCCGCTGGCGCGCCTGACCGTGGTCACCGGCGTGTCCGGCTCGGGCAAGTCCAGCCTCGCGCGCGACGTCATCCACGCCAACCTGCGCGCCCTGCTCGGCGACCCGGAAGCGGCGCGTGCGCGCCGCCGCGGCCAGGCCCAGCCGGAGGCCGTCGCCCATACGCCGACCGGTTGCCGCGCGCTCCACGGCTGGCAGCAGGTCGGCCGCGTGCTGGAAGTGGACCAGACGCCGATCGGCAAGACGCCGCGCTCCTGCCCGGCGACCTACGTCGGCTTCTGGGACGCGATCCGCAAGCTCTTCGCCGACACCTTCGACGCCCGCACGCGCGGCTGGAGCGCGTCACGCTTCTCCTTCAACACCGGCGCCGGGCGCTGCCCGTCCTGCGACGGCGCCGGCCAGACCACGGTGGAGATGAGCTTCCTGCCCGACGTCAAGACGCCGTGCGAAGCCTGCGCCGGCGCCCGCTTCAACCCCGAGACGCTGTCGGTGCGCTGGCGCGGGAAGACGGTGGCCGAAGTGCTGGCGATGGCGGTGGACGAGGCGGTCGAGTTCTTCGCCGCCCATCCGGCGATCGCCCACCCGCTCAAGCTGCTGCAGGACGTCGGCCTCGGCTACCTGAGCCTGGGCCAGCCCAGCCCGACGCTGTCGGGCGGCGAGGCGCAGCGCATCAAGCTCGTCACCGA
>JANJTU010000048.1 GCA_024710965.1 Thauera sp. | reverse complement strand
GCACACCTTGACGTGGTCGTCCATCGAGCCGCCGACGTCGAGAAAGAGCAGCACCTTCACCGCGTTGTGGCGCTCGGGGCGCATCATCAGGTCGAGCCAGCCGGCGTTGCGCGCGGTGGCGGCGATGGTGCCGTCGAGGTCGAGCTCCTCGGCCGCGCCCTCGCGCGCGAAGCGGCGCAGCCGGCGTAGCGCGACCTTGATGTTGCGCGTGCCCAGTTCGACCGCGTCGTCGAGGTTGCGGAACTCGCGCCTGTCCCACACCTTCACCGCGGTGCGATTGCCGGCGGACTCTCCGCCGACGCGGATGCCCTCCGGATGGGTGCCGCCGTTGCCGAAGGGCGAACTGCCGCCGGTGCCGATCCACTTGCTGCCGCCCTGGTGGCGCCCCTTCTGCTCGGCCAGGCGCTTGCGGAGCTCCTCCATCAGCCTGTCCCAGCCGAGCTGCTCGAGCTGCGCGCGCTCCTCCGCCGTCAGGTGCTTCTTCGCCATCGCGCGCAGCCAGTCTTCCGGCAGCTCGACGTCGAGGCCGGGCAGCGCGGTGACGCCCTTGAAGTACTCGCCGAAGGCCTGGTCGAAGCGGTCGTAGAGCGACTCGTCCTTGACCAGGCAGGTGCGGGCGTAGACGTAGAACTCGTCGATCGAGTGGCCGCACACGCGCTCACGCAGGCCTTCGAGCACGGTCAGGAACTCGCGCGTCGACACCGGCAGCTTGCGCGCCTTCAGGTGCAGGAAGAAGTCGATCAGCATCGTGCGGGCGTCCGCTCCGGGGGGCGCGTCAGCGGTTGTGGCGCGCCATGTAGACGAGGCGCTCGAACAGGTGCATGTCCTGCTCGTTCTTCAGCAGCGCGCCATGCAGCGGCGGCACCACCGCCTTGTCGTCCTGGCTGCGCAGCGCCTCGGGCGGGATGTCCTCGGCCACCAGCAGCTTGAGCCAGTCGATCAGCTCCGAGGTCGAGGGCTTCTTCTTCAGCCCGGGGACGTCGCGCAGGCCGAAGAACACCTCCAGCGCCTCGCTCAGCAAGGCCCTGCGCAGGCCGGGGAAATGCACGTCGACGATGCGCTGCATCGTGTCGCGGTCGGGGAAGCGGATGTAATGGAAGAAGCAGCGGCGCAGGAAGGCGTCGGGCAGCTCCTTCTCGTTGTTCGAGGTGATGAACACGATCGGCCGGTGGCGCGCCTGCACCGTCTGCCGGGTCTCGTACACGTGGAACTCCATGCGGTCGAGCTCGCGCAGCAGGTCGTTGGGGAATTCGATGTCGGCCTTGTCGATCTCGTCGATCAGCACCACGGTCGGCGTCTCGGCCTCGAAGGCCTGCCACAGCACGCCCTTGACGATGTAGTTGGCGATGTCCCTGACGCGGTCGTCCCCCAGTTGCGAGTCGCGCAGGCGCGACACCGCGTCGTACTCGTACAGCCCCTGCTGGGCCTTCGTGGTGGACTTGATGTGCCACTGCAGCAGCGGCAGGCCGAGGGCGGACGCCACCTCCTCGGCCAGCATGGTCTTGCCGGTGCCGGGCTCGCCCTTGATCAGCAGCGGGCGCTGCAGGCGGATCGCGGCATTCACCGCGAGCATCAGGTCGGGCGTGGCGACGTAGCCTTGCGAGCCTTCGAAGCGCAGGTCGGACATCCGGGATTCCTCTTATAGGGTTCTCCACGATTATAGGGCTAGCGTTACGAAAAACCGGCGACGCGACCGGGTGCCCGCACGTGCCGCGCGATTGCCGGCCTGCGTCGGGCGGCGCGCGCTTCAGAACACCATGTGCAGCATCCCCCGACGGAGGATTCACCATGCAGGGACGACATCTGGTTTCCGGGCTCGCGCTGGCGCTGGTGCTGCTGCCCGCCCAGGCGGTGGAGGGCGACGCGGCGGCGGCGAAGGCGAAGATCTCGATGTGCATCGGCTGTCACGGCATCGACGGCTATCGCACCAGCTTCCCCGAGGTCTATTCCGTGCCCAAGCTCGGCGGCCAGCATCCCGAATACCTCGTGCGCGCGCTGCAGGCCTACAAGGCCGGCGAACGCAGCCATCCGACCATGCAGGGCATCGCCGCCGGCCTGTCCGAGCAGGACATGGCCGACCTCGCCGCGTATTACGGCGCCGCGCGCTGAAGGGGGAACGAACATGAAGCCGAACCGCGTCTCCCTCGCCGCACCGTCCGTCCTCGCCGCGCTCGCCCTCGTCCTTGCCGCCCCGGCGCAGGCCGGCGACCCGCTGCGCGGCAAGGAGAAATCGCAGGTCTGCGCCGCCTGCCACGGCGCCGACGGCAACAGCCCGACGCCCGAGTTCCCGCGCATCGGCGGCCAGCACCAGGACTACCTGCTGCAGGCCATGCTCGACTACAAGGCGGGCAAGCGCAAGAACCCGATCATGGCGGCGCAGGTGGAAAGCCTGTCGACGGCGGACATGAGCGACCTCGCCGCCTGGTTCGCATCGCAGCGGGGGCTGTACGTGAAGCGTTGAGCCTGCCGGCGCAGGCGTGTGGGCCGCCCGGTCACGCGCACTGCCGGCTCGCCTGCATCCGCCCCGGCATCCGTTGCGCGGTGCGGCCGGGCCGGCTATCCGCTCGCCGGCGGCGATGCTAGGATTCCGCCCGCCATGCGCATCGAAGACCTCAGACACCGCCTGCGCGCCCTTGGCGCCAAGCCCTGCCACGAGCAGCGCCTGCTGCGCGCCTGGCTGCAGCACCTGCCGCTCGAGGGCGGGCCGCGGCCGGCCGAGCACTTCCTGCCGGCCGGCGTGCGCGACGCCCTGCCTACGCTCACCGCCGAGCTCGACACGCTTGCCCGCCTGCGCTCCGAACACCCCGGCGAGGACGGCTCGGCACGGCTGCTCGTCGAGCTGGCCGACGGCCAGACGGTCGAGAGCGTGCTGCTGCCGCGCGACGGCCTGTGCGTGTCCACCCAGGTCGGCTGCGCGGTCGGCTGCGTGTTCTGCATGACCGGCCGCGACGGCCTGCTGCGCCAGCTCGGCAGCGCCGAGATCGTCGCCCAGGTGGCGCTCGCGCGCCGCCTGCGGCGGGTGCACAAGGTCGTCTTCATGGGCATGGGCGAGCCGGCGCACAACCTCGACAACGTCGTCGAGGCGATCGAGCTCCTCGGCACCGAGGGCGCGATCCCGCACAAGAACCTGGTCTTCTCCACGGTGGGCGACGCGCGCGTGTTCGAGCGCCTGCCTCGGCTGCGCGTGCGGCCGGCGCTGGCGCTGTCGCTGCACACCACGCGGCCCGGCTTGCGCGCCGAGCTGCTGCCGCGGGCGCCGCGCATCGATCCGGCCGAGCTGGTGGAGCTCGGCGAGGTCTATGCACGCGCCACCGGCTACCCGATCCAGTACCAGTGGACGCTGATCGAGGGCGTCAACGACGGCGAGGACGAACTCGAGGGCATCGCGCGCCTGCTCGCCGGCAAGTATGCGGTGATGAACCTGATCCCGTTCAACCGCGTCGAGGGGCTGCATTTCCGTCGTCCGAGCTGGGAGCGCGCGGCCGAGATCGCGCGCCGGCTGCACCAGCGCGGCATCCTGACCAAGCTGCGGCGCTCGGCGGGGCAGGACGTCGATGGCGGTTGCGGGCAGCTGCGCGCGCGCGAGATCAAGCTCGGCTTCGTCCGGCGCAGCCAGGCGCCGGGGCGGCGTCCCGCCGACTGACCTGGCGCGGCTGCAAGCGGCCACCGGGCCTGATGGCACTCGGCGCGCGGGCGGCGAGGGGCGGGAGGGGGCGCAGCCGGGGCGGATCCGGCCGGTGATGCCGTCCGCAGGGCGGATTCGAAAGCAAGTTTCGGAGTGCCGGAACGCGGCGCACGGCGTAGATTGCACCCATCGAACGGACCCGGCCCCCGAGCCGCTTCTATCATGTCTGCCGACACCGAACACCTTCCCGTCGCCCCGCCCGCCGCTGCCACCGTCCGGCGGCGGCCGAAGGCACAGGACGATCGTGCCGCCACCACCGCCGCCGATCCGCGCTGGGCCGCCGTGCTGGCGCGCGATCCGGCCGCCGAGGGCCGCTTCGTCTATGCGGTGCGCAGCACCGGCGTGTACTGCCGGCCGTCCTGCAATGCGCGCACGCCGCGACCGGAGAACGTCAGCTTCTACGACAGCGCCGAGGCGGCCGAACGTGCCGGCTTTCGCCCCTGCCGGCGCTGTCGCCCCGAGCAGCCGCCGCGGGCCGAACGCGAAGCGGCGCTCGTTGCCCGGCTGTGCCGCGTCGTCGAGGCGGCCGAAGACATGCCCACCCTCGACGAGTTGGCGCGGCAGGCCGGGGTCAGCGCCGGCCACCTGCACCGCCTGTTCAAGGCCGTCACCGGCCTGACGCCGCGAACCTATGCAGCCGCCCGCCGCGCCGAGCGGCTGCGGGCGGGGCTGGCGCAGGCGGCGACCGTGACCGACGCCATCTACGACGCCGGCTACGGCGCCAGCAGCCGTTTCTACGAGCAGTCCGCGGCGGTGCTGGGCATGAGTCCGAGCCGCTACCGCGACGGCGGCGCGGGCGCCGAGATCCGCTTCGCCGTCGGTCAGTGTTCGCTCGGCGCCATCCTGGTTGCCGCGAGCGCGCAGGGCGTGTGCGCGATCACGCTCGGCGACGATGCCGAGGCACTGGTGCGCGAGCTGCAGGACCGTTTCCCACGCGCGACGCTGGACGGTGGCGACGCCGCTTTCGCGCAGCTGGTGGCGACGGTGGTCGGCTTTGTCGAGGCGCCGAAGCTCGGCCTCGAGCTGCCGCTCGATGTCCGCGGCACCGCCTTCCAGCAGCGTGTGTGGCAGGCGCTGCGGCAGATCCCGCCCGGCGCGCGGCTGAGCTACCGCGAGCTCGCCGAGCGCATCGGCGCACCTCGGGCGGTGCGCGCGGTGGCCGGCGCCTGCGCGGCGAACGCGATCGCGGTGGCGATCCCCTGCCACCGCGTCGTGCGCAGCGACGGCAGCCTCTCCGGCTACCGCTGGGGCGTCGAGCGCAAGCGCGCCCTGCTCGAGCGCGAGGCGAAGGGGTGAGCGTGCGGATCGGCTGCGAGCTCGCGCTGCCGCCGGGCTTTCGCAGTGGCGACGTGCTCGCCTTCCACCGCCGCGACCCGCAGCAGCTCTCCGAGCGCGTCGACGCCGGCGCCCTGCACAAGGGCATCGCCTGGGGCGGTCAGCCCGCCTGCCTGACGATCCGCTTCGATGCACAGCGGGCGGAGGTCGCGCTCGCCATCGACGGCGTGCCGACGCCGACGGGTGCGACGGGCGATGTGGCCGACGCAGAGCGGGGCGCGGAGAAGGGGATCTCCGAGCAGCGGAGCGAGGAAGGGCGGGCACGGGCCGACGGCAGCGAGGCCGCGGCGGCGGCATTGGAACGGCTCGCCCGGCGCATGCTCGGCCTGACCCAGCCGGTGGCCGCATTCGAGCGCGCCCACGCGCGCCACCCGCAGCTCGGCCCGCTGATCGCGCGCCGGCCCGGCCTGCGCGTGCCGCTCGCGGCGACACCGTTCGAGGCGTTGAGCTGGGCGATCACCGGGCAGCAGATCAGCCTCGGTGCCGCGGTGGCGCTGCGCCGCCGCCTGATCGCGGCCGCGGGCCTGCGCCATTCGGGCGGGCTCGGCTGTTATCCCGACGCCCGCAGCCTGCTGCGCCTGGGCGAGGACGCGCTGCGCGCCGCGGGTTTTTCGCAGGCCAAGGCGCGGGCGCTGCGCGCGCTGGCCGACGCCGTGGCGCAGGGCCAGCTGCCGCTCGATCGCTGGGTGGAGGCGCCGCCGGCGGACGAGATCCGCGCCGAACTGCTGCGCCTGCGCGGTATCGGGCCGTGGACGGTCGACTATGCGCTGCTGCGCGGCTTCGGCTGGGTCGACGGCTCGCTGCACGGCGATGCCGCGGTGCGCCGCAGTCTGCAGGCCCTGCTCGGTGCCGGGCAGCGCCCGAGCGCGGACGAAGCCCGGCGCTGGCTCGCCCCCTTCAGCCCGTGGCGGGCGCTGGTCGCCGCCCACCTGTGGGCGATGGGCGCACCCGCCTGAGGGCGGCAAGCTGGCCGCGGCGGACGGTGCGCGGCATGCCGGTCGCCGGGCGTCGTGGCCAGCGGGGAGGGTGCCTCGACGCGGTGACGAAGACTCAGTGGCTGGCGAACACCGCCGTCTTGCCCTTGGCGTCGAAGCTGACGACGTCGTAGCGGTCGGCGGGGTAGGGGCCTTCCATGCCGGGCGAGCCCTGCGGCATGCCGGGTGCGGAGAGGCCGGCGATTGCGGGCTTCTCGGTGAGCATGCGCCTGACGTCGGCGGCCGGGACGTGGCCTTCGATGACGTAGCCGCCGACCTTCGCCGTGTGACAGGAACCGAGCGCCTGCGGCACGCCGGCGGTGCGCTTGACCTCGC
>JANJTU010000341.1 GCA_024710965.1 Thauera sp. | reverse complement strand
GGCGGCGCTGCCGCCCGCGCACCTGGCGCAGAACCGGCGCGACGTCAGCCGCACGCGTGACGGCGGGCGCGCCTTCCCGCTCGGCGAGGCCGGGCGACCGGCGCGCGGCGGGCGCAGCGTGGCGGCACGCGCGGCCGCGCTGCAGGCGATCGTGGACTACCTCGATGCCGCCGCCCCCGCCCACCTGCGCTACCAGCCACGCGCCGGCACCACCTTCTGCAACATCTACGCCGCCGACTACGCCTACCTGTGCGGCGCCTACCTGCCGCGCGTGTGGTGGACCGACCACGCGCTGCAGCGCCTCGCCCGCGGCGAGACGGTGGCGCCCGAATACGGCCAGAGCGTGCGCGAACTCAATGCCAACGCGCTGCATGACTGGCTCGTCGAGCACGGCCCGGCCTTCGGCTGGCGGCGCGAGATCGACCTCAGCACGCTGCAGGCCGCGGCCAACGCCGGCGAGGTCTGCCTGATCGTCGCCCGCCGCGCCGACCTCAACCGCTCCGGCCATATCACCGCCGTCGTCCCCGAGACCGAGGAGGCCCAGGCCAGGCGCGACGCCGCCGGCGAGGTCCTGCGCCCGCTCGAGTCGCAGGCCGGCGCGCGCAACTTCCGCCGCGCGGTGAGCGCCAGCGCCTGGTGGCTGCACCCGCGCTTCCAGGCCTTCGCCTTCTGGCGCCATCCCTGAGCGCGGCGCGCGATGCGACACGGCAATGTCACCCCGGCGCTGGCGCGCGGCCTGCTCCAGCTCAAGGACCGTATCGACGCCGCCGCCATCCCCGCCTCGCGCCTCGACGAGACGATCAACGTCGCCACCTGGAACATCCGCGAGTTCGGCCGCCGCCGGCGCTCGGCGGCGGCGATCCACTACCTCGCCGAGATCCTCGCCCAGTTCGACCTGATCTCGATCGTCGAGCTGCGCGAGAACCTCGCCGACCTCGGCCGCGTGCTCGAGGTGCTCGGCCCGGAGTGGCGCGCGGTGTATTCGGGGGTCGTCGCCGACGACGGCGGCAACGGCGAGCGCCTCGGCTTCGTCTTCGACCGTCGCGCGCTGTGCTTCCAGGGCCTCGCCGCGGTGGCGGTGCCGCCGCGGATCAAGATTGGCGACGAATACCTGATCCAGGACCGCTTCTGGTGGCGCCTGCCCTACCTGGCCTCGTTCCGCGCCGGCGGCTTCGACTTCCTCATCCTCGCCGCCCACATCCGCTGGGGCCGCGGCGACAGCGACCGCCTCGCCGAGATCGAGCTGCTCGCCGACTGGATCGAGGCCTTCCGCAAGTCCGAGCAGGCGACGACCAAGGACCTGATCGTGGTCGGCGACTTCAACATCCCGAGCCGGCGCAGCCCGCTGTTCAAGGCGATCACGAAGTACGGCCTGCAGGTGCCGAAGGGCCTGCTCGCCGACAGCTTCGGCAGCAACCTGGCGAAGGACAAGCGCTACGACCAGATCCTGCAGTATCCGTCGCCCGCCTATCCGGACAGCTTCGCCGACAGGGGCGGCGTGCTCGACTTCCACCTCGACGACGCCCACATCGCCGGGCTCTTCCCGGCGGAGGAGTTTCCGGCGCTGACGCGGGAGAAATACACCTACCAGCTGTCGGACCACCTGCCGCTGTGGATCCAGGTGCGCACCGACGATGCGCGCGCCCGCCTGCAGGCGATCGCGCAGCGCTGACGGCAGCGCTGAAGGGAAGGAGAAGGGGATGGCGACCAAGGATGACAAGCCCGCGGCGCGGCCGCTGCTGAAGCTGCCGCTCGCCGGCGAGGGCGCGACACGCGCGGGCGGTGCGCTGCCGGCGGCGCTGCGCCTGCCGGGCAGCCGTGCCGACGGCAGCGATGGCGCGGACCTGCTGCCCAACCTGCGCGTCAAGCGCGCGCTCGAGCTCGCGCCGGCGAGCCGCAGCGCCGATGCGCCGGCGAGCGAAGCGCTCGCGGCGGGCGCCGGCCTGCTCGCGCTCGAGGCCGCCGACGGCACCACGATCTTCATCCGCGCCGACGCCCTCGCCGCCCAGCTCGCGCGCAGCCGGCCCGAGCTGGTCGATGCCGACGGCACGCTCGACCTTGCCCGCTTCCGCGACACGCGCGACACCACGCGCGGCGCGCTCGGCTGGATCTGGCGCCGCGTCACCGAACTCGAGCTGGTCGAGGACGAGATCAGCGCAGTGGCGAAGGAGAAGGCACTCGAGTGGCTGGGCGGCAAGGCGGTGGACTGGGCCTCGCGCAAGGGCGCGAAGGCGCTGATGGAAGCGGTCGAGCAGCGCCTGGCGGGTGCGCCCGGCCTGTACTGCTGGGACGGCGGCGCGCTCGGCGCGGGCGCGCGCTGTGCGGCGGGCGACCCGCGCCTGGTCGCGGCGGCGGCGAGCGGGCCGCTGCTGGTCTTCATCCACGGCACCGGCTCGCACACCCTGGGCGGCTTCGGCGAACTGCCCGCCAGCAGCGCCTGGGGCGTGCTGCAGGAGGCCTTCGGCGGGCGCATGTTCGGCTTCGAGCACCGCACCTTCTCCGAGAGCCCGATCGACAACGCGCTCGCGCTCGTCGACACCCTGCCCGACGACAGCCGCCTGTGCCTGGTGACGCATTCGCGCGGCGGCCTGGTGGGCGACCTGCTGTGCCTCGACGCCGCCGACGCCGGCCTCGACGAGCTGATCGGGCTGTACCGCGGCACGCCGCGCGCCGCGGCGGACGCCCCCGCCGCGCGCCGGCGCAGCGCCGCGCGCGAGTGCGAGCAGGTGGCGACCGAGGAGCAGGCGAAGCTGCGCCGCCTGGTCGAGCTGCTCGCGCGCAAGCGCCTGCGCGTCGAGCGCTACGTGCGCGTGGCGGCGCCGGCGCGCGGCACCGCGCTGCTGTCGGACAACCTCGACGTCTTCCTGTCCACGCTGCTCAACCTGGTGCGCCGCTTCGGCGCCTGGGGCGCGGGCGCGCTTGCCGGCGCGCTGGCGACGCCGGCCGCCGCGGCGACGGCGAAGCAGGCCGCGGAGCGGGCGCTGCAGTGCCTCGCCCGCGTCGTCCTCGAGATCGCCGACAAGCGCCTGCAGGCGGACGTGGTGCCGGGCATCGAGGCGATGCTGCCCGAGGCGCCGATGGGCATGCTGCTCGGCCGCGCTGCGATGGCGCCGCAGCTGCGCATGGCGGTGATCGCCGGCGACGTCGAGGGCGAGGGCGCGGGCCTCGTCCAGCGCATCGGCGTGATGTTCGTGGACTGGGCCTTCTTCGAGCGCGCGCGCAACGACCTCGTCGTCGACACCGGCTCGATGTACGGCGGCCTCATCGCGCGCGCCGCGGCGGCCGAGGCCGAGGCTGAGGGCGGCGCGGCGCTGTCCGGGGCCGGCGAAGCCGCCGGCCGCCACCGCGCGATCTTCGTGCAGGGGCCGGAGGTGAACCACTTCCGCTACTTCCGCGACGACGTCAAGAGCGACAACGTCAGCCTGCCCGCCGCGCTCGGCGGCTGGCTCACCGACGCGGCGCCGGAGACCCGGGCGCCGTGGGCGCCGCTCGCGCTGCCGGCGCTGGAGCCCGCGCGCGCGGGCCGCGCCAGCCGCGGCGAGGCGGAGCCGGCGGACAACACGCTGCCGGTGCTGATCTTCCTGCCCGGCATCATGGGCACCCACCTCGCCGCCAATGGCGAGCGCATCTGGCTCGACCCGCTCGACCTCGCGCGCGGTGGCCTGGCGCAGATCGCCTTCGACAGCGACAAGGCGGTGCGCACCGACGGCCTCGTCGGCCTCGCCTACGGCCGCCTGGCCGACCACCTCGAGGCCAGCCACCGCGTCATCCGCCACGGCTACGACTGGCGCCAGCCGCTGCGCCGCCTCGGCGCCGAGCTGGCGCAGCGGCTGCGCCAGGCGCTCGCGGACCACCCCGACCAGCCGCTGCGCCTCCTCGCCCACAGCATGGGCGGCCTTGTCGTGCGCGCGGCCTTCGCCGCCGACCCGGACTTGTGGCCTGACATCGTCGCCCGCCCCGGCGGCCGCCTGCTGATGCTGGGCACGCCCAACCACGGCTCCCACCTCTTCGTCGAGAGCCTGCTCGGCCAGGCCGACACGATGCGCATGCTCGCCCGCCTCGACCTGCGCCAGGGCCTGCAGGCGGTGCTCGACATCGTCGCCGGCTTTCCCGGCGCGCTGCAGCTGCTGCCCGCGCCCGGTTTCGAGGACACCGCCGGGCCGGCGGCGAAGGATTTCTACCGCGCCGCCACCTGGGCCGAGCTCGGCCGCATCAACGACGACTTCTGGTTCGGCCGCAACCTCGCCGGCCGCCCGGCGCAGGCGGCGCTGGACGAGGCCGCCGCGTTCTGGCGCGAGCTCGCCGACACGCGCTGGGTGGACGCCGCCCCCGAGCGCGTCGCCTACGTCTTCGGCCAGGCCGCCAACACGCCCTGCGGCCTGCTGCTGCAGACCGACGGCAGCCGGCCGACCGGCCTCATGATGCGCGGCACGCCGTGCGGCGACGGCTCGGTGACGTGGCAGTCGGGCCGCCTGCCGAACCTGCCCGACGAGCGCTGCTGGTGCATGCCGGCCGACCACATGGGGCTCACCAGCAGCCCGGCCTGGTTCGACGACCTCGAGGCGCTGCTGGTGCGCGGCGTGCCGCTCAGGCTCGGCCGCCTGCCGGTGAGCCGCGGCGAGGAGGCGCGCGCCGCGCTCGTCGCCTGGCGCGCCGGCCCGCCGCCGGCCTGGCCCACCGACGCCGAGCTTGCCAGCCGCGC